>JABIQA010000083.1 GCA_018699155.1 Chromatiales bacterium
GCTCCGACAAACCAAAAAGGCAGTCGTGCAAGCCCCACACCGATCAGCACGGCACCCAAACCTATAACAACCCCGGTCAGTCCGACTAACTTGCCACGCGACTCTTCCTTGGGATAATCGGCCTGCACCGTTGCAATCATTACATTAATAATGGAAACAGCGATGGCGAGAAATACCCGAACGGCGGCCAAGCTACCAACCGAATCAACAAAGCCATAAAGGCTGTAGCCTATTGCCATAATGACAAAACCAGCGGCATACATACCACGACGCCCTAGCTTGTCAGTAAACATCCCGATTGCGGCACTTAGCAGAAGGATGACCACCTCACCGTAAAAGACCATCTCACCACTAATCCGCCCCTGCTCGGCCACCGGCAGCGCCAAATTCACGTTAAGGATGTAGGGCTGAACAACGCTGATGAATGTATTTAGCATCATTCCGGCGAATGCCGAGAGGAGAAACACACTCATATTAAGACGACTAACGCCTATAGCCAATAAAACTGGCCCGTACCGAGCGTTCTGATCATTCAAGGTAAACGACCTCTAAATACAATTGAGCTACTCCATACTTCCGCTGCAATTCCTCTAGGCTTGCTTGCCTAGTAGAATCAGGTCCATTCTACACGCCAGAAACCAATTCTCTTGGATTTGCACTTCTCCTGCCTATTTCAACTATTCTGCAGAAGCTTCACAAAAACTCATCAAGAAGAGCCTATTTACAACCACTACACATAGTCACTGCATCAGTGTTTCGCTATCATGAAAAGAATGAAATCAGGTTTATCAAATAATGCTCTAACACGGTCGGCAACATTCGCTTCGCTGAGTGTCGCGGTAACCCTCGTCGTCGCAAAGGTCTGGGCGTGGATGGCCACATCATCGGTGTCGGTGCTCAGTTCGTTAGTCGACTCCGCGCTGGATGTGCTGGCCTCCGCAATCACTTTCTTTGCTGTCTGGTATGCGCTGGCTCCAGCAGATGGCGAACATCGATTCGGGCACGGCAAGGCTGAAGGACTCGCGGCGTTCGTACAGTCTTTGATTATTGCCGGGTCAGGCGTATTTGTTTGCTATGAGGCTCTGCAACGTTTTATTCATCCTCGACCACCTCAGGAAATCTCGGTCGGCGTTATTGTCATGCTTGCTTCGGTATTGCTTACCTTGGCATTGCTCACCTACCAGCGCTTTGTGGTTAGGCAAACCGGTTCGGTTGCCATTGCCGCCGATGCGATGCATTACAAAACCGATCTCGCGGTAAATCTTGGGGTTGCTGTGGCGCTTCCGGTATCCGCTTACACCAATCTGCCAATTATCGACCCGCTGGTGGGTATTATTATTGCCGGCTATATTCTCTGGGGCACGTGGGGCATCGCACGCAAGTCTTTAGCCATTCTGCTGGACCATGAGATTGGGGATAAACATCGCTTCAAAATTCGTGAAATTGCCGAACAGCATCCAGCTGTAAGGGGCTTTCATGACCTGCGCACCCGATCGTCCGGATCGATATTTTTTATTCAGTTTCATCTGGAGCTAGATCCTAAATTATCGCTGCTCGGCACGCATAAAATTCTCGATAGCGTCGAAGAAAAAATTCAAGCGGCCTACCCGAACTGTGAAATCATTATCCACCCGGACCCAGACGGTTTAGAGGAGGAGAGAGATTCCTTTGATGTTATTTAAATCAAAGCATCCAACTCTCTTTTGCCTCCCTTGCTTGCGCCCTCTCCCCGGGGATTGAACAAACCAAAGACTTGGCAACAGGCATCGATCGGCAGGAACCCGTCCTGGCTCTAGCTCACTCAATGCTTTCCCAACAAAAGACCTTGTTAACAGACTGTTTCCATCGTTTGAAACGCGAATCGCAGCGTCAATGAGTTATCGATAATGATGGCCCGACCGGGTGTAGCCGAGCGAATAATAGAAGGCAATATCCGTTATATCTTCTGGGTTTGCGTTGCTACCGACCAGACCAGCTCCGTCCTTGGGCTGTCCTGTGATCTCGGCCCTGGAGTCGGCCGCTGCTTCGGACTCAGATGGCAGAAAGACACCGCAGCCTATCACAACACCTTGTGAGCCCTGCGGGGACAACTGAAGCCATTCGTCAATACCCCGCACCCACCAAGCAGCATCCACCTATTGGTTGGGCATCCGAATCGACAGCGCATATTTCAAGGCGGTATAGCGAAAGTGTGAACTGGTTCACAATTTTAAAGCTTTACTGTGAGTAGCATAAAAAAAGTTAAAAAGAGTGAAAGGGTTCATAGAAATTCCTTCAGATTGTTAACTTCAGGGTCGTATTAATATGTCCGAAAATCTAAATAAATTGCAGCGTATGCGGCGCATTCTCAAAGATGACGACCCTACAGACTGTTCACCATTGCCAGTTTTTCCATCGACTAACCTCAAATCAGTAAGTCTGAGCCGCAAATTCACCCCAAGCACAGATATCGCGCGAGCAAGTATCGCGCGTATAAGACAAAGCCGAACCTCTGGTGCTGGACTTAACCCCGCCAACATGAAGGGCTCTCCGGTCGATATGCTCTTGCAGCAGAAGCAGGAAATCAGTCAGCTGCAAAACACTATTAAGTTTATGGGTCAGGAAATCGAAAGACTCCAGTCGACGCTGGGCAAAAGCGCTTACTCTGAAGAAAATGCTGAAGATAAGACACCGGTTCCCTTCGATGTTAACCGAATTCTACTTTTAATCGGCGACCAACGGCTGAAGTACCCGCTGTATAAGAACTCGATGACCATTGGTCGCGGTCCTGAAAACGATATTCAGGTCGCTAACGAATTTATGAGTCGGGTGCATGCCAGAATCCTCAGCGATAAAAATGGTGCTTGCATTGAAGACCTCAATAGCCGTAATGGTCTCATCGTCAACTCCAAGAAAATAGAATGCGCGCATCAGCTGCATAACGGCGACATGGTTTCACTAGGCAAGTTGCAGTTTAAGTTTATCGACCTGGCGGAAGAACGCGTAGCCGAAGAGATGGACTCATAACTTCACTTTCAAGCTAAAACAGTGCGGCGTAAGCCAGCTGCTTAAGTTGCCCTGACAAGGATACAAAAAGCCCAGCACTAGGCTGGGCTTTTGTATCCTTAGATTAATTTTACATTTAGTGTATCGAACATAAGCTGAGATAGAAGCAGATTACTGGCTGTCTACTCGGGATATTCAGCGCACTTTTATAGCGGCACTCGCTCTCGCAACCTGTGATAGGCATCACATCAACCGACCGTTGTTTAGCTGATCATATAGACCTAAAGGCGGCCTCTATGACAAGCAAAACAAAGCGATTATCGCTAAACCTTATTCCATCAAAACTGCTGCGTAATCTGCAGCATTTTCCCTTGGAGATAATATGGTTGCCACGCGCCCTCTACACACTTATTCCATACATTTATCTACTTGCCGGCTTGTTGGCGCTATTGTCTGCTCTATATCTACCGGGCTGGAGCTGGCTTATTCCCTACGCACTGCTCGGCGCAGGTGCGGCGATACATGCCGCAGCAGCCATCGGTATCGCCCGTTTCCGCGGCAGCCGACAAATGGCACGGCGCCTTAATCGTTCCGCGTCTAAATAACCCATAAGGCTTGCAAACCCCGGGCTGCGTGCGAGAATTGCCGCACACGGCTCACAAGGCGGCTTCACATATGTTTCGAAAAATCCCCTCCTGGGTTCAAATGGTGCTTTTAAGCACAATCATCATTCCATTCGCCATCTACACCGGTGGCAACTGGCTGATTGGCCCCTACGAAGGAAACTTCGGCATAATGGGGTTTTTCTTCAGCATCTACAGCGATGCTCTTCAGGCACAGCCTGCTGCATGGTTTTTGCTGCTAGCTGCACCCATGATGGCTCTCGTTTGGCGAGTAGCACTGCAGAAGCGCAGCTAAGCAGCGAGCCATCAAACCTTGTCAAATTAGGGGCTTATGCTATATAATTACAGACTAGCTCGACGTAAAGCAGGTCGCGAACTGAAGATATACGGATATAAGTCAGGAGCAAAATAATGTCACGGATAGACAAGACAGAGACCAGCGGAAATTACACCAAGGGCAGTTTTAGAATGGTCGACAAAGGCAATGGGCGGGTTGTCCTTGAGTCCACCACTGTCGAAGAAGCTGAATCACTCAATCTATCCATAGATTCGCTCGCAGCGTCTCTAGACACCAGCGACTTAAGCCTGCAAAACGATCTGGATGCATCGTGCAACGACCCCTACGATTCGGACAGCGCGCCGAATAAAGCTGCCAAAGTCTGGGCAGGTGGCGCAATTCGTTAATATTGGTAATGTTCAGTCATAAAAAACGGCAATTACTCAGGCCAAAAGTACCAACCAACAATCGCAATACCTGCCCAGAGGAAAAACATAGTGATATGTCGCCATGGTCGACTTTTCAGGGACCCGTAAAAGCTCAAACTGGCGAACAATGACAAGCAGGTAAACATGCTGGTAGCCACTACCAGTGTCGGAATCTCGGCACTCAGGCGCGGGTATTCGTCTTTTAATATCCAGAATATAAGACAAACAAACAACAGCCCACTTGCAACAGCCCCTACGGTACCCATCACTATGCCGAGCAATACGGTGACTGGCCGCATGTTCAAATCGACGGAAGCATTGTTTTCGCTGCGGGCTGAGGTGCTATTTTGTGTAGGATTCATCATCGATTGCTGCAATAATCTGAACTACGCTCGTTTGTGGCTGCCATAGTGCATATATCCCTTTAGCGATTCAAGTAGCAGACTCAATGCATCAATTATTAATTCGTATACAGAAGACCGCATTACTGACAGCGATTATCGTTGCCCCCCTGCTGGGCAATCAGAACGCAGTCAGCTGGGCAACAGCTGTCCAACCGGTAGCTGTCGAAGCACCGGCCACACTTGAAAGCAGCACCAGACATACGCAAGCATCACGAATGGTGACACGTTTTGCCGAACGGGCGCACTACTCCCGCACAGCTATTGATGATGAACTCTCCCGCGACCTGCTGGATAATTTCATCAAATCGCTCGATAGCAATAAACACTATTTTCTTGCCAGCGATATCGAATACTTCCAGCGCTATCGCGACACCATGGATGACACGCTGCGCAACAATGATATGGAGCCTGTGTTCGATATCTTCAGAATTTACCGACTGCGGGCGCAACAAAACCTGAACTACATTATTCAATCGCTGAATGAAGAGCCTGATTTCAGCATCGATGAAACGTATTTGTTTGATCGCGAAGACCTTCCCTGGGCAACCTCCGAGGCTGAGCTGCAAAACCTGTGGCGGCAGCGCATGAAGAACGATGCCATAAGCCTAATGCTCGCAGAAAAAACCTGGGGTGAAACCGCAGAGGTCCTAGACAAACGTTACAACCGTTTGCTAGAGCGCATTAATGACATTGACTCAGACGAGGTTATTGAAAACTTTCTCAATGCATTTACCCATACGCTCGACCCACATTCCAGCTATATGTCGCCACGCAATTCTGAGGAATACCGCATTGCTATGAGCCTTTCGTATCAAGGCATTGGCGCATCACTCCAGCTCGAAGAAGATTACGTCACCATTATTAACATCATCCCCGGCGGTCCCGCTGCAATTGATGGCAAGCTGCAGCCGAACGATCGCATTACTGCAGTCGGGCAGCAAGAAAGTGGCGAACTAGTCGATGTTATAGGCTGGGAGCTCGATGATGTCGTGCAACTCATTCGTGGCGAAAGCGGCACCACGGTGCGCTTACAGATTTTGGGTGCCGACTCTATGCCTGGCGATCAGGAAGTAATCCTAGAGCTGGTTCGCGACAAAGTTAAACTCGAAGAACGCGCAGCAAAGAGCGAAATTATTGAAACTGAGCGCGATGGCGTTAAGACCAAAGTCGGCGTTATTTCGGTGCCAAGTTTTTATATGGATTTTGAAGCGCGCTCGCGTGGTGACAAAGACTACGTCAGTACTACCCGCGATGTCCGCAAGCTGATTCTCGAATTAGAAAAAGAAGGTATTGCCGCGCTGGTGATGGATCTCCGCGGCAATGGTGGCGGGCATTTATCGGAAGCCACTGCATTAAGTGGTTTGTTTATTAACGCCGGACCTATGGTGCAGCTGCGTGATACCAGCGGTCGGATCGAGGTGCTTGATGATCCTGAACCAAGCATTAGCTACTCAGGGCCTCTGGTGGTTCTGGTTGATAGATATAGTGCATCAGCCTCAGAGATCTTTGCTGCGGCTATTCAAGATTACGGCCGTGGCTTAGTGGTAGGTCAACAGACCTTTGGCAAAGGCACTGTGCAGAATCTCTATGACCTTGATCAGTACACCCGAGTTGCCAGTGACCCTGGCCTCGGGCAACTCACACTCACTATCGGCAAATACTATCGGGTCAATGGTGGCAGCACCCAGAACCGCGGCGTTATTCCCGACATCGAGTTGCCCTCGGCAATCGATACTAAACGCACTGGCGAAAGCTCTCGCCCCGGGGCCCTGCCTTGGGATCAGATTCGCTCTGCGCGGTTTGAGGAGTTCGGCTCGGTTCAGCCCGACCTGCAAAGCTTACGTGAAGCACAAGCATTGCGTGCAGCCGACAATGCCGACTACGCATTTCTAATGAAGAACGTCGATGCTGCCAATGAAATACGCTCGCAAAACAGCGTCTCCTTGAATATCGAAACCCGCCGCACCGAACAGGCGCGTCGCCGAGATGACCGACTGGTCCGCGAAAATGAACGCAGACAAGCAAATGGCGAAAGCTTGTTAGAAAACAATGAAGAGCTGGAAAGTTCTGAAATGCCTGATGTGTTGTTGGAGCAAGCTGTAGAAATTGTCACAGACTACGCAGCTATGCCACCTAAAGCACCTACAACTGTAGTGAAAAGCTCAGCCCTGCTGAACTAGTCAGGAGCGATTCAAGCCCGGATCAGCACTGAGCAGATTCCAGTATTCCTATGGCAGCATAGCCCCTGAATTGGCGCATACTCGGTCGTTCTGTTAACCAACGCCGCCAACTGAAACGGTCCTGCCGCCGATTAGCCAATTGCTATCGGCAGGTAACTCTCGCGTGCAGAGCAATACGCATTGAAGCGATTGCATGGTAACAACCTAGGGTTTTTGGGCTTAACTTAAGCCTGATGCCGAGCGACGCATATACAGCTATAACGTAAAATGGTGCTGCTGATCGAGTAGATATTCGAGCCATTTACTGAGCATCATGTTGTAGACCCAGCGACGCTCAATGTTGCTACCTCGGCCCTGCAGCGTGCTAGCAATATTCACTATGGCCTCATGCCGATGATGCACAGACCATCCCTTCACCTCAACCATTTTGGCATCGTAATAGATACGTCCCAACAGGTCGGGGTCGGCCACTAAGTCATCACCTTGCTCAAAGCGGTAAGTGAGACGAAAGCTGCAGGTAAAGCGAGTGAGATCAAGAATCTGCAAATACAACGGGCAGTCATCACGCACAGAAGACACGTATTCACCGGGTTCAAAACGCTGCTTATTGAACAACTGATCAAGCTTAATGAAGTTGGCCTCATACAGCATCATGAGCCCACCAAAGCTCTGAGGCTTAAACACATACTGAGGAACTATATAACTATCTACCCGCATCGTTTGACTATAGCATAGGGCTTCACTACTGCTATGTTCGGAAAATATGAGTACAGAAACTAACATCCAGACGGTAAATTGCACAGCATTTAAGGATCAGAAGCCAGGCACCGCAGGCCTGCGCAAGAAAGTCGCTGTCATCCGCCAGCCTCATTATCTTGAAACCTATGTTCAGGCTGTATTCAACACCCTTAAGCTGCCAGCGGGCTCTGCTTTGGTGATCGGTGGTGACGGACGCTTCTTTAACCCCGAAGCCATACAAACCATTATTCAAATTGCCGCTGCCAATGCTATCGGTAAGTTAATTATCGGCAAAGACGGATTACTTTCTACGCCTGCAGCGTCCCATCTCATTCGACA
>JABIQA010000035.1 GCA_018699155.1 Chromatiales bacterium
CACCGGTATCAACGTTGTAAAAATGATGATGCGGGTGTGCCGTCGAATCATAGAACATCCGCTCAGGGTCAACAGCAATCTCGCGAACAATACCTTCCTTCGATAACAGGTTTAAAGTGTTATAGACGGTGGCTTTAGAAAGACGACTCCCCTTCTGTCTAAGCTCCCTGAGTATCTGTTCCGCAGACATATGGCGCGGTATGGCGAGCAATAATTCACCAATCTCCAAACGCTGCCGTGTTGGACGAACTCCCTTATCACGCAGACGCGTCTCTAATTCTTGTTGTAAACCCAATGCAGGCTCCCCCGAGTGCTGCGATAAAGATGGGTATTGCTACCCATTGCTGATTGGTGATTCTAGCCCCACCGGCACCGGCGCTGCAAAACTAATGCAGCCCACTTGTTTCATCTTTGTCGTTAGTTTCATGAGCAAAGTGCGATAAATGACTATCGCTGCTGAAGATTGTTAGTAAGACAATAGCCCCTTAATGAAGAAAATAATGCGCCATTCAGCCATCTATTGGTCAGCTATTCCCCCGCGAGCTCACGGGTACTCGCTTCCGGAGCTGAGCGCTGCTGTTGCCATTCTGGCAATACTTTCTGCATCAGCACTCCCGTCACTAATAAACCTCGCCACCGGAGCGCAACAACGAGCTCACAGCAATGCCTTTATCGACGCCGTGCGTTTCGCAAGAGAAACCGCCGCCAGTAACGGTGAGCAGATAATTGTGTGCCCGCGCGGAGAAAAAATCTCTTGCGGCAGCGACTGGAACAGCGGCTGGGCAGTGTTTAATATCACCGCAAATAAAACCAAAATACTGCGCGAATACGTTATCAATGATTCAGCAATTCGCATTAATGCCAACAGACAGAAATTTGTTTTTCAACAGCATCTGCGCGCAACCAACGGCAGCATCAATTTCTGCAGCGGGCAACCGGCAGCTCATCTCAAAGTTATTGTGAGCTACACAGGAAAAACCACCCTAACCAAAGCACAGAACACAGAGACCGGCGGATGTCATTAGCTCAACGCGGTAGCGGTCTGCTCGACTGCCTGATTGCTGTAACGATCATGTCGATCGGGTCGCTGGGCATGGCTGAAATGGGTGTTCATCGACAACAGCTTCTAATTGCTGCTAATCAGCAAGCACAGACTATCGAAGCAGCACGGAATACAGCGGTGCTGCTGGGCAGTAACGGAGGGCTGACCAGCGAGGCCATTGCCACGACTGACGGGCGGTTCAATATCGCCCTGCATTCTGATAATAATGGCGGCGGCCGGATTCTGGTTCGAAGAGCGCTAGAGAACAACCACACCATTTCGGTATCAATGCCCGTGCAGATTTCGAAGCCACTCAGCCCATGAATCTGAATTGTTGCCAAACGCAACGATCTCAGAGCGGCGTCTCGCTGGTCGAAGTGCTCATTTCAACAAGCATCGGATTATTTTTGGTGGCCGGTAGCTTAAGTCTTTACGCCAACATCCGTCGCATAGAAAGCCAGGCTAACGTGCAACTGCATATACAGGAAAGCGCAACATTTGCACTCGACATTATTAGCCACGACTTACGCATGGCTAACTTCTGGGGGCTACACAATGACCCACGGCATCTGGTAACGGGCAACTCAGGAGTCATCTACTGCCGCAACAATGATGTCACAGCATGGGCAGTGCAGTTAATACAAGCTATCGAGCTTAATGGCAGCTTAGCACCGTGCATGAATAATCCCGACAGCATCGACGGGGCCGACCGGCTCACGCTGCGACATGCATCGGCAGCACCAGCGGCTCCCGACCCGAGGTATGTGCAAATACACACTGACCATCGCTGGGGGTATCTGCATAAAAACAGTGCACCCGACACTACTGGGATGCATAACCCAGAGAACTTCCAGCTGCTCATACACAGCTATTATCTAAGCGACAATTCACTGACCGGCCTCCCCGAACTCCGTCGCTGGGCACTCGGCAGCAACGCCACCATGCGCAACGAAATGGTCATGCAGGGCATCTCCGAATTCGAAGTAAGTTTTGCATATCTACGCACAGGCTCGCTTGTATGGAAAAACATCATTGATGGCCATCCCCTGTTAGCGCGCGTTACGCTAACTGCCTTAGGCGCTCATGGCACAGAGACGCTCGAACACAAAGCCTCACGTATCATTGCTTTGAAAAATCTACCGGCATCCGAACCACCCGATGCCCCTCTGGGGAGCGACTCCAACTCCCCGGGAAGTACGCCGCCGACATGAGAGGACGAGTTTCTGGGTTTGAGAGGTCAACAGGAATTGCACTGGTCGCCTGCCTCATTATATTGACGACATTGACGCTTATTGCCATTAATGGCAACGACCGTTCTATTGTAAATTTCCGTTTGGTTGATAACCAACAAAGACGCGCTCACAGCTTCATGCTGGCCGAAGTGGGTATCGAGCGGGGAATCAGTCTGCTTAACGAGCACGCGCCCTCATTTGATCCGACTATCAGAAAACTGGAACGCGTCGAGCGCAGTGAAGGCTCATATGAGGTGTACCTGGTTTACAAAAACAGCGATCTGCTTTGCACAGAAAACAACAATAAGACCATAAACGAGAAAAGCGATACAGGAAGAACCCAGCGGCATCACTATGAAATAGTGAGTAGCGCAGACACAGGCCGCAGCGCCTGGACAGCTCACGCACGCGCAGTTTCATTATGCGAATATCCGGAGACTGCGGGATCAATCAAGGTTGGCTATTGGCGACCACTCAGAAAAGCTGAATACAAGATATTGCTGCAAGGAACGTCAACGAAAAATGCAGAAGATGACATCAGCAAATAAGATGAGCTAAGTTCAGCAATGCCTAGCGATCGGTAGAGCGTCGATCCTTGCCTTCAAGATCGGCAGCCCGACGACCGCCACGCTTCTTTTCAAGAAACAGGTGATCCCAAATCACCAAAGTGACACCAACAGTAATTGCCGAGTCGGCCACATTAAACGCAGGCCATGCGTACTCACCAATATAGATCAACAAAAAATCAATAACATGGCCGTAGACCATACGGTCGATAACGTTACCAATTGCGCCGGCAAGCACCAGTGCTAGGCCCAATGACAACACACGATGGCGCTCTCTGGGCAAGTGCCACTGCCACCATAAAATCACGCCACTGATAATGGTTGCGAGACCGGTAAAAAACCAGCGCTGCCAGCCGGACGCATCGGCAAACAAGCTGAAAGCGGCACCGGTGTTGTGTAAACGCACAAGATCAAAAAAAGGAACAACACTAATTCGCTGATACAACTGAAAGCTGTCGACAATAAGCCACTTGGTGAGTTGATCGAGCACAATGACTGCACCAACGAGCCACAACCAACGTAATGAATCACGCCCGGAAATAGTCTCCGTATCAGTCCGGCGATCGGCCTGAGCATTTCCATTGACATCATGCATAGTGACGAACCTCTCCTGAACCATCGACGTTATCAGCACAACGGCCGCAAATCGATTCATGACCAGCGACGCTGCCGACATCCGGACGTCGATGCCAGCAACGGCTGCATTTCTCCGCACTACTGCTCGCTACGCTTACCGAGAAGCCGTCGAATTCTTTAGCACCGGATGGCTTTTTTACCGCATCGACAACGCGAGCCTCCGACGTGATAAACACAAACCGTAATTCTTCAGCTACGCTCTCAAGCGCCGCTTTAATTGCACCATCGGTGTAGACGGTAACATCTGCCTCTAAGCCTGAGCCCAAGGTCCCGGCAGCACGCTGCTCTTCAAGAGCCTTTGAAACGCCCTCACGCACTATGATCAGGCTGCTCCAATCGATATGTTGCCCGGCCACGACAGGGATATTATAAAACTGATCATAGAAAACTGAAGCCTCCCGCTCGCCTGGCAACAACACCCAGATCTCTTCAGCAGTAAAACTTAGAATCGGAGCCAGCAAACGAACCATCGCTTCGCTTATATGATACATGGCTGACTGAGCCGAACGCCGGGGATGGCTGTCGGCTCCCGTCGTGTAAACACGGTCTTTAATAATATCGAGATAAAAGCCACCCAACTCAACTACGCAGAAGTTATGCAGTAACTGATAGGCACGATGAAATTCGTAAGCTTCGTATGCCGATAAAACCGATTCCTGCAGCTGCGCTATGCGCTGTACAGCCCATTTATCTAACTCAACCAACTCATCAACGTCGAGAAGGTTTACTGAAGGATCAAACCCATCCAGATTACCCAACAGAAAGCGCATCGTGTTGCGCATACGCCGGTATGAATCAGCAACACGCTTCAGTATTTCATCCGATACCGTCATCTCGCCACGATAGTCGGTCGCGGAAACCCATAAGCGTAGGACGTCGGCACCGAGGCTATTCGCAACGGTCTGCGGAGCCACGGTATTGCCCAGCGACTTGGACATTTTGTGGCCTTTCTCATCGACTGTGAAGCCATGAGTCAATACCTGCTTGTATGGCGCAGTGCCATTCATAGCTACTGAGCTAAGCAATGAGCTTTGGAACCAACCACGATGCTGATCGGAGCCTTCCAGGTAAAGGTCGGCCGGGTAAACCAATTCATCACGACTGCTCGTAACGCAGTGATGCACCATGCCCGAGTCCATCCAAACATCCATTGTGTCGGTAGTGCGCTCGTAATCATCTGCGGTAGCGCCCAGAAACTCGGCAGGGTCCGCATCAAACCAGGCATCGATACCCCCGGTATCCATTTTATCCGCAATAGCATCCAACAAAGCCGGAGTATCAGGATGCAACTCGCCCGTTTCTTTTTGCACAAATAACGGTAGCGGAACACCCCAAGTACGTTGCCGCGAAATACACCAGTCCGGACGGCCCGAAACCATGCCCTCAATGCGCTGCTCACCCCATTCCGGAATCCACTGAACTCCGCCGATTGCTTTTAATGCTTGCTTGCGTAAACCGTTTTGGTCAAGGCTAACAAACCATTGCGGTGTCGCACGAAAAATGAGTGGCGTTTTATGACGCCAGCAATGCGGAAAGCTGTGAGTAAAAGCAACCTGATGCAACAAACGGTGCTGATCCTCAAGCAGCTGAACAATGTCCTTCGCAGCTTTATAGATATACTGGCCACCAAAAATACCGGTGCTTTCGAGATACACGCCGTCACCTGCCACAGGGTTATCGAGCGGCAAGTCATATTGCACGCCTACAGCAAAATCCTCCTGACCATGACCGGGGGCAATATGCACTGCGCCTGTACCGGCATCCAGAGTGACGTGCTCGCCGGTCACTACCGGAACAAGTCGATCGTAAAAAGGGTGATTAAGCTGCAAGCCCTCAAGCGCCAAACCCGGAAAAGTCGCTAGCACATGAGTATCTTGAGCACCAAAACGCTGTAACGCTTCAGAGGCAAGTCCTTCCGCCAGAACCAGCCTTTCGACCTCATCATTTATGGTGGTTTCAAGCAGCACATACGGCAATTCAGGATTCAATGCCACAGCCTGATTGGCGGGCAGAGTCCAGGCAGTGGTAGTCCAGATCGGAATCGATACTTTGCAATCTTTTCGATCAAGCTCAGCCCCGGCTAATGCATCGACCAAACAAAAATAAAGCTCATCGGGTTTAGCTACAGGGAAACGCACATCGATAGCCACCGATTGCTTGTCCTGATACTCAACCTCAGCCTCGGCAAGTGCTGAACGACAATCGAGACACCAATGGACTGGCTTATAGCCACGATACAGATGCCCATTTTCAATGATCTTCTTAAAACCACGCACCTGATTCGCTTCAAACTGTGGATCGAGCGTTAGATAGGGATTATCCCAATCGGCCAATACGCCAAGGCGCTTAAAGTCTTCACGCTGACCGTCCACCTGACGCATCGCATACTCACGGCAAGCCTGGCGGAACTCGGTGGCATTAAGTTTATGCCCGACCTTGCCTTTCTTCTTTTCAACCTGCAGCTCAATCGGCAAACCGTGACAATCCCAACCGGGAATATAAGGCGCATCAAAGCCTGCCAAAGTGCGCGACTTAACGACGATGTCCTTAAGCACTTTATTTACCGCATGGCCAATATGAATAGGGCCGTTTGCATACGGAGGTCCATCCATCAGCACAAACTTC
>JABIQA010000078.1 GCA_018699155.1 Chromatiales bacterium
AGCGCTGCTTGCCAGCCATCAACTGCCAACTCACGAGCGACCTTCTCAGTGAACTCTACTGATTGCGGGCTGCCATACTTCATCTGCAACATCGTGATCGCCGAACCAAGACCAAGAAAGCCCATACCATGACGACGTTTACGCACAATCTCTTTACGCTGATTTTCTAAAGGCAGACCGTTGATTTCGACCACGTTATCGAGCATTCGGGTAAAAACACTAACCACTTCGCGGAAGCCTTCCCAATCAAACACCGCTTTATCGGTAAATGAGCCTTCAACAAAACGGGTAAGATTCACCGAACCCAGCAAACACGAACCATACGGCGGCAGAGGCTGTTCGCCGCAAGGGTTGGTAGCACGAATGTTCTCATCGAACCAGTTGTTGTTCATCTGATTAACTTTATCGATCAGAACAAAACCAGGCTCAGCAAAATCGTAGGTTGACGACATGATGAGATCCCACAAACGCTCAGCCGGGATAGTCTTGTATACCTTGCACGCCACTTGATCTGAGTCGTTGGTGACATAGCCACTGGTGGTTGGCCAGTCACGCCAGACAATCTGAGATGGGTCATTAAGATCAATTTCTTCGCTATCGAGTATTTTCTTATCCAGCGGAAACACCAACGTCCAATCTTTTTTGTCACGCACCGCCTGCATAAAGCCATCGGTGATGAGCAACGATAAATTGAACTGACGCAAACGTCCGTCTTCGCGTTTTGCTTTAACAAAATCCATGACGTCGGGGTGACCAACGTCAAATGTCCCCATCTGTGCACCACGGCGACCGCCGGCGGACGACACGGTGAAACACATCTTGTCGTAGATATCCATAAATGACAGCGGGCCGGACGTTAATGCTCCGGCACCCGACACATACGCACCCTTCGGACGAAGAGTTGAAAATTCATAACCAATTCCGCAACCTGCTTTTAGTGTCAAGCCTGCTTCATGCACTTTGCCCAAAATATCGTTCATTGAATCGACGACAGTGCCGGAAACGGTGCAGTTGATAGTTGAGGTAGCAGGCTTATGGTCCCGCGCACCGGCGTTGGAAATAATCCGGCCGGCTGGAATCGCTCCGGAACTCAGCGCCCAATGAAACGATTGATACCATTTTTCGCGATCTTCTTCTTTCTCTACATCTGCCAAAGCGCGAGCCACTCGGCGATAGGTGTCGTCCATCGTTTCATCGATGATCTCGCCATGTTTAGACTTCAAGCGATATTTCATATCCCAGATATCGGCAGATGCAGCCTGGAACCCAATTGCCTGATTACTACCTTTTAATTTTTCCACTGCGGTACTCATGCTTGAAGACTCATTTAAAACTTCCCCCGGTCGGTTCAGGCGTCCGGACAAACAACCCTTGTCCGGCAGCTAAATACTAATAATCCCCGGCTTTAGCCATAGGACCACATAATTTACAATGTTGTAGAGCAGCAGAAAAAAGAAGAAAAAACAACTGGAACAGCATGTTGCAAGTGTTTTCCTTAACAGCCCCCCGGCAAAAACCCGTGCCATAATTCTCAACAACGTACAGACACTAGATATTGTGTCAGCGCCAAACTACATTATGCCGGTAGCCGGTGACTGTCAAGATTTTTTTCTCTGTGGATAAATAACACTTTAAATAATAATTTCAATAGCTTACAGAAATATAGAGCAAATTAAGCAGCACTTTTTTTGCGTACTTACCGCATGAGACCGATCGACCATAACCACAACATCTTGTGTTTATACCACTAACAGCTAATCCAGAGCTTTTCCACAGCTTATCCACAGTCTTTGGAATCAGTCACTTAGGAAAACCTGCCACATGCCGGCCACAGTATCTCGATCACATCGCTGCGCGAAGCCGCAGTGCCGGAAGGCTGCCGGAACTTAAACACCCGCAAGCGTGTCAACCTAATAAGAATGTAATCAACCAAAGGAACACCCATACTGGTTGTTAAAACGCTCCATTCGGATACCCATCCACTGAACCCGAAACAGAAGGCATTAGCTATCAATATGAAATCACACATCCTTTCATCTCTCCCAGCACCTAAATCCTTACTTATTCTCACCAGTCTACTCACCGCACTTATCGCCGCCCAAGCACAGGCGGTGGTTCCCGAACTCATGAGCCAAGGCTCGCCCACACTGGCGCCGCTGGTCGACAAAACTGCTCCGGCGGTGGTCAGCATCGCAATCCAGGGAACGGTGACTGCCCCGCGCAACCCATTAATGGATGACCCGTTCTTCGAGCGATTTTTCGGCGCACCTCCGGGCGGCGAACGGGGCGAACGGGGCGAACGAAAGGTTCGCAGCGCCGGATCCGGGGTCATTGTTGACGCCAAGGAAGGGTTCATCCTGACTAATCACCACGTCGTCGACAATGCGGATGAAATTCTCATCACACTCACTGATGGCCGCACCTTGGATGCCAAGGTCATAGGCTCAGATGCTGGCACCGACATTGCGCTTATTAAAGTTGATGACCCGAAGAACCTGACCGAAATGAACTTTGCTGACTCGGACAAAGCCAAAGTGGGCGACTTTGTCTTAGCCATTGGCAACCCCTTTGGCCTCAACCATTCTGTCACCTCAGGCATTATCAGCCAACTTGGTCGCACCGGAATAAACCGGGGTGGCTATGAAGACTTCATCCAAACCGACGCAGCGATAAACCCCGGCAACTCTGGTGGCGCTCTGGTGGACATGAACGGCGAACTGCTTGGCATTAATTCAGCCATCTTCAGCCGAAGTGGCGGCAACATTGGTATTGGTTTCGCCATTCCCGCCAACATGGCCCGCTCGGTTATGGATCAACTGGTGGAATTTGGCGAAGTTCGCAGGGGTCTTTTGGGCGTTAGTATTTCTGATTTCACAAAAGAATCTGCTGAAGCCTATGGAATGAAAAACACCGACGGCGCATTAATTCAGGAGATCGTCCCCGAATCGGCAGCAGAAAAGGCAGGCCTAGAGGTTGGCGATGTCGTCATCAAAATTGATAACGAAAAGATTGAAGGTGCTGCCGACCTCCGCAACTCAGTTGGACTGAAACGCAGCGGTGATGAGGTCAAGCTCACTGTGCTTCGCGATGGCAAAAAACGATCATTCACTGCAACCCTTGGCAGCATTGATAGCATTAGTATCGCTAATGCTGTCGACATCCATCCCGGCTTGCAGGGCGCTGAGTTCAGTAACTACAAAGGTAACGCTGACTCATTCGTCAACGATGCTGTTCTGGTCAACAGCGTCGAGCCGAACAGCGAAGCTGCGATGAATGGCCTGCGTCCCAATGATGTGATTACTTCAGTCAACCGCATTCGCGTTACATCAACTCAGGATCTCACTGCGGCGGCTGAAGGGCAGTCCGTGCTAATGCTGAGGATCGCTCGTGATAACCGCACAATATTGCTGCAAATACGCTAAAACGGCAGCACCTACCCGGGGCCCGGCTGCATACAGTCGGGCCCCAATTTACATCCCAAGCCCACGCTCCTCATAAACTCAGTGCGATCTCATCGACAGCGCATTCATCAAGCAGCGTTTAGCGCTACAATCTCCCCATGAACATTTACCTTGTCGGCGGCGCAGTGCGCGATCAACTGCTCGGACTTCCCGTGAAAGAGCGGGATTGGGTTGTTGTTGGGGCAAATCCTGAAGCAATGATTAGCGCTGGCTATCAACAGGTTGGCAAAAGCTTTCCGGTTTTCCTGCACCCAAAAAGCAAGGAAGAGCACGCATTGGCGCGGACCGAAAAAAAAACCGGCCCCGGCTATACCGGCTTCGATGTTTACGCCGGAGAAGACGTGACGCTCGAGGAAGACTTACTCCGTCGCGACCTCACAATTAATGCGATTGCGGAAATGCCCGATGGCAGCCTAGTAGACCCTTATGGCGGCGCAGCCGACATAGAAGCCAAAACTATTCGTCACGTGTCAGACGCTTTCCGTGAAGACCCGCTGAGGGTACTCCGCGTTGCGCGCTTCGCGGCCCGCTTTAAACACTTAGGCTTTAGCGTGGCGCCTGAAACCATGGAACTGATGCGGCTAATCACAAAAAGCGGCGAGCTGAACTCACTCACACCTGAACGCGTTTGGGTAGAGACCGAAAAAGCGCTGCAAACAGACAACCCCGATTATTACTTTGAACTGCTGCGCAACTGCGATGCCCTGTCTGTATTGTTCCCAGAAATTGATTGCTTATTTGGAGTACCACAGCCGCCGCGGTGGCATCCGGAAATTGATACCGGCATTCACACCTTGTTGACTCTTCAACAAGCCGCATTGCTGAGCTCAGATCCGGTAACCCGATTTGCTGCACTAACGCACGACTTAGGCAAAGGCGCTACGCCAGAAGCAGAGTGGCCGACCCATCACGGTCATGAAGCGCGCAGCGTACATCTCATTAAAGAGCTCTGTGAACGACTTGCCATACCCAATCGATACCGTGAATTGGCGGCCCATGTTGCCAAAGAACACCTGCGAGTTCATCGAGCGCTGGAATTACGCCCTGCCACTGCATTAAACGTACTGGAGACAGTGGATGCCTTCCGCAAACCGGAGCGCTTTGTCCAACTGCTGCTAGCCTGCGAAGCCGACATACGCGGACGAACTGGTTTAGAGAATTTGCCCTATCCGGCCGCAGACTACCTGCGGGAAATACATGCGGTAACAGCGGCTATTTCAGCAAATGATGTCGAAGCTGAATATCAAGGCAAAGCAATAGGTGAACGCATCCGCAGTTTGCGAACACTTGCCATAAAAGAATTTAAGGAAGCGCGGCAGGCATAGCCTTTAATTGCATCGGATAAGCTTCATTTAGGTGGGCATACGCACAAGGCGCAGCACAACCCTAAACCGAAAAAGCTGTGTGGCGTCAGAGGAAAACCCACAACAAGATGCCGGAAAGAACCAAACGGTAAACCATAAAAGGGAACATACTGAGCCGGTCGAGCGCGCTTAAAAACACTTTTATACAAAGATACGCGCTCACCGCCGAAACACCGACACCCAGGAACAGCAGCAGCCAATTAACCGCTTCACCCGCCTCAACGAGGTTAACGGTCTCTAAACCTGCAGCCAGCGTAATCACAGGAATAGAAATTAAAAACGAAAACCGCGCTGCCGCCTTACGAGACAAGCCCATAGCCAAACCGGCAGTAATAGTAATACCCGAACGCGAAGTGCCCGGTATCAATGCCACAGCCTGCGCAAGACCAATTAACACCACCGTGCGCCAGGTCATCGCATATTCGTCACCGCCAACACCGCCTTTACGGTCAAACACCCACAGCAGGACACCAAATACAGCGGTAGTAGCTGCGATGACTAGCGGACTGCGCAAACTCTCACCAATAAAATCGTGAAGTATTAGGCCAGCAAGCCCCACAGGAATGGTGGCGATCAAAATCGCCCAGCCCAAACGAGCATTCGCTTCACCATTGTCGATGGTGGCTGCCCTGCCCACCAATGAGGCAAACCACGCACGCAGTATTTCCAATACCTCATGACGAAAATACCAGAGCACCGCAGACAGGGTGCCAAAGTGCACGGCGACATCAAAAGCCAGACCCTGATCCGGCCAATCAAAAAACTGCGGCACAAGAATAAGGTGTGCAGAACTGGAGATCGGCAGAAACTCGGTTAAGCCCTGCACTAACGCCAATAAAACGGTCTCGATCCAACCCACAGCAAGCCCTGCTCAATAGAAATACAAATAATGGTGTGGCGACTTTAACGCAAATAGAGAAGGACATGCATCTCGGAGAACACCCTTTTTCCCGCTCCTACAACTTTACTCGCAGATCACGCCCCTGAAACCCGGTGGACGGCAAAACATCGTCTGTGGTCAACAGCATGACTTTAAAGACCTCGCCCATTTCCCCAGGCAAGGTCAACTTCTGCACCTGTGCAGACATCTGTGCATTACTAACTGCTGAGTCTGTCTGCCGAAGCTCAAGCTGCGCAGTGATTCCGCTGTGTAACAAAAAATGCGCCTGAGTTGTGTACGCAGCAACATTTAACCCGGCCTGCAAAGCTGCCTCGCCGACTCGAGTAAAATCCACCCATGCAGTAATGTCCTGAATGCCCGGATACAACAATGGATCGTTGTGCACATGATGACGGTAGTGACAGCGCATGGTGCCATCACTGCGCTCCGCAGAGTAAAACTCTGCTTGGGACAAGCCATAATCGATAAGAAATACAGCACCCTTATCCAACAAGCCACCCAGACTATGGATAAGCCCGGATGCGGCGAAACACACTTCGGAACGATAACCAGCCGGCAAATCAACCATCGAGGCAAGCCTGCCTGTAAAGTCCTTTAGCGCGCCTTTTACTGGCCGCGAAGCAACCGACAACCCCGCACCTTCCTGGCTAACGCCCAACTCAAGAGCACCCGAACTGCCAAACTCAAAACGCGATACTGGCAGAGCATCCAGAACCTCATTAGCCACAACCACGCCGCTAAAGCCCTGCTCAGGCAAGCTATCCAACCAGACTACCCGATCCAAAAGATCAGGAACCCGCTGCTGCAGCAGATGCTGCTGGCGCTCACGCAGATCGGGCGATGGCTCGAGAATCAAGTAACGCTGAGGCAATTCTTGCAAGCGCTGTAGCTCCAACAGCATGTCTGCAGCCATCAGTCCACTGCCTGCACCCAGCTCCAAAACCGTGCGACAGCCGGTTTTAACCAGCACTTCCGCAACCTGCCCCGCGAGACATGCTGAAAACAGTGCTGATATCTCAGGTGCAGTGACAAAATCTCCCTGCTCGCCAAACTTAGCGGCACCGGCCTGATAGTAGCCAAGGCCTGGCGCATATAACGCCAAACGCATGTACTCACTAAACGACAACCAGCCGCCAGCAGCAGCAATCTCTTGCTGAATCAGCGCAACCAGTCGAGCGCTATGCTCAGTTGCTGGCAAATCGGGATCGGGTAATTGGTTGGACATGCTCACTAGTGTAATCTTACCCTCAACTAGAACTTAAACCTGCATAGAACAAAAGGTACTGAATTGACTATTCCTGAGACGAACCTGAACGGCAAGTGGGCACTTATTACCGGCGCGGGAAAGCGGCTTGGCGAATGCATGGCCAGAACGCTGCATCAGCATGGTGCAAGTATCGCTATTCACTACCGCAGCTCGGAAAAACCAGCACAGGAACTGGCTGATTCACTCAATGGTTTGCGTGCGGGCTCCGCATTTACTGCACAAGCTGATCTATTGAATATCGATGAACTCAACGCACTGGTTAAAACAGTTACTGATAAAACCGGTCAACTCGACATTCTAGTCAATAATGCGTCATCGTTTTACCCCACCCCGCTAGGCACGGTTACCGAAGCCCAGTGGCATGACCTGGTTGGCAGTAATTTAAAGGCGCCACTATTTCTGGCTCAGGCGGCGC
>JABIQA010000128.1 GCA_018699155.1 Chromatiales bacterium
ACCCCATCGAAACCGCTCCCAACATACACGCCACCACCGGAGCAAAGCGTGTCCGGCTGGCGATGGCCGACGCAGGGTAAGGTGATTGCCGGCTACAAAAAAACCATTAAAACGGACTCGGGCATCAACATTGGTGGTCGCTATGGGCAGCCTATAAATGCCTCGTCCGCCGGCAGCGTTGTCTATGCCGGTAGCGCTTTAAAAGGCTACGGTAATCTATTAATTATTAAGCATAACAATACTTACCTCAGCGCCTATGGATTTAATTCCGAGCTGCTGGTGAAGGAAGGTGACCGTGTCAGCAGTGGGCAGAAAATTGCACTCATGGGGGAGACTAATGCCGGTGAGGTACTGCTGCATTTCGAGATTCGCAAGAACGGTAAGCCGGTGAATCCAGTCAACTATTTGCCACGCTCCTGATGGCTTTTTCGGGAGCTTTCTCAGACCAGCAATGTGGCAACCACTGAGCGTGATTCGCCGTTGAGCACGTTAAAGGTACGGCAAGCTGCCGCCGTATCCATCGCCTCGAAGGCAATGCCTTGCTGCATGATCAAGGTAATGAGTTCGATGCTCGGAAACAGTTGAGTCGCACCGGTGCCCAATAGAATGATTTCGGGCTTAAGTTCGAATGCGGCGGCAAAGTCATCGCGCGTCATTTCGCTCAATGGAGCGGGTTGCCAATGCTTGAACACTTGCTTGCCATGAATCAGGCAATTGCAATTAATGAGCGTATCGTTAACGCGCAGTTCGCCCGGTGACCAGGATTGGATAACAATATCTTTGTCTAGAGTAAGCTGCATATGTGCATACTAGAACAATAAAAGCATCGTCGGCACACTTGGTGGCATCTTTTGAAAGAAATCGTAAAGGATTAAGTCGTGAGTATAGAAATACGCCGCAGAGATGCAGGCACAGGGGGTGAGTTGCCGCTGGAGTTATCGGCAGCATTGCGCCGGATCTACGCTGCGCGCGGGGTCGATGCGGCCAGTTTACAGCTCGGACTGGCTAATATGATTCCGGTAAGCCGGCTGGGCGGCATAGAAGATGCTGTGGCCCGTTTGCTTAAAGCCCAGCAGAACCGCGAGAAGGTGCTGATTCTGGGTGACTTCGATGCTGATGGCGCCACTGCTACTGCTGTGATGATGCAGTGTCTTCAGGCTTTTGGTTATAAAGACGTGAGTTACATGGTGCCTGACCGCTTCAAATTCGGTTACGGCTTGTCTGCAGGTATTACCGAAGAGGCGGCAAAGTTGCAGCCTGACGTGATTATTACTGTGGACAACGGCATTAGCAGTATCGATGGCGTAGCCCGAGCGAATGAGCTGGGCATTGATGTGGTGGTTACGGATCACCACTTGCCGGGTGAGCAGTTGCCGGCAGCTGTGGCGATTGTGAATCCGAATGCGCCGAGCAATGAATTTCCGAGTAAGTATTTGGCAGGCGTAGGCGTGGCATTTTACGTGATGGCGGCATTGGGCAAGGCATTAGCGGGAGTGGGTGTTATTTCAGCTGAAACAGCTAAGACTGCCGCGGTGAGCTGTCTGGATCTAGTCGCGCTCGGCACGGTGGCGGATCTAGTGCCGTTGGACCACAATAATCGGGTGCTTGTTTCTCAGGGCCTGGCCCGTATTCGCAGTGGGCTGTCCCGCCCTGGAATTTTCGCTTTATTCGATTCTGCCAACCGCAACGCTAAGGCCGCGGTTGCTTCGGACATCGGCTTTGGTATTGCGCCGCGATTGAACGCAGCCGGCCGATTGGACGATATGTCTTTGGGCATCGATTGCTTGTTGGCCCCTGATGCCGCATCGGCCAGAGAGATGGCGGTTCGACTTGATGAGCTCAACAAGGAGCGTCGTGGTCTGCAGGATCAAATGCAGGAAGATGCGGTGCAGTTGCTCGATAAGCTCGATGCCAAACTTGGCACCGGCGCTCATTGGGGTTATTGCCTGTTCGATGAGCAATGGCATCAGGGCATTGTCGGTCTGGTGGCCACCAAAATTCGCGATAGGGTCAAGCGCCCTTCCATTGCTTTTGCACCGGCCGACATCGGCAGCAGCGAGCTGAAAGGTTCGGGGCGTTCCGTTAAGGGGGTGCATCTGCGTGACGTATTGGCCGAAGTGAATGCGCAACATCCGCACATGATCGATCGGTTTGGCGGTCATGCGATGGCTGCGGGTCTGACTTTGCAGTCGGATAGATTAAAGCCATTTATGCAGGCGTTTGACGCCGCTGTGGAGTTGCATCATGAACAAATTACCGATGTCGACACGCTGTGGTCTGATGGCGAACTGGCAGCCGCAGAGCTCAACTTGCCATTGGCCGAAACGCTGCGCAATGCCGGCCCCTGGGGCCAGGCATTTCCGGAACCCTTATTTGACAACCGTTTCAGAGTGGTTGATAAGCGTGTGGTGGGTGCGCGGCACCTTAAGTTGACGCTTGAGCCAAAGGGCGGCGGTGCCGAGATCGATGCCATTGCCTTCAACCGCGATGAGCTCCCTCGCAGGCAGAGTGGCGGCAGTGACGGGCTGTATCGCATGGCCTATCGACTGGATGTGAACGAATTCCGCGGGCGTCGCAAGCTGCAGCTGGTTGTGGAACATATTCAATCCGACTAGCATCGCTATTCTTTACATATTTATGGATTACCGACGAATTATGGAAACGGCGCAGATTAAATCCAGCCTGACCGACCTTCGCGAACGCACTGCTGCGTTGAGGGGGTATCTTTGACTTCGAAGGCAAGCAGGAACGTTTAGAGCTCGTTAATCAGGAGCTTGAAGACCCCGAAGTTTGGGCAGATCCGGCGCGCGCAGAGGGGCTCAACAAAGAGCGATCTGTGCTCGAAAAAATCGTGCTTTTCTTGGGCCAGGCCGACAGCTTAATTGACGATGGCTTCGAGTTGCTTCAGTTGGCTGAAGAAGAAGATGATCAGGCTACGCTGAACAGCGTTCTCACAGATCTTGATGCCCTTAAAACCGAAATTGAAAAGCTGGAATTTCAGCGGATGTTTTCCGGCCCGGCGGATTCTGCGAGCGCGTTTCTCGATATACAGGCCGGTTCCGGTGGCACCGAGGCGCAGGACTGGGCCGAAATGTTACTGCGTATGTATCTGCGCTGGGCAGAGCAAAACGGTTTTGAGGCGGAACTCATTGAGGCCTCCGCCGGAGATGTCGCCGGTATTAAGAGTGCTACCGTGCACATCAAAGGCGAGTACGCGTTTGGCTGGTTGCGAACCGAAATTGGCGTGCATCGCTTAGTGCGTAAATCACCATTTGATTCAGGTAATCGTCGGCATACCTCTTTCTCAGCCGTTTTCGTGGCTCCCGAAGTTGATGACGACATTGAAATTGAAATTAATCCCGCCGATTTGCGCGTTGACGTGTACCGTGCAAGTGGTGCGGGTGGTCAGCATGTGAATAAAACTGAATCAGCGGTGCGTATTACCCATTTGCCGACCAATATTGTGGTGCAGTGTCAGAATGATCGTTCGCAGCATAAAAACCGCGATACCGCGATGAAGCAGTTGAAGGCCAAGCTTTATGAGCATGAACAGCAGATGCGTAATGCTGAGATGAAGACCGTGGAAGATTCTAAATCGGATATTGGCTGGGGCAGCCAGATTCGTTCGTATGTGCTCGATCAATCCCGTATTAAAGATTTACGCACCGGCGTTGAAACCGGTAACACCGATGCCGTGCTAAACGGTTCTTTGAATCAATTTATTGAAGCCAGCCTGAAACAGGGCCTGTAGACTTTATAATTATGTCTGATAATAACAACACACCCATTGATGAAAACAAGCTGGTTGCTGAGCGTCGCCAGAAACTTACTGCGCTGCGAGAGCAGGGCTTTGGTTTCCCGAATGAGTTCCGGCGTAACACGCTGGCTGGCCAGGTCCAGGCCATCTACACTGAGCACAGCAATGAGTTGCTCGAAGAGGGGGCCATTGAAGTTCAGGTTGGTGGTCGTATGATGACCCGTCGCATTATGGGTAAGGCGAGTTTTGCCACCTATCAGGATCGCAGCGGCAAGTTGCAGTTGTTTATTCAGCGCGCTGCAGTGGGCGAAGACGTTTATAAAAGTTTTAAAACCTGGGATCTGGGCGACATCATCTGGGCGCGCGGTGTGTTGTTCCGCACTAAGACCGGCGAGTTGTCGGTTAAGGTTTCTGAGTTGCGTCTGCTAACGAAATCATTGCGGCCATTGCCGGATAAGTTCCATGGGCTTTCTGATCAAGAAACTCGTTATCGGCAACGCTATGTTGACCTCATTATGAGCGAAGACTCGCGTACGGTGTTTACGCGTCGCTCGCAGATAGTGAAGTATATTCGTTCGTATCTGGATTCCATGGAGTTTCTTGAAGTTGAAACGCCGATGATGCATGCCATTCCTGGCGGCGCTGTGGCGCGGCCTTTCGTGACTCATCACAACGCTCTGGATGCTGAGTTCTATTTGCGTGTTGCACCTGAGTTATATCTCAAGCGTTTGGTGGTTGGCGGTTTTGAACGGGTGTACGAAATTAACCGCAGCTTCCGCAATGAGGGTGTGTCGACGCGGCACAACCCTGAGTTCACTATGCTCGAACTGTATATGGCCTATGCCGATGAGCAGGTGCTCATGGACCTGCTGGAAACGATGTTCCGCGGGGTTTCCGAGGCGGTGCTCGGCACTACTACCGTGACCTATGACGGGCGCGACTACGATTTGTCGCAGCCGTTTAAGCGCATGTCGATTGAAGAATCAGTAATGCAATTTAATCCTGATTTGGATGCAGCGAAACTGCGTGATCGTGATTACCTTGTTGCTGTTTGCGAGCGCATGGAGATTCATGTTGAAGAAGGTTACGGTAACGGTAAGCTACTGATTGAAGTGTTTGAGAAAACTG
>JABIQA010000033.1 GCA_018699155.1 Chromatiales bacterium
TGTCAAAGGGGACTGTGAGCCCGCCGGTGACCGGGCCAAAAGCGGCATCAAAGCCAGCATCATCTGCAGTGCCATCGGCGTCTTCATGAAAGCTGGCCTCTCCACTGCGCGCATCAGTAATAGAAACCAATGTCAGCGAATCATTGATATCCCAGATAAGACGTATCCCAAAACCGTCATCCTCGACTTCCTCATAATTTGGATTGTTGAGTGCAAACTTGTCGGGATACTCCACCCCAGGCGCCGCGACGTTGAGTGCAATGTTCGCGGCACTGGTATAGTTCGTCTCGGCGTTGCTGTAGTTGGCACGAAATAGGGCTTCAACGTTATCAGTTACGTTCCAGCGAGCCATAAGGCGCACTGTATCGCTTTCCGTGTACATATCTTCACCACTGTTGATTTCTTTCCACATCCCTTCCCATTTCTGCCCCTGATAGGCGAGACGCAACGCAAAGGAATCACTGACAGCAAGATTACCCACAACCTCATACCGTACCTGCCCCTCGTCACCCAGGGCAACTCCAAGCCTTAAATCATTCTCATCACCGGGCTTGTTACTTATCAAACTAATGGCCCCGGCAGAAGAGTTGCGACCAAACAGAGTGCCCTGCGGGCCCTTAACCACTTCAATACGGTTGAGGTCGAAGAACGTACCGGTGGCAAACATGTTGCGGCCCACATAGGCGTCGTCAAAAAACACACCTACCGAATGCTCTGAACCAATGGTCCCGTCATTGCTGCTAATACCGCGAATCGCCCACGAATTTTGCGCAAGCCCGTAATCCGACCCAGTGAGCCCGGGCACCATGGGTATGAGTTGGGTAATGGTATTGATACCGGTTTTCTCAAGCATTTCTCCAGTGACTGCACTTATAGCAACGGGCACATGCTGGAGGTTCTGCTCGCGTTTTTGTGCGGTAACTACGACTTCCTCTAGTTGTGCATACGCCGACATGGGCGCCATCACGCTGGATACGGCAATGGCAATGAAAGATTTTTGTAGGCCGTTTATCTTATTTTTCATACGGATATAACCTCTATTGAAATAATTATTAATAATCGGCTGCAATGTTCATGATCACGACACTGCGGATACTCAATATTATCGTTGGCGGAAAGTGGCCACCATGATGAAAGAGGCAAAACTTGATCAAAGCGGACGCGCCTCTATCGACACAGCATGGTCCTAAATATTAATTTGCACGACCAAAGGCGCATAAAAACAGATCAACGCATTGCGGTTACCAATAGTAATTATTAGGTTCGCTTACACTTTTTAGGTACAGGTATGACAAATTAACTTTGTAAACGAATGGAGTTCGGCCATTCATCATCAGGCCACTACCACCTCTCAATCATTGAACGTACTTATCCGGAGATTGCTGTAATGTTCAGCCCCAACAATGAGCGCGACCTATGCTTGGAAGCATCCAAAATGGGCCGTAAGTACTGGCAATTAAACTATCGTTAATACAGACCCGCGTCCGCTTTGATTAAGTTCTGCCTCTTTCATCATGGTGGCCACTTTCCGCCCACGATAATATAGGGTAGAGAGATCATGTCATGTCGGGTGACATGACAGAGCATGCAAAGCATTTGGAGATCACAGTTGGCCATACAGGTAACGCGGCGGGATTTTTTGAATGGTGTTGCGATTGGTGCAGGCGGCATGCTGCTGCAGAGCCATGGGGCGAGCCTGCATGCCAGCACAGGGACAACGACCCCAACCTATTATCCACCCACTCTGACCGGCATGCGGGGCAGCCACGAGGGGTCATTCGAAGTGGCGCATGCGCTTGCCTGGCGCGGTGAAAAGCCGTCCCAATACAAGCCTCTGGATGAACACTACGATCTGGTCGTTGTTGGCGCTGGCATGAGCGGCCTGGCCGCTGCCCATTTCTACCAGAAGAAAATGGGGCCCGATGCCAGAATCGTGATAATGGATAATCACGACGATTTCGGCGGCCACGCCAAGCGCAACGAGTTCCACCAGGGCGACAGAATGATGTTAAGCCTGGGGGGCGCACAAAACCTTATGAATCCGGAGAGCTATAGCAAAGCGGCTTCTAGCCTAATGCGCGCTATCGGTATCGATGAGGGATTCGTTACCAGCATGGGCGCGAATACACCAGCTGACCAATTTCTGGGAGGTGAAATGACAGAGCCGAATGGGATCTCGCTTCCCGGGCCTGATGGTCATACGACATTGGCCGGCAACTGGTTAGCCACGATATTCGGCGGCGAGGGCTACGAAAAATATGTGCGCACCCTGCCCCTGCCCAGTAGCGAACAGGATAAGTTCATCGACTTCTTTGGCGGCAAGCGCGACTTTTTAGATGACATGTCACTCAGCAAAACGTGGACATACATCAACACCGTTAGTTACAACCGCTTCCTGCTTGATCGCGTTAAGCTCGACGAAACATCGCTGCCGGTGATGAACTCAATACTGGTGCACAATACAGGCATGTCCGGCTGGAACCTCAGCGTACTGGAGGCCATCACCCAGGGTGGCCCCGGCATAAAATCGCTAGGCTGGCTGGCCCGTACCTCTGCATCCATCGCCGGTGCATTCATCGACAGCCTGCTGAACGTCAAAATGTTTCCCGATGGCAATGCCTCCGTGGCCCGCCTTATCGTGAAGAATCTTGTGCCTGCAGTTGCGACAGACATGCAGGGCCCAGAGGACGTTGCTGTTGCGCGATTTAA
>JABIQA010000184.1 GCA_018699155.1 Chromatiales bacterium
ATTTTGCTTCGTATAACCGAACCTAGCGTATCTCATCCCTAAAAAACTGTTAAAATTTCAACCCTAAGAGCTCAGGTTTCCCGTCATGGTAAGAGAGATAAGACTAATGCTGAAGTGCATTTGGTTTCCATTGCTGCTAGTTATTGCAACACTTCAGCTCCAAGCGTGCGGACAAGGCAAGCAGGCTGCGCCGACGAAGCCCGTTTCTGTTACCGCGATGACAATTGTTCCAAAAGACACGCCTGTGTCGCTTGAATTTGTGGCTCAGACTCAGAGCTCTCAGGGCGTTAATATCCAAGCTCGCGTGTCGGGGTTCCTTGATACGCGCGTTTACATTGAAGGGTCCAATGTAAAAAAAGGCGATATTCTTTTTGAGATGGATAAAAAGCCATTTCAAGCGCAGGTAGACGCTGCTAATGCGGCATTGGCGCGTTACGAGGCATCCGTCGGGGTGGCGCGGGCAAATCTTGCACGCACAAAACCGTTGGTTGCTCAAAACGCTTTATCACAGCGCAACCTCGATGACGCACAAGGTCAGTTTGAGCAGGCCTCGGCGGCTGTAGCAGAGGCAAAGGCTGATCTCTATAGCGCGCAACTCAATTTATCCTACGCCACCATTACTTCACCTGTAGACGGAGTGAGCAGTTTATCTGCGGTGGCGGATGGCACTTACCTTGATGCAGCGAACTCACAGTTGACTACTGTCTCTGTGCTTTCACCTATGTGGATTAACTTCAGTCTCTCTGAAAATATTTTGGCACGTATCCTCGGTGAGGAGAAAAAAGGGCAGCTTACACTGCCTGAACAGGATGAATTCTCAGTCGAGATAATACTTGTTGATGGCACTACCTTTCCTTATCGCGGTCAAATTGATTTTAGCGATCCTTCCTATAATGCCGATACAGGAACATTTCTTATCCGCGCTGAGGTTGAGAATCCTGATGGTGTTCTTCGCCCTAATCAGTATGTGCGTACACAACTCGTTGGCGCAGTCAGACCTGATGCAATAGTGGTTCCTCAACGAGCTGTTCAGCAAAGTGCAAAAGGTCAATTTGTCTGGGTGATAAATAAATCCGATAAGAGCGAGTTGCGTTATGTGACGGTAGGTGATTGGAATGGAGATAATTGGTTTATCGATGAGGGCTTGTCCAAAGGCGACCGGGTTGTCATCGACGGCGCAATCCGCCTGGCAGCTGATACGCTTGTTACTGTTAAGGCTGCGGATGCTTCAAAAGATGCCGATTCCTCCTCATCAACATCAACTAAGTAAGTAGGCCGTAATCTGATATGTTTTCGCGATTCTTTATAGAGCGGCCTATTTTTGCCGCTGTCGTGGCGATAGTCTTCTGTTTGGCAGGTGCAGTTTCGATGTCTGTGCTGCCCGTTCAGCAGTACCCTACAATTACTCCAGTGCAGATAAATGTTTCGGCGACCTATCCGGGTGCCGATTCCGAGACGCTAGCAGATTCGGTTGCCGCACCCATTGAGGCGCAAATCAATGGTGTCGATAATATGCTCTACATGACATCGTCAAGTTCGGCCGCTGGCCGGCTTACGTTGACCGTTTACTTTGCGCTTGAAACTGACCCTGATATCGCCCAAGTGCAGGTGCAAAACCGAGTCGATCTGGCATTGCCGCAGCTGCCGACTATCGTTACACAGCAGGGTGTATCCGTTGAGAAGAAATCCTCATCCATCATGATGCTGATTGCGGTGTATGCTGAAGACGAACGTTACACAAGCGATTATATCGCTAACTATGCAAACGTTTATATGCTTGATGCACTTAAGCGGATTCCCGGTGCCGGACAAGCACAAATAATGGGCGTTCCTGATCAGGCAATGCGAATCTGGATGAATCCCGATCGTATGGCATCCTTGGACATTACCACCAGTGACATCGCAACAGCTGTCAACAATCAGAATGCTTTGTTTGGTGCAGGACAAATCGGCCAGCGACCAAACGGTGGCGATGTGCAGCTGACAGTGCCTGTCGTAACCCAGTCGCCCTTCACAGACCCGCGCGATTATGAAAACATTATTCTTCGTGCTGACCAGGAAACCAGTGCCATTGTTAGATTAGGCGATGTCGCTCGCGCTGAGGTGGGGCTTCAGCAATATATTGTTGATTCGAAGATGAATGGCAAAGAAGCGACATTTATTGCTGTCTATCTGCAGCCTGGTGCCAACGGTCTTAAAGTGTCCAAGGCCGTGAGAGAAACGTTGGAGAGTATGCAGTCAAGTTTTCCTAAAGGGCTGCAATACGATATCTCTCTGGATACCAATGACTTCGTCAAATTGTCTATTGAGGAAGTCATAATCACGCTGGCGGAGGCGATAGCGCTGGTGGTGCTGGTGGTGTTTATGTTTCTGCAGAGTTTCCGCACCACAATCATCTGCACGATTGCCATTGTGGTCGCGTTGATTAGTACTTTCACCGGTATGCTGGCTCTCGGCTTTTCCATCAATCTGATTACTCTGTTTGGCTTGGTTCTTGCCATTGGGATGGTGGTCGATGACGCGATCGTGGTGGTCGAGAATGTCGAACGGAATATGCATGAGCACGGTCTTCAGCCGAAAGAGGCCACCATAAAATCCATGGATGAAATAGCAACATCGCTGGTTGCAATCGTGCTGGTGATGGCTTCGGTATTTATCCCTGCAGCATTTTTGCCTGGTACTACCGGTCAGCTTTACAAACAATTTGCGATTGTGATTGTCGTCTCGGTAACAATTTCGGGTTTCTTTGCGCTTACTCTTACTCCAGCACTGTGCGCGCTGATTTTGAAGAACAGTCCCGCACCAAAGCGCGGTTTTTTTGCTTGGTTTAATCGCAAAGTAGACTCAACAACTCGTGGTTTCGGGCACGCCGTAGAGTTTGTCATTAAGCGTTCGGGAATAGCGCTATGCTTTTTGGCCTTTTTTCTGTACAGCATCTATCACCTGTTTTCAATTATACCGACAGCCTTTGTCCCAAATGAAGATCAGGGTTATGTGATGGCGGCAATTATCATGCCCGAAGCAGCCAGCATGGACCGGACACAAGCAGTCGCGGAAGAGGTTGATGCCCTCTTAGAGAAGATCCCTGGAGTCGAAACGCGCTCGATGATTACCGGGTACAGTCTGCTGGACAGTGGGTTTAAGACGAATGCAGGAGCATTCTTTATAAAGCTGACCGACTTCAAGGAGCGCTATGCCTCGGTAGAGACGGCCAAGAAAGAGAATGCTCGTACTGTACTGATGACTCTGGCCGCGGAAACTGAAAACATTCAAGAGGCTATTATTTATCCGGTCGCGCCACCACCAATCCCGGGAATTGGGTCTACTGGTGGGGTAGAGTTTTGGATTCAGGACATGGGCAGCGGTAGCCCCGCTCAGCTAGGTATAGTTACAAATGATTTCGTTAAACTTGCAAGCAAGCGACCCGAACTTACCCGGGTAAACACCACCTTCCAAGCGAACACCCAACAATTACGAGTTAATGTTGATCGCGAAAAAGCCGCATTACTCAATGTTCCAATCCAGGACGTATACAGCGCGATCCAGGCGCAATTTGGATCTATAACAGCCAGTCAGTTTACTCAATTCAGTCGAGTCTGGTGGGTGGTTCTGCAATCGGATGCCCAGTATAGGCAGAGCCCTGATGATTTGCTCCGCCTCTATACCCGTTCAATGAGCGGCGACATGGTTCCTTTGTCTGCTCTGGTAAGCCTTGAGTGGGTTTCCGGTCCGGATATGTTGCCGCATTTTAATGGCTTTCCCGCAAGTAAGGTTAATGCGACCGCTGCAGAAGGTTATAGCTCGGGTCAAGCGATTGCAGCCATGGAGGCGATCGCCGACGAATCGCTTCCAGATGGTTACGCCTATGGTTGGTCTGGCATTGCCTATGAGGAAAATCAATCCGGAGGCACCTCGATGATTGCTTTTGCGTTCGGCCTCATTATTGTGTTTCTGGTTCTTGCCGCCCAATACGAATCGTGGACTTTACCGGGGGCCGTTATGTCTGCAGTTCCCTTCGGCATTCTTGGCGCATTGCTAATGATTATGGCCCGTGGCCTAGAGAATGATGTGTATTTTCAGATTGGCCTGCTGGTGCTGATTGGTCTCGGTGCGAAGAATGCGGTGTTGCGTGTCTCGGCGGCGGTCGACTTCCGCAAGCAGGGAAAAACGATTATGGAAGCGACGGTGCTTGCAGGGGAGCAGCGTCTGCGTCCTATTATTATGACTTCGCTGGCCTTTGCGGCGGGTTGTTTGCCCATGGCGCTTGCAATGGGTGCTGGGGCTAATGCACGGCACTCTATAGGCACCGGTATTATTGGCGGCATGATAGGTGAGACTACGCTTGCGATGCTCTACGTACCCTTGTTATTTTACCTCTTTGATAATTTCGCAGAACGCAAGAATAAGGGGCCAGGAACTCCACCGGGTAGTGAGAGCTCAGAAGAAGTTGTTGATCCTAAAGTTTCGAAAGACGGAGAGTGATATGACTAGCCCTCTGTCATTGTTGATTCGTTTCCTTAGCTCTGCGCTAAATCAAGTCCGTATTTACTGCGGTATGTTGGTAGTCTCGGCGTCACTCATTGTGACGTCGGGTTGTACTCTTGGTCCAAGCTATGAACGTCCCGATATGGAAATACCCGAGGCATTTCTTTATGAGCCAGCGGTAGTCGGTGATACGGCAAATACGGAATGGTGGACACAATTTGGCGACCCAGTTCTTGATGAGCTTATAGCGACTGCGCTGACTAATAATTATGATGTCAAGATCGCTGCAGCAAACGTCGAGCAGGCGCTTAGCATTGTCACTCAGGCACGGTCAGAGCTCTATCCACAGATCGGCTATGGTGCAAGCGGCGAAAAGTCTCGTAGGGGAGACGCGGCATTATCTGAGGCGTTTCCGGGTATTCCGAATGAGCAGGAGACTTACCAGGCATTTCTTTCCGCCAGCTGGGAGTTGGATTTATGGGGTCGAGTAAGAAGCCTTTCTGAGGCGGCCCAGGCCAACATGCTTGCTACAGAGGAGGTTCGTCGTGGTGTGATTCTTACGCTGGTATCGACAGTGGCGAACAGTTATATCATTCTTCGTGGTTTGGACGAGCAGCTGGCCGTGAGTCAGTCCACTCTGTCTGCCTATGAGCAGTCCATGAAGCTGTATAAGCTTCAGTTTGAATATGGATATACGTCCCAAATGACCGTCGCACAGTCGGAGTCTCAATACGAGACCGCCGCAACACAGATTCCGCAGATCGAATCGCAGATCGTTCAGCAAGAAAATGGATTGTCGGTGCTGCTGGGGCAAAACCCGGGTCCAATACCGCGTGGCAAGTCGATCTCTGAATTGGTGAACCCCGAGGTTCCTGCCGGCCTACCTTCATCGTTGCTCGAGAGGCGTCCCGATTTGCTGCAGGCGGAGCAGGGATTGATCGCCGCCAACGCCCAGATAGGCGCAGCCAAAGCACTCTATTTCCCAACGATTTCTCTTACCGGAGCATTGGGGAATTCGAGCACCAATTTGTCTAACCTATTTAAGGGTTCCAACCGTGCGTGGAACTATGGCGGTCAGATCGCAGGTCCGATCTTTTCTTTTGGTGCGGTGAGCGGTCAGGTCGCACAATCGGAAGCAGCTCAGCGTGCAGCGGTGGCAGGTTATCAGCTTGCGGTGCAAAGTGCATTTGCAGATGTCGATAATGCGCTGGTCGCAAACCTAAAAGTAGGTGAACAGCTGGAAGCACAGAAACGACTCGTCGCTGCATTAGAGGAATACGAGCAGCTTGCAAAGTTGCAGTATGATTCCGGCTACACCCCTTACTCCACTGTGCTGCAAGCCCAGCAAACATTATTCCCCGCCCAGTTGGTGCTTGCTGAATTACGAGCGGCTGTGCTGGCGTCGTCGACCAACGTGTATAAGGCGATGGGCGGTGGTTGGATCGATCAAGCGGACGCTTTGATTGGGAGTTCTCCGACTGTCTCTACGACCCCTCCTGGGAACACTGCAACGCCTCCGGCTGGCACTGCGACTACTCCTTAAGCTGCCCGCTTTGTTCATTGTGACCCACTCTTGCTGGCAGATCCCTGCCGGCTCACTCCTGAGCTTTTCCTAGGGCTAAGTTAAGACGTTAAGGCATGAGGTTTTGGCTACCATTTGGAATGGTATGGCAGGCGAAAAAAAGCCCGCACGATGGCGGGCTATCTTAATGACTGGCTCATAGAGGCCGAGTAGTTTGAGTCTGTTAAACCTGTTCTTTCACAAATGCATCAAATGTTCGTAATGGATGACCGACGGCAGCCTCGGAAGCGATAACGGCTTCGGCATCGGCGACACCACCATGCAGTTGTTGAGCCGAGAACATCGCTTTTAGTGAGCTGAGCAGCCACGGTGGCAGGAAGGCTTCTACCGGCTTGCCCCAAGCATCAACATCGTCACCGCCATAAAACACTTCGCGACCAAAGTGGCGCCCATACACTTCGCCAGCTATTGATCCGTTAATGGTGTCGGGCCCATGCAGATGATACTCAGCCCCTGCGTGACCATCTTCGGTCAGCGCACGCACAGCGCAATCGGCGATATCGCGAGCGTCGACTCTGTTATTGCCAATTGAGCCGATAGGCATGGAATACACGCCATGCTGCTTTATGACGGGGATAATTGACAGATCGGTTTGCATAAAGAAATTACACCTTAAAAAGGTGAAGTCAGCGCCACTTTCTCGAATAGCTGCTTCGATGGGCAGCTTGGCGAGATAGTGAGGAATGGCAGGTTCTTTGTTTGGGTTTCCGACTGACAGGAATACGATATGTTTTACCCCTGCATCTGTTGCAGCCTTCACGGCATTCAGGCCACGCGCTGTTTCCGTTTCTCCATTGGAGGTAATGAGGAATAACTTGTCTACGCCGACGAAGGCCGCATCCAGAGCGGCTCCGGTTTCCAAATCGCCGACAACGCCCTCAACACCTTCCGGTAGTTTTGCCAGATTGTCTTCCGATCGACTTAAAGCACGCACTGACTCGCCTTTTGCGATCAGGCCGGCAACGGTGGGGCGCCCGACATTGCCGGTGGCGCCAATAACTAAAGTGGTCATAGTGAGCTTAATCCTTTATTTGATGACGCTGAATTGTATACGTAAACCCCAGAATAAATCCTTAGACAGGGGTTCGGGTCCATTTACGAAAATCTTGCAGCGCTGTTCTTAGGGTTTTTGAAACACCAAAAAATGCTGCTGCGGCAGCAAATCAAGGTTATTTACGAATTGAAAGCCCAGAGCCTCAAGTTCTTTTCGGGCCTGTTTTTCCGACATTTTATGCAGACGTTTTATCGGTACAGAAGGGTCTTCCATCCGGTATTCAATTAATATGACTTTGCCGCCGCTGACCAAGCTATTGTAAACGCCGGTCATGACTTCCCGAGGCCACTCGAACTCATGATACGCATCCACGAACAACACCAAGTCGAGAGTATCGACCGGCAACTGAGGGTCTTTTTCTGTGGCGAGTACCCGCGTTATATTTGTAATGCCCATGTCGCTGCTACGCGCTTCAATAATCGCGAGCATTTCCGGTTGAATATCCACCGCGTATACTCTGCCGTTATCACCGACAATGCGGGCCATGGGTAAGCTGAAATACCCGGTGCCGGCACCAATGTCCGCAACACTGTCGCCGGAGTTAAGCGGCAAGTTGGCGAGCAGCAGGTCGGTGCGTTCCTCTTTTACCCGACCTTCACGCTCCAGCCATCCGGCGCCCTGATGGCCCATCACATAAGAAATCTCACGGCCCATATACGTTTTGCCAATGCCGTCATAGTTGCTGTCAGTATAGGTATAAAAATCGTCGCCATCCTTAGCTGCAGTTTGGGCTGGGTCTTGCGAACAGCCGGTAAGGGGTAGGAGCAACACCAGGGCTGCCGTAGCGTATTGGACTGTAAATCTATTCATCGGGTCATCCTGTATAGAGCCTGCACTGGCAAAATCACTTGGAACAGAGGCTGTGGCACCTAATTGATGCAACAATACTCTATATTGATTTCGCACTCACAGCCGTATTGGATGTTTCGCCTAAATGCTGCCGATGTTATGCCCAGGCTTTCCCATCGACCGGCACGTAAACGGCGAGTTTTCAGCATGGCACTCACCGTAAGCAGATATATTGGGTCAATAGTGGAAAAGGCTAAGTTAAAAGTCGGGTGATGACGAGGGGTATTAGCCTGCGTCACCCGCATCGTTTTAGGTTTATTATTTCTATAGAATCTAACTATGAGCAATCTGCAACAACAATAAAGAATACTAAAATAAGTATTTCAGGGAATAGCAAATGAAGAGAAGTGAAAACCTTGCCAGCGCTTCGGTTAGCGTCGTGGTCATCGGCGTTGAGAATCTCGAATCATCGCTCGAGTTTTATAAAGGCACTTTGGGGTTAGATGTCACTCAACGTATGACTTGGGAGGGGTCTGATTTCGAGCGCTACTGGCAGCTTCCAACTGGGGCGAAAGCCCGCTGCGCCTTTTTGGCATACGGTGCCGACCCTGTTGGTCAGATACAGCTGATGGAGTTTAATGCGAAAAACCGTAAGCAGATTCGACAAGCCGGTATCAAGCGTGCCACCGGTCTTTTCAATCTTAATATCTACACCAGTGATGTTAAGCGCGACTATGGGCAGCTAGAGGCGAAGGGTTATGAGTTCTGGAGCGAGCCGAATCACATTAATTTTGGTCCGGTGGTCGGTGAAGCAATGGAATTTGCATTTGAAGGCCCGGACGGTGTGGTGATTAATCTTGTAGAACTGTTAACCGAAGACCCTGAGACTATGATCGGTCATCTGTATCACTTTGTGCTTGGGTACGGCCGCACAGGTACCGGCTTTACTCCCGTGGCAACCACGGCACATACAGTCTCTGATACTGATAAAGCTCTTGAGTTTTATTACGGTCCTCTCAATATGAAACTGTTTGCGGAATCATTGATTGAGGGTGAAGTTGCAAACCGGTCGGTAGATTTGCCACCCGAGTGCAAGACTCGCAGCGTTCTGGTCATGGGCGATCACGAATATGGCAAGGTTGCACTGGCTGAGCCAATGAACTACGACGTTCCGAGTCTAGTCGCGGATGCGCTGCCGCCTAATATTGGTTATCTCGCGCAGTCGTTTGAGGTTTCCGACCTCGCCTCAACAGCTGAAGCTTGCAAGGCCATGGGCGCTGATTTATTTTCCGAAATTACTGAAATAGAGTTGCCCGGTCGCGGGCGGTGTGCCGCCATGATTGTTCGCAACCCTGGCAGTGGCGCACTGCAGGAGATTTTTCAGATCTTGTAGGTTCAAATTATCAGGTTTGTGTTCGCATCGTGACGGACGGTAAACCACCGACTGGCTAAATGCGCTGCAACCCTTGTTTGGTAAGGGTTGTAGATCGCGCAATTTCGGCAAATTACGACCCCAATAAGGCTTTGTGGCGAGGCGTTTTTTGTCAATTGTTGCTGATATTTATCATTACTCATAATCCGCTGGCGATATATAGTCGTGACAAGACTATAGATTCATAACTCATTTGAGGAAAAACTATGAAACTTGCAATCATTCTTTGGGGTATCCCCTGGGCCATGCGTGTTTGTTCTTGGGTGTACCCTAAGTTTGCGGAAGCCCTGAAGGAGCGTGACGCAGTCGCACAGTTCCGCACCAGAGGCCAGCCAATGGGACGCTGGATTCAAGTGAAGAACGGCAAGGTCTCTTCCGGAGCAGGCTTTCATGCAAAGCCTGATTTTTCTATTTATTTTAAGGATAGAAAAACCGCAGCCGATTTTTTGACCCCACCCTTCGATCATTTAGAGCGTATTCACGCTGCAAAAAACTTCTATATAACAATGGAAGGACCTGACGATTTAATTGTCTGGTTTATGCATTTGGTTGCAAGCATGGAAACCTATACCTGGACCAAGGGTACAGATATGGGTGATGGCGTTACGCGTTACACCAACGGTACGAATGGCGGTCCAATTTTTGTATATGTTAAAGACGGTAAAATCTTACGTACCACTCCCATGAATTTGGATGAGAGCGATCCTGATTCGTACACCATTAAAGCGCGCGGCAAAGAGTTTAAGCCGCCGCGCAAAACCACATTGGCAGCCCATGGTGCCTGTCAGAAATCGATGGTCTATTCCAAAAATCGTATTTTAAAACCCATGAAGCGCGTCGACTTTGATCACAAGGGTGAACGCAACATCCAGAATCGAGGTAAGTCTGAGTTCGTAGAGATTGAGTGGGACGAAGCGATTGATATCGTTGCCAGCGAAATGAAACGCTGTAAGGCTGTTGGTCCAGGTGCGATTGCTGTCGCTAACGGTTCCCACCATCAGTGGGGCAACCTCGGTCATTATCTCTCAGCCTTTAACCGCTTCTGGAACCTGATTGGTGTCACTAAGTTGATGCATTCTCCAGATAGCTGGGAAGGCTGGTTTTGGGGTGCACAGCATCACTGGGGCAACAGTATGCGTTTGGGTGCGACAGAACCGTACGGCACTATTGAGGATTGTCTTAAGAATGCAGAAATGATGGTTTTCTGGTCCAGTGATCCGGATGCATCCTATGGTTTTGAGGGCACGCAGCGTCGCCGTTGGGCGAAAGAGTTGGGGATCAAGATGGTGCACATCGATCCTTATTTAAATCACACCGCTGCACATTTGGGTGGTAAATGGATTTCACCGAAGGTGGGCACCGACCCAGCATTTGCTCAAGCACTAACTTATGTCTGGATTACCGAAGGCACTTACGATAAAGAATTTGTAGAAAAACGCACCACCGGTTTTGATGAGTGGAAAGCACATGTATTGGGCGAAGATGACGGTATTCCTAAAACGCCAGAATGGGCCGAACAGGAAACAGGCATTCCGGCTCGCGATTGTCGTGCACTCGCACGTGAATGGGCGAGCAAAAAGACTTATCTTGGTGCCGGTGGCTGGGGTATTGGTCTGGGCGGCGCCTGTCGTGGTCCCACAGGTGCGCAATGGGCGCGAATGATGACCATCCTTGGCGCCATGCAGGGCATGGGCAGTGAAGGCTCTAACTTCGGTAACCTGCAGTTTGGTGCGCCTGTGGATATGAACTTCTACTTCCCGGGCTATGCCGAGGGCAGTATGTCGGGCGATCTGGCCTACAGTGCCAACTCCACGAATAACTACCAACGGATGCCGCACATCGTGACGATGAATTCCGTGAAGCAGGTGATTCCGCGAATGTGGTTACCCGAAGCCATCATGGGTAAGCCCAAGTTGGGTTACGTGACTGCGGTTGATTCAGTCGTGGGGCAGTTCTTCCCGATCGGCTATCCCTCACCGGGTCATGTACCGGTTGAAATGATATATAAGTACGGCAGTTCATCGCTGGGTACTCAGGTGGATTCGAACCGCTGGATCAATATGTACCAGCACGAGAACCTTAAATTTGTGGTGAACCAATCTGTTTGGTGGGAAGGCGAGACGCCATTCTCTGACGTGATCCTCCCAGCTTGTACTGTGTTTGAACGTTGGGATATTGGCGAGTGGCTCAATGTTGGTCCGGGCTATGTCCATCACATGTATTCGATGAACAATCACCGCGTGATTTCACTTCAGCATAAAGCTATTGAGCCTGAAGGTGAGGCTAAGTCTGACTACGATATTTTCCTGGCTATTTCAGAGCGAATGAATCTGGGTGCGGTGTTTTCTGAAGGTGGTAACTCTGAGCTTGAATGGTGTAAACGCGCCTATGAATCTTCGGATGCTGTTAAGACCATGTCGTGGCGCAAGTTCCTGAAGAAAGGTTACTTCGTGGTTCCGCAGGAACCGGAAGAATCCCGTCCGCCGTTGGGCTTGAACTGGTTTTACGAAGGCCGCAAGAAAGATGTGCCTGAGCCTTATCCGTTGCCGTCTGATTTTGTCGAGAACTATGGGGAAGGATTGCAGACACCATCCGGTAAGTACGAGTTTGTGCCGACTACTCTAAAGCGTTTTGATGATCCTGAGCGTCCTCCTGTTAATAAATACATTAAGACATTCGAGAATGCGGAGAACGAACCGGAAGTTGCGGCAAAGTATAAGCTGCGTTTGTTGACACCGCATTCGCGTTATCCCTTCCATTTAATGGGTGACGATGAGGGCTGCTTCCTACGCGATATCCGTGAGCATCGAGTGAAAGTGGGCGACCATCATTATTTGACCTGTCGCCTTAGTCGCGAAGATGCGGAAGTACGCGACATTAAAGACGATGACCTGATTCGTCTTTATAACGATCGCGGTTCTGTAGTCTGCGCCGCACAAGTTACCGACCGGCTGCGTCCGGGGGTGATCAGTGCGCCGACAGCATCTGCTGAATATCGGCCTGCCGGTGAACCCGGTAAGTCCACCGACCTAGGTGGTTGCGTTAATGTGCTAAACCCCAGTAAGCCTATTACCACTAAGGCTCATGGTATTCGTCCTAACGGTACCCTTATCGAAGTCGAGAAATGGACGGGTATCGATACCTGGAAACCAGCACCACCGGTGGAGGCAGCGTAATGGCTAAGAAATGGAACATGATTGTTGATATCGAGCGCTGCAATAACTGCCGGGGTTGTTTTCTTGCTGTTAAAGATGAGCATACCGGCAATGATTTCCCAGGTTATGCGGCCGAGCAACCAGCAATGGGTGCGAATTGGCTCGATATAGAACGCAAAGAACGCGGTGCTTATCCCATTGTTGATGCTCACTTTATGCCTACCATGTGCAATCACTGCGATGATGCACCCTGCATGAAAGTTGGTGGTGATGCGGTTAAAAAACGTGCCGATGGCATTGTCA
>JABIQA010000172.1 GCA_018699155.1 Chromatiales bacterium
CAGTCTTGAGAAAGCAACTCTGGACGATCTGGGCGAAGCTAAGAAGGTTCAGGTGAGCAAAGAAAGCTCAACCATTATTGATGGTGCTGGTAAAGCGGCTGAAATCAAAGAACGCGTTGAGCAGCTTAACCGCGAAATTATTGATTCTTCTTCTGATTACGATCGTGAAAAACTGCAGGAGCGTGTTGCTAAGCTCGCCGGCGGTGTTGCTGTCATTAAAGTGGGTGCCGCAACTGAAATCGAAATGAAAGAGAAAAAAGCTCGTGTTGAAGATGCTTTGCATTCAACCCGTGCTGCGGTTGAAGAAGGTGTTGTTGCCGGTGGTGGTGTTGCACTGATTCGTGCGCGGGCAGCTCTTGATGGCTTGAAAGGCGTCAACGATGATCAGAACGTTGGTATTGCGATTCTGCGTCGTGCGATGGAAGAGCCTTTGCGTCAGATCGTAGCTAATGCCGGTGGTGATGCATCCGTTGTACTGAATGAAGTTGCTGGCGGTAAAGGTAATTACGGTTTCAATGCGGCTTCTGACGTCTATGGCGACATGGTTGGAATGGGCATCATTGATCCGGCTAAAGTTACCCGCTCTGCACTGCAGAATGCTGCATCTGTATCAGGCTTGTTGCTGACCACGGAATGCATGGTGACTGAAGCACCTATTGCAGACCCGGGCGTGAGTCCAATGCCGGATATGGGTGGCATGGGCGGTATGGGCGGCATGATGTAAGTCGTTCCTGACCAACTTTCTTGGTTAGAAGAAAAGCCCCGCTTTGCGGGGCTTTTTTTATGGGTGTTCGGTAAACAGATACTTATTCGCCAGTTTGCGGAAAAACCGACTTGCAAAGCCGTCGGCTTCAAAACATGATGAATGCGATACCAATTAGGATTCTGATGTGACTGTTGCGCCTTCGACTTTAAATATTGAGCAGCTCAGTGAGGCGCTGCCTGAAATCCTGCGCCCGGTGTTTGCTGAGGCGTCGCAGAATTTGATGGAACAGGGTATTGAAAGTATTCCTGTGGAACTGCTGCCATCGTTTCCTATCGCTTTTTCCTGCAGTGAATATATTGCCAATACACTTACGCTATACCCAGATTTAACTCGTGAGCTATTTTCCTCTGGGGATATGCTGCGCACAATTAGTGGTGGCGAACTCTTAACAGAGTGTCTTGCCGCCACCGTCGGGCTTAACGATGAAGCCGAGTTTAAGCGCGCCCTGCGGCTGTTTCGGCATCGGCAGTTGGTGCGCATTGCCTGGCGCGATCTGGCTGGTTTGGCGGAGCTGGCGGAAACGCTTGCCGATCTCTCGGCGCTTGCCGATGCTGCTCAGTGTGCAGCATTGCGCTGGTCTGAAATTAGCTTGTTCGAGCGCTATGGCAGACCGATCATGGTGGATGGAAAAGAGAGCTGCTTCGTGGTTCTCGCTATGGGCAAGTTGGGCGGCGGAGAGCTTAATTTTTCGTCTGATATTGACCTGGTGTTTCTGTTCAGTGAGTCAGCCGATACTAATGGTCGTCAGCCTGTCACTGCGCCTGAGTACTATCGATTGTTAGCGCAACGCTTTATTAAGGTTCTGGATGAACGAACCGCCGACGGTTTTGTGTATCGGGTGGATGTGCGGCTGCGTCCTTTTGGAACTAGCGGACCATTGGCTGTTAGCGAGATGGCGTTCGAAGAGTACTTGATGACACACGGTCGTGATTGGGAACGTTATGCTTACGTCAAAGCGCGTGTGGTAAATGACTGGTTTGGCGCTGAAGATTTTTACGAAAACATCCTGCGCCCATTTGTGTACCGGCGCTACTTGGATTATGGCGTGTTCAGTTCGCTTCGTGAAATGAAGGCGATGATTGAGACGGAAGGCCGCAAGAAGGGCATGCAGGGTGACGTCAAGCTGGGCCCCGGGGGCATTCGAGAAATCGAATTTATTGTGCAGACTATGCAGTTGGTACGGGGCGGCAGCATTGCTCAGTTGCGCGAGCGTAGTCTGCTGCAAGCCCTGCAGCAGCTGCCTGTTTATGGGCTATTACCGGAAGATGCTGCGAGTGAACTTCGCGCTGCGTATTGTTATCTGCGCTTGGTTGAAAATCGGATTCAGGCAATTAATGACCAGCAGACGCATAAGCTGCCAGCCAACCCGTTAAACCGTGCGCGCCTGTGTTTATCGATGGGTTTTGCCGATTGGGATGCCTTCATACAAACCCTCGATGCGCATCGCGATAAAGTTCACGATCACTTTAATAATATTCTGCGGCGCAATTCTGATGAATCAGATGAATCATCTGTATTGAGCCATATTGGTGGGCTGTGGTCCGGCGGTGTTGTTAGCGAGAGCGTACTGGAAGAATTTGCAGAGCTTGGCTTTGCTAACCCAGCCGATGTGCCGGAGCAGTTGCAGAAGTTGAAGCTGGATTCGGCAATTGCGCGCCTTGATGAGCCCGGGCAGGCCCGCCTCAGCCGACTTGTGCCACAGTTAATTCATGCTTGCTCCGCGGAGCCTTCTCCGGATGCGGCGTTACGGGCTTGCCTTTCTATTGTTGAGGCTATTGGTCGTCGCTCAGCGTACTTTTCGCTGTTAAGCGAGAACCCGGCCGCATTACAGAGATTGGTTACCTTGTCTGCCCGCAGTGATTTTCTGGCGCGTCAGGTTGCTGCGCATCCGCTGCTGCTTGATGAGCTGCTTGATCCGCGCGTGTTCTCGAAAGAGCCGCGGCGTATTGACCTGGAGGATGATCTGGCACTGCGTCTTACCGACCAATCAAATGATGATGCGGAGCTGTATCTCGAGAATATCCGCAACTTTCAGCAGGCCGCTGTATTCCGCGTCGCAGTTGCCGACATGAGTGGTGTGCTGCCACTCATGAAGGTTAGCGGCCGCTTAACTGATATTGGCGAGCTCGTGGTCGATGCAGCGCTGAAACTCGCCTATGGTGAGATGGTTGTGCGGCATGGACGTCCGATGTGCGATGACGGTGATGGTATGCGCGAGGCGTATTTTGGTGTTCTGGGGTATGGCAAGCTGGGTGGCCTGGAACTCGGTTACGGTTCAGACTTGGATCTGGTTTTTCTGCATGATTCGAGCGGCGAAGAACAGCAAACTGACGGCTTGAAGCCGCTCGAAAACCCGGTGTTTTTTGCCCGTCTTGCACAGCGCCTTATTCATATGCTCACTATGCAGACGCTATCCGGGTCGCTGTATAAAGTGGATACGCGGTTGCGCCCCAGTGGTAATTCAGGCTCGATGGTGAGTAGTTTGCGGGCCTTCGAAAAATATCATAAAGAAACCGCATGGACCTGGGAGCATCAATCTCTGTTGCGCAGCCGGGCTATTGCCGGCCCGCTAAGAATCTGTGATGAATTCGCCGCGGTTCGCGACGATGTGCTTACTAATCATGTGCATTTCGCCGAGTTGCATGAAGACGTGTTGAAGATGCGCGATAGAATGCGCAAAGAGCTCGATAAAAGCACCGTCGATATGTTCCATGTTAAGCATGGCATTGGCGGCGTTATTGATATCGAATTCCTGGTTCAGTACCTGGTGCTGGAGCATGCCCGCAACCACCCCTCGTTGATTGTCTGGTCGGATAATATTCGTCAGCTTGAGGCATTAGCCGCTGCAGGTATCATCAAGCCGGAGCATTCCGAGCAACTTGCCGACATATACCGCGACTACCGCAGTTTGCTGCATCGTCTGTCGTTAGCTGGGCAGGTGTCTTTGGTTCCATTTGCGGATCTTGCGGAGAGCCCTTCTATTGTTTCGGGTTTGTGGCATAGGTATGTCGGTGAGAGTCGTTTCTAGTTTCGTTTTTCTACCCACCACTTTCTGCAGCTTCGCTTGTTATACTTCACTCGGTTATATGACATATGAAGTGACTTTAGAGTAGGGGCAGGATTGATGTCTTCAGACAATGACGAATTTATAGAGGCAAATACCGAACACCGGTATACGGTAACTGCGGCTGATTTACCGTTGTCGTGTCCTATGCCGGGCATGAAACGTTGGAATTCGCACCCCAGAGTGTATTTGCCCATTGAAGACACTGGCGAGGCCGGCTGTCCTTATTGTGGTGCCCATTATATTTTGGCACCCGAAACCAAGGGCTAATTGGAGTCTTCATGTCTTTGCAATCAATCTCTGCTGTCATCATTGCGCATAATTCCGAAGAGACGCTGATCGAGTGCCTGACCAGCCTTCTGCGCCTGCCCGAGGTGGTGGTGTATGAGAACGGCTCAACAGACCGTACGGCGGAAATTGCAGCGGGCTTTGCCAATGTACGTCTCGAACAGGGTGCGTTCATTGGATTTGGTCCGACAAAAAACAAGGCCGCAGACTTTGCCAGTAATGATTGGGTCTTGTCGCTCGATAGCGATGAGATGGCAAGCGCGGAGTTAATAGATGAACTGGATGCCTTGGCTCTTGGCGACAGCAAAATGTTGTATGAACTGCTGCGTCAGAACTACTTCATGGGGCGGCATATAAAGCATTCCGGCTGGGGCTATGATTGGTTGCCGCGTTTGTATAATCGGCAAGCGCATAGCTACAACCAAGCCATGGTGCATGAAAACATTATTCCTCTGCCTGATGCGCGCATGCAGCGCCTACAGAGCCCGATAAGGCATATGGCGGCCGAGCGGATTGGCCAGTTTTTAGTGAAGATGGAACGCTACACCGAGCTGCGTATGGAAGAGGGCGCGAAGGGTTACGGTCCCTTTATATCGCTGCTAAAAGCCAAGTGGGCCTTTGATCGTAGCTATATTCTGCGGCTGGGCTTTCTTGATGGCTGGCGTGGCCTAGTTATCGCTTGGTCCGATGCCAGCGCTGTGTTTTATCGATGCATGAAATGCTATATCCGTGATCAGCAGGCTGCAGAGGTGCGGCGTAACTCATCAAGTCGGAACAATGGCACATGAGTTTAGCCGGCAGATGTATTGCCCATATTAATCTGGCTACCGGCTTTTGCGGCGGCGAACGGCAGACCGAGTTGTTGCTGCGTTACCTAGCGGAAGCAGGTTGGCAGCAGTTGCTCGTGGCGCGCGGCGGCGATTCCCTGGCCAGTCGTTGTGCCGATATACCGGGCTTGGATATTAATGAAGTATCGGGTGGCATTCTGAGTGCATCGAGAGCCTTCGATGATGCTGCATTGATTCATGTGCATCAGGGGCGGGCCATTAAACCGGCTTGGCTGCAGAGCTTTATTGCCGGCAAGCCTTATATCGTTACCCGCAGAGTAGAGAAGGGCCCCCGCCAGAATCCGCTGAATCGTTCGGCATACCATCGCGCTTCACGCGTGATTTCGATATCTACGGCAATCAGTAACTCTTTGCATAAGTTCGACCCGACTATGAATATTCAGGTGATCCCCGATTGCAGTAGCGCATTACGGGTGAGTCGGCAGCGAAGTGCGTCAATTCGTAAGACATTGGGCATTGACCAGAAAGCCTTTGTTGTTGGCCATGTGCGCGCGTTGGTTGATTCGCATAAATCCCAACAACAGATTATTGAGATGGCCCGTAACTCGATAAATTCAGCGCCCGACGTGCTTTATGTGTTGATCGGCGGTGGGAGCGATGAAGAGTCGTTGCGACAGCAGGCAGGGGGGCTTAGCAATATTCGTTTTACAGGGCATGTCGATAATGTCGGTGACTATCTGAATGTGCTGAACCTGTTTTTGTATCCGTCACGGCATGAAGGCTTAGGCTCGGTGTTGCTGGATGCGCTGGAGTTTGGTTTGCCGGTGGTGGCAACCCGCGTAGGCGGTATTTCCGAGATCATTGAAGATGGCGTGAACGGATACCTGTTCGAGGTGAACGATACACGCTCTATGTTAAAAACGATCCTGCGGTTGTGCTCTGACCCTAAGCTGGCCGCAGCTATTGGCGAAGAGAATAAGCGCGCTGCCGATGCCTATACTCCAGCCAGAATGGGCAAACGCTATGAACTGATCTATCAGAATGTCTTGGATTCACTAATATAGTGTTCTGGGCTTAGTGACCGGAGTGCTTCGGCATGAGTAGCGCGCTAAATCGGTTAGAATTGCTTTATGACCCGTAGCGACGGGCAATACCAACAGACGAATGAACGGAAATACCATGATTATTGTGACTGGCGGCGCCGGATTTATCGGCAGCAATATTGTTAAGGGTCTAAACCTTAAAGGGCGTACTGATATCATCGTTGTTGATGATATGGAAGATGGACACAAGTGCTTTAACCTAGCCGATTGTGTCATTGCCGATTATGTTCATTTTGAAGACTTTCTGTTTATGCTGCAGTCGGGTGAGCCGCTGCCATGGGAGATAGACGCGGTATCGCATCAGGGGGCTTGCACGGACACCACCGAATGGGATGGTGAATACATGATGCGGGTGAACTTCGAGTTTTCGAAGCATCTACTAAACCACTGCCTTAAACAAAATATTCCGTTTGTCTATGCCTCATCGGCTTCTGTCTATGGTGCCGGCACCGATTTCCGAATTACCGCCGAGACCGAAAAGCCGATTAATGTTTATGCGTGGTCGAAACTTGTATTTGATCAGTATGTTCGCCGAGTGATAGATGGTGCCAGCTCGCAAATTGCAGGGCTGCGTTATTTCAATGTCTACGGTCCCAATGAATATCACAAAGCTGGTATGGCAAGCGTCATGCTGCATTTTTATCGTCAGTTGCGTGACGCCAATCAGGTTCGTCTGTTTAGCGGTTGTGATGGCTACAGTGATGGCGAGCAGCGCCGCGACTTCATTCATGTAGACGATGTAGTGAAGGTGAATCTGTGGCTGCTGGATAACCCTGATAAGTCAGGAATTTTTAATCTGGGCACTGGTGGAAGCCGTACCTTTAATGACGTTGCTAAGGCTGCTGTTGGTTGGAACGGCTCCGGCGATATTTCCTATATTCCTTTTCCCGACAGCTTGCAGGGCAGCTATCAGAGTTTTACTGAAGCAGATATAACGGGCTTACAGGCTGCCGGTTATAACGATGATTTTATCGCTATTGAGCAGGGTGTACCCATGTACCTCGATTTTCTGAAGACCAATGGCCGACCCTGATATATGCGTCTTTTAGTGCTTACATCACACGCTGATTCACTGAACAGTATTCGACCTGAGGCCGAAATTTTTATCAGCATGCAGGAGCTTGGGGTTGACGTCACTGTGATGACTCAGGCTGATGGCGTCTATAATGACCAGCTCCGCAACGCCGGTGTGCGCCTGGTTAACTTTGTCCCGGAGAAGAAGTTTGACCGGCACGCAGTGCGCTATGTGCGGAACTATGTTGTAGACCATGACATTGATGTGGTCTACGCATTTAATAATCCATCCATCATTACCTGTAACCGGGCGTTGCGCGGGCTTAAGCATGTTAGCTTGGTGACCTATAGGGGTCAGACGGGCAACTTAAGCCGCTGGGATCCGACCTGTTACCTCACACATTTAAATCCACGTGTCGATATGATCCTGGGTGTGTCGAACGCAGTGCGCGACAGTATCCGTGAAGCTCATCCATCGCCGGCAAAAGCCGAGACCGTCTACAAGGGCCACAATCTGGCCTGGTACAACGATGCGGCTCTGGATCTAAACACGCTTGGCATTCCAGCCGATGCGTTTGTGGTGGGCTGTGTGGCTAATAACCGCCCGCGCAAAGGCGTGCGGGTATTAGTTGATGCCACAAATTATCTGCCGAAGCAGGCAAATATCCATTTTATTTTGGTTGGCGGTGGTATGGATGCGCCGGATTTGCAGCAGCAGATTGCTGCGAGTCCCTTC
>JABIQA010000032.1 GCA_018699155.1 Chromatiales bacterium
TGGCACCTTAGTCCAACTGCCATCGCCGTTGCCAGCATTACCAAAACCATCAGAACCAATCACAGTGGCAGAATGAATCAGGCAGCGTGCGCCGACCTGAACGCCATGATACAGGGTGACATTGGCCATGAGGCGAGTGTCTTCACCCAGCGCTGCACCAATACCCAGATAACAATTCGGCCCCACGTAGACGCGCTCACCCAGTACGACACCGGTATCGATGACAGCGCCCGCGGCGATCTCACAACTGGCGGGCACGATAGCATCGTCTGCAACACTGGCCTTAAGATGAATACCGGTTTTCAGCGATACCGGCGGATGCAATACTGCGGCGATCTTCGCATAAACCAGATAAGGGTCCTTCACAAACAACGCAGGAACCGGACAGAGTTCCGCGGCATCGGCATGCAAAATAACAGCAGCAGCCTTGGTTCCGGCAAGCTGATTGATATACTTAGGGTTGGATAAAAAGGAAATACTGTCGGAGCCAGCTGCGTCGAGTGTGGCCACGCGACTCACGCGCGTGTTGGGGTCGCCATGAACTTCGGCCCCAAACATCTCGGCCAGTTCAGCAAGACTGCGTGATTCGCTCATACTCAATCCCCAGACCAGACGATTAATATCCGAGAGCGCCATGCAGCTGCACCCACTCTCCGGAACACCCTCTTACTTAGCGGCCTTAAAACGCACCTCAAGGCCTTTCAGAACTGCATCGGTAATATCAAGGCTGTCGCCCATGTACAGCACGCCATCACCGAGCACCAAGTCATAGCCATTTTCATTGGCATAACGCTGAATCTCCGAAAATAGATCCTGCTGCATACGACCCAGCATTTCGTCACGGCGCAGCTCAAAGTCTTCATTAAGCTCATTCCCACGACGCTGCAGATTACGCTGGTCATTCTGCAAATCACGCTCGGCGTTACGACGCTCATCAGCACTCATCACATCGATATCACGCTGCAGTTTTTCCTGCTTCGCTTTAAATTCGTTTTGCAGCACCACCATCTCGGCCTGCACGGGTGAAAACTCATCTTCAAGAACCCTCTGCGCGGCTTTTGCCTGAGGCGATTCACTCAGCAACCTTGGCGCATTAACCACGCCGATTTTCATCGGCTCTGCTGCAACCGCAACGGTGGTCAGTATAGACAAAGTAATCAATGCCAGAAAACGGGTAATTTTTTTCATACTTATTCTTCCTTAACAAAAACAGACCAAACTGCCTACAGCAACAACAAGAGTTACAGCATGCAGATATTATTGAACACCTGAAAATACCCCACCTAGGCTAGAACGCGCCGCCGATAGTGAACTGGAAACGCTCGGTATTATCACCAAAACTCGTTGCCGAGAAACTTTCAGCATTCAATGGAATTGCGTAGCTGAACTTAAACAATCCCAGGGGCGACAACCAACTTACCGCCACGCCTGTAGAGTACTTCAACTCGCTATCGCTAAATTCATAGCTGATCGGTGAACCATCAGGCGCATTAAAATTCACATCACCGTTAGAGAATACATTGCCAATATCAAAAAACAATGATGCTCGGGTTTTACGTTGCAAAGACTCAGGCAAAGGCAGAATCAACGAGCTCTGCAACACAGTGAGCATATTACCGCCATAAGGGTTGCCGAGGCTATCAACAGGACCCAGATCGTTCTCTTGATAGCCGCGAATCGTGTTCGGGCCGCCCGCAAACCTGTTGCGATAAGGAGGGATAGAGGTGGTACCACCGTAGCTCTCGCCGTACGAACTGTCGAAGTTGAAGGCAAGTATGAAGTAGCGCGCAAATGGCAGGTACTGAGTATAGCTGTAATTTAAAAACCAATATTCCACTCCACTTCCGGGAATAGCGCCGGATACCGTAGCACGATGCCGCGCACCCCGAGTAGGAAACAGTGAGCGATCCCGGGAGTCATAGACCCAGCCGGTCAATAATTCATATGTATCAAATTCCGTGGTTGCGGTCGCTGCATCAATCACTTGGGGGCTGCCGTTAGACAGCACCCAGTCTATCGCCTGCTGCGAACTACCAAAGCGGTTCGTCGCCAACTCGGACCTCTGCCAGGTACCCCCGTATATAACTCGCTGATATTCCGTCAATGGATAGCCATACTCAATGCCCAGACTGAGTGTGGTCGTATCGAAAGTCGAAGCACTCGCGGTAAACTGCGTGATCTCACGATGAGTGATCGAAAGGGTGCGACTCACCTCATTCGGTGTGATGTAAGGGTTAGTGTATGAAGCACCGATAACGGTACTGTACTTACTAAGGTTAAGGTCGGCCGTAACACGGTTGCCAGTGCCCATAAAGTTCGTGTGCACGAAGTTACCGTTCAATAAAATACCCTGCCCATCGGAGTAGCCGATACCACCGCCGAAACTGCCCGGCAGGCCTTCTACAATTTGGAAATCGACGTCCACCTGATCATTGGTGCCGGGCACGGGGTTCGTTTCAACCGAGACCTGCTCGACATAGGGCAGACGCTGCACACGCACGCGGGAACGTTCAACCTGGCTGTTGTTCAGATACGCGCCTTCAAACTGCCGCATCTCACGTCGGAACACTTGATCGTTGACTGATGCCGCTCCATCAAAATTTATATTGCGCACATACACACGATTCTTGGGCTCAACATAAAACGTTAACGCCACTGTCTTATTCACCTCATCCAATTCTGGCACCGGCTGTATCTCAGCAAATGAGTAGCCTTCAGCACCAAGGACCATCTTTAAAAAATCGACACTATTGCTGATGCTTCGCTGCGAATATATCTGCCCTGGCGCCACTTGCAGATAGGGACGCAATGCCTCTTCACCCAGAAGCAGATCACCGGCAAGATTCACCTCCGAAATCGTGAACTCACCACCCTCGCTAATGTTGATGGTGATAAACACACTCTTCTTATCAGGTGACACCGCAACCTGGGTCGATTCAATCTGGAAGTCGGCATAGCCGCTATCCATGTAAATGGACCGAATAACTTCTAGGTCACCCGATAGAGCTTCACGCGAATAAAGATCGTCTTTACGAAGGAATGATAGAAAATGCGGAGTACGCAAAGCAATTTCATCGAGGATATCTTTATCGTCATAAATGGTATTGCCAACGATATTTATCTGGCGGATCTTGGCACGCTTACCTTCTTTGATAACGATCTCTATGGCGACCTTGTTACCGGGCAGATCAATTACCGTACTCTCAACCTGGGCCGAGTACTTACCACCGCTGTAATACTGATCGAGCAATGATTGCTCAACCTCATCAAGTACCGACTGATCGAAAATACGACCACTTTTCAAACCAATCTTTGCCAAAGGCTCTTCTAGATCCTCAGTTTTAATATCTTTGTTGCCTTCAATAGTGAAGGACTCAATCGAGGGACGTTCCAGCACCACAATAACCAGCGTTTCGTTATCTTGATAAAGTGTTACATCGCGGAAAAAGCCGGTGGCGAAAATAGCCCGCATTGACTCCTGCACACGCACCGGAGTTATTTCGTCGCCAAGATTGACCGGCAGATAGTTAAACAGCGTGCCTTCAGAAATACGCTGCAAACCCTCGACACGAATATCCCGCAGCACGAAATCATCGGCAGCACTCAGCACCCCGCTTACTAGTAGCAGACATACAAGTGAGAAGACTCTTATTGCACGCGCAAAAAGAACCGGAAAGTTATCCGCAAAAATCACAGGCCAACCAAATCAACAACAACCAACAAATTAAAAGAAACGCGACAGATCATTGTAAAACGCCAGCGACATCACCATGAGGAGCATTGCAATCCCAAACTGCTGACCAATCAACTGAGCACGCTCTGAAATAGGCGAGCCTTTAATGGCCTCGACAGCCTGGTAAACAATCTGCCCACCGTCGAGAACCGGAACAGGCAATAAATTCAGAATACCCAGGCTAATACTTACAATCGCTAGAAAATTCAGGAATGGCGCAACACCAATGCGGGCAGAGTACCCCGCATACTCGGCAATGTTAATCGGTCCACTGATGTTTTTTACCGAAACATCGCCGGTAAACATCCGCCCGACCATCCGCACCGTTAATGCCGACATGGCCCAGGTCCGACTCACCGCCTCGCCAAGCGCAGCAGTGACTCCATAGCGTTGATTTGATATGTATTTTTCCGCCAGGCCCGCTGGTGGCCGCGTCGCCATTCCGATACGACCAAAGCTTTCGCCGTTTTCTTCGGCAATACCGGTTGTCGCGCTAATTGCAAGAACAATGCCATCTCGGTCCAGTTTCATTGCAATATTTTGCCCCGGACGCGCACGGACATAGTCCACCCACTGCAGCCAACTGCTAATTACCTCACCATCTGCCGACACCACCAAATCCCCGGCCAAGACACCGGCCAAGTCCGCAGGACCGCCCGGCGTAACCTCACTAACCCGGGCCGGCACAACCGGAGCCCAAGGTTTAAAGCCCAATACGTCGAACAACTTACCCGGTTCTGTGAGGTCACTAATTCGGCCTCTGATATCAAGCTGCAATTGCCTTGTATTGCCCTGCTCGCTAACTACCTCAATAGCAATCGGCTCGTCAGCCAGTAGTTCATCAAGAATAAATAAAATTGCACCGTCCCAGGTACCAACGCTATCGCCACCAACCGCAAGAATCCTATCACCGCTCTCAACACCGGCCCGCGATGCAATCGAGTTTTCAGCGACCTCGCCAATAATAGGCTGAACTCCGGGAACACCAATAATCAACATGGCCCAGTAGGCAATGATGGCAAATGCAAAGTTCATCAATGGACCCGCCGCCAAAATAGCAATGCGGGAACTAACCGGCTTGCGCGTGAATGACCTGTCAATTTCAGCAGCGTCGACATTGCCTTCACGCTCATCCAGCAGTTTTACGTAGCCACCCAAAGGAATAGCAGAAATGCAGTACTCGGTCTGATCGGGATCTTTACCGCGCCAGGTAAGCAGCGGCTTACCAAAGCCTATCGAGTACCGCAGCACCTTTACACCGCACCAACGCGCGACGATATAATGGCCGTATTCGTGGACTGCCACCAAAACACCTATGGCAACGACAAAGGCCGCAATTGAAATAAAGATTGTTTCCATATCAGAGCATCAGACCGCAATTAGCGGCGGCAGTTTCCCGAACCACCAAAGAAGTACGGTATATAAAGGCAATGCAGCAATCACGCCGTCTATCCGGTCCAGAACGCCACCGTGTCCTGGCAGTATTTTGCCACTGTCCTTAAGGCCTGCATTGCGCTTGAACAAACTAACTGTGAGGTCACCGACAACCGACACCATACCCACTGATACGCCCAAAAATGCAGCTTGCGACAGAGTCCAGTCCAGCAAATAGTGCCCTAAACAGGCGGCGATAGCAGCACTGATTAAGCCTCCGACCAGCCCCTCAACTGACTTACCAGGACTCACTCGGGGCAGCAACTTATGCTTCCCCAGCGCTTTGCCTGTGAAATAGGCACCAATATCGGCAGCAGCAACAACCCAGAAGAGCAAGAACAACAGCACCGGACCGTCGCTGCCAGCCAGGATTAAACGTTCAGCAGTTAACCATGCTGGCAGCAAAAACAACAATCCAGAAATCATGACAACGGGCTTTGCAATTCCGCGGGTCCACAAGAGCAATGCCACTAATGCTAGCGTCCACATTACTGCCGCAACGATCAATGCTGGCAGCAACGGCAATTCAGGCTGTTGCCAGCTTACCAGCATGGCCGCAACCGCAACTAATGCATAAATCGTTCGGCCAGGCCATGGCCTCCAACCAACGAACCCTGCCCACTCCACAATTGCGATGAGCAACGCGAGGGAAAGAAATGCAGCGGCGTAGATCACAGGCGCAAAAAACAATACAGCAAGAAATCCGCCGGCAAGAATAACAGCAGTAATAATGCGCAGAGTAAGTGTCGACATCAGCGGGCAAACAACCCGAGTGGCCTATACCGAATCAAGCTGTTCTCCGGTACGTCCAAACCGGCGTTGACGCTGCTGAAAGAAAACAATCGCCTCAGCAATATCTTCAGGCTTAAAGTCCGGCCACAAGACATTGGTAAAATACAGTTCGGCATAGGCAATATCCCACAGCAAAAA
>JABIQA010000030.1 GCA_018699155.1 Chromatiales bacterium
ATTTGCCCGATGAGGGTACGGTCGAAGTTGCCGGCAAAGATCTGGCGAAACTCAGTAATAAAGAGCGTGGTGTGCTGCGCAATGAGGCATTGGGTTTTGTGTATCAGTTTCATCATTTATTGCCCGAGTTCACAGCGCTTGAAAATGTGGCAATGCCATTGTTAATGCGTCGTGATCCGGTGAGCGAGTCCATTGCCCGCGCGACCGAGGTGTTAGGGCGCGTTGGTTTGCACGATAGGCTCACGCATCGGCCAGGCGAACTCTCGGGCGGTGAGCGTCAGCGCGCGGCAGTGGCGCGTGCATTAGTGACACAGCCTGCCGTCATCTTGGCGGATGAACCCACAGGTAATCTCGATGAACAAACCGGGGAAACTGTATTTGAATTAATGCTGGAGCTGAATCGGGAGGCCGGTGCTAGTTTAATCGTAGTCACCCACGATCTGGATTTAGCGGCGCGGATGGATCGAATTGTTGAACTTGATCAGGGCCAGTTAAAACCATATAAAGCTGGAGGCTGAGTCGGTAGATGAGCCGGGCAGCTTGCCTCGATAGTTTAGTTGATGAGATTAATCCGGGTTTGCACCGGGGTTTTGTTTTGCAGTGCTTGCCGGGTCATTGGTTTCGGCGGATTGCGCTTTGCGGTCGCGCAGTTCACGTCGCTGTTTGCGTTCGCGATAACGGATCGCTGTTGAGACCTGCCAGATGATACTTACACTAATGTAAGCGACCGTTGCCACAGACAGTCCGAGCACCACGCCGCCATATAGCATGGCCTTCCAAACACCGCCCATACCTTGCGACATCTCCAGCAGACTGTGTTCTGAGGGCCAAAGCTCAATTGGCATGCTGAGCATCGCCGCACCCAGTCGGTAGGCGAGATAAAACAGCGGCACCATCGTTAGCGGGTTAGTGATCCAGACACCGAGTACTGCGACTGGAATATTTACTCTGGCAATGATGGCCAGTATTGCCGCAACCGCCATTTGCATTGGAATTGGCAAAAACCCCACGAAGATACCTATCCAGATTGCGCGGGTGACTGTCTTTCGATTCACAGAGAAGTACACAGGATGATTCATGAGATATGTCAGCGGCGCCATGTACCACGGGTGCTCTTTCTGCCGATACCGGCGGGAAACTGCTGTGAAGTATTTTCTGGGCATTGCCTACTATGACCTGTCGGGCTAGAGAGCCTGTTATCTGTGCTGCGGTTGCGCATGCCGAGTTTGATCGCGGCCTTGCATCGAATGTTACTGGTTGGACATTACTTCTGACTGGAGCTTTGCATTATGCGAACGACTGTCGGAAACCCAGTGCCCGGACCTGCCATTTTAGCCCTTTTATCCGTGGCGGCATCCGCACTGGCCTGCTTGTTACCGCCTTATTTTGCATTAACCAATTCTACAGCTAGTTTATACGCTGCAGCTGTTGCTGGCACGGTTTGTCTGTGCTGCTGGTTCACAGATTGGCGATTTGTTCGTTATGGCATCCTGCCGATGCTTATGCTGTGGGTTTGGTGTCACAACAGTATGTATCCGCAGTTACCGCCATCGCTGACTAAGCACCAAGGCAACCAGGCTCGGAGTGATGTGCATGTGAGAGGTAGGGTGGTGTCATTTCCCGCGGTACGAAATGGTTCAACACGCTTTGATTTGCGGCTGGATCACCCGCAAAATCTGCGCGGCACTGTGCGGTTGAATTGGTATTCGCCGCCCGACAACATTCAAGTTGGTAGTCGCTGGCAATTGGAATTGCGCTTGCGTGAACCGCGCGGTTTAGCGAACCCTGGCGGTTTTGATTACCCGCGGGCCATGTACCTGAGCAATATATTTGCAGTCGGCTATGTGCGTGACTCGGCATTTAATGCCCCGCTCAATAATCTGTCGGCAGAGAAGGTGCCTGCAGATTCACTAATCGACAGCTTCGAAGACGCTGTACTAAAACTGCGCTCGACCCTTGCCGAACAAATTGCAGTTCGGGTTAAGCCCGGTACAGATGGGTTGCCACTATTGCTGGCACTTAGTGTGGGTGCCCGGCATGAACTCACTCAGCATCATTGGCAGGTGTTCAGGCGCACTGGTACGTCGCATCTGCTGGCCATTTCCGGTTTGCACATCAGCTTGGCAGCAGGGCTTGGCGTGGTGTTGGGTCGCGTCTTCCTGTGGTTTGGCTGCAACGCGTTGCTGCCATGGTTGATGGGTGCGTTACTTGGCATAGGTTATACGGTGTTATCGGGCTTCGGACTGCCGGCTAACCGAGCATTACTGATGTTGCTGTTGTTCACCGCGCTGATGCTCTCGCGGCGTGAGTTCACCGGCTTTGATCTATTGGGATGTGCGGCATTGGCTGCACAGGTTTTGGAGCCTCTGGCAGTATTTCAGGCAGGCTTCTGGTTATCTTTTACTGCGGTTGCGGTGCTTATTCATGCGTCGCGTTTGTTTGCGGCTGCGAATGATCGATCCGTCCGTCAAGTTACTAGTGTGAGTGATAGGCCTTCTAGTCTCAGCTGGCGAAGCATACGGCGTCGTTTTCTCCAGCTTGCAGGGCTGCAATGCGTTTTGGTGTTGGCGCTGGCTGTTCCTGGTG
>JABIQA010000040.1 GCA_018699155.1 Chromatiales bacterium
CTCACACTGCTTAATAGCCATGAAGTACCGATTTATCGCGCAGAAGGCGAACTTTACTGTTCTAGCGCAATAGCCCAGATACAAGGCCCCGGTTCAATCTCTATCATCAATTTTAATTTTGCCGGTGGCTTAGCCACAAATTATTCAGTGGCCGCTGAAATGGGTATCCCGGACCAATGAGAGGCGACAATCAAACATTACATGTCGTTGCGGCAAGATGCGCTGCCGCATTTTATTTGCTGCTGTGTCTCGCTGCACTTCCATCAGCGCAAGGAGCCAGCCCATTAAGGCTGCTTAGCAAGTTTCCTGCGAGCAGCATTATCATAATCAATAGCGATGGCCCCTGCGTACTGATCGACGTCTGGGTTGCAACATCTCCGGCGCAGCGTTCGCAAGGGCTCATGTTTATTGAAGAACTCGGGGCTTACGAAGGCATGGTATTTCTTTACCGACAACCCGCCGAAATAGCCATGTGGATGAAGAACACGCTCATCTCGCTCGATATGTTATTTATCCGCGGCAACCAAAGAATTGCCAGCATCGCAGAGAACACCACGCCACTATCCACCGACACAATTTACTCGGGGGAACCGGTACAGATTGTGCTGGAATTAAATGCCGGCAGCGCACAGCGCTGGAACATTAGCCCGGAAGACTGGATTCTATTCAATGAGAACCCGGCGGACCTGGAACAACCACCGCTGTTTTAGTTCAGCGACTAGCGCCGCAGTATAGCTACCCATCTCGCGATATTAAGCAGACTCATCAACGAAACGGCCACATAAGTGCAAGCCGCTGCGGTCAGAATGCGCCGAGCATGGGGCTCATCACCGGCCTTAAGGAATTTGCCTTTACTGAGCATTGGCAAAGCGCGCGCGAAGCTCGCATCCAGCTCAACGGGCAAGGTCACTAAGTGCAACACAGGCATCAGGCCAAGAAACAAAAAGCCAACCAAAAATGTCAGCGCACCTGCAACCGGCGCGCGGGTAACCATCGAGACAAACGGCGAGGCAATTAAAATAGCGGCGGCTAACTTCTCTGCGGGCCCGGCCCAACCCACCAGCCGATGACGCCAACGCAGTGGCGAATACCCTTGGTGATCCTGAATGGCATGCCCAACCTCATGCGCAGCTATGGTCACCGCAGTCAACGAATGAGATTCGTAATTATCCTGACTGAGCCGGACCATCTTCGCTATCGGGTCATAGTGGTCGCCTTGATCTGTTTGCTCTACTCCCACCTGTTGCATATCCAACTGGTCGAGCAGATGGCGTGCCAGCTCGGCACCGCTACCCTGATAACGATCTGCAGGAGTGGCATGCTTTTTCATCACTCGCTTCACCCAGAGACTTGGACCAAGCACGAGGAGCAAAACCAAGCCACCCAGAATTAATAAGTGCATAATTAGCCTGCGTCAGGCTCTCCGGTAGGGATGTCCATACCTGCTGGCATTTGTACCTTGCACTCCAGCTCATAAACCAGATTGTAGCCAGCGGGGTTGTACTCGGCAAAACCAAATGCGCGGCGCTCTGTAATCACGTAACCGTCTTTGCACTTCTTAGTTTGCTTTAACCAGCCCTCTAGCCATGACATTCGCAACGCCTCAGCCGCAGGATCGCTCTCCGGGTATTGTGAGCCGGCTTTCGCCTGAAACTGCAGCATGTCACTGCCGTCCAGCCCATCGAGCAAGGCGCTGTTCGTGTGACGCACATAATCGGGGCTGTCATATAGGCCAGCGCATGCTGTCAAAATTGTCACAGCTGTCGCCACACAGATGTTTTTCAGCATTACATTCATATTCATTGTTTGCCTCATGCAAAAAGGATGGTCGCGATGAAAATGACGAACTCAAGCCATTACAGTGATGAGTGAACCTTGGATGCTCGCTCATAGCTTGTCAATCACCGGCTGACAATGACAGAGGTTTACCCCACGTTAGCAGCAAAGTAGACTGAAGCCCCGGTCATGGAATGTACCTAATGAGTGACGCGAACCAACGAACATCATTGCAGAAATTTTTTACCACCGAAGCCATCGGCGGTATGTTGTTGCTGGCTGCGGCCGTTATGGCAATGATTCTCAAAAACTCTGCTTACGGTGATAACTACTCAGCATTTCTCGAAACGCCGGTTGCGGTAACTATCGGCGTCATGGATGGCGCTCTCGACATTAAGAAACCCTTACTCCTATGGATTAATGATGGGCTTATGGCAATCTTCTTTTTCATGATTGGCATGGAAGTAAAACGCGAGATCCTGATCGGGCAGTTCTCAGATATAAAACAAACCATCTTGCCAATCATCGCCGGAATCGGTGGAATTGCTGTGCCAGCGATTTTTTATTTCCTTCTAACCGCAGACAATCCCGAAGCTATTCAGGGTTGGGCAATCCCTACCGCTACCGACATCGCATTTGCGCTCGGCATTCTGGCTCTAGTCGGGCCCGGTGTGCCCGTAGCTCTTAAGCTCTTTTTAATGACTCTGGCTATCATTGATGATATCGGCGCCCTCGCAATCATTGCTTTTTTCTTCACCAGCAAACTATCTATGACCGCAATTATAGTGGCTGGCATTTCAGTCGTAGCGCTTATCACTATGTCCATACGTGGGGTCACACGACTCGCACCGTACATATTCGTTGGCTTGATTTTGTGGGCATCGGTGCTCAAATCGGGGGTTCACGCAACGCTCGCTGGCGTAATTTTGGGTTTCTGCATCCCCATGGGTCCGCGCGAACCGGGCAGAGAAACCGAATCACCCCTACAAATGTTAATTCACGAAGTTCATCCTTGGGCTGCATTTTTTATTCTCCCGCTGTTTGCCTTCGCCAATGCCGGCATCTCACTCACAGGCATGAAACTGGCGGACCTCTTTACCGGCGTGCCCCTCGCCATCATGGTGGGGTTACTTGTCGGCAAGCAGGTGGGTGTATTCGGTTTCAGTTGGTTGGCCATTAAAATGAAACTCTGCGAATTGCCAGAGGGCATCTCCTGGCAACAACTCTATGGCGCAGCAATATTATGCGGAGTGGGCTTTACGATGAGCCTATTTATCGGCTCATTA
>JABIQA010000046.1 GCA_018699155.1 Chromatiales bacterium
AGCCTATATCCAGCACTTTGGTCCCCAAATTTTTAGAACAGTTGGAGACTTTGCTAGGCGCAGAGAACGTGTTGTCTGATGAAGCTTCGAGGCTTTTTTATTCCACTGACGTGTATCGTGAAGCTAAGGTTCTTGCGGCGGTAGTAGTACGACCTGCGGATGTTGATCAGTTGCAGGAATTGGTAAAGCTTTGTGGCCAAAACCTGACGCCTATGGTGGTTCGCGGCGGTGGTGCTTCATACACCGATGGGTATCTTCCTGTGCAGGAAGGAACGGTCAGTATTGACACTTCCCGTATGAAGTTAATCGATATTAATGCCGATGACATGTTTGTTACGGTCGATGCTGGAGTTACCTGGGAAGAGATGAACACCGCACTAAAGAAGCAGGGTTTGCGTACGCCAATGTGGGGTCCATTTTCGGGTTTGGCCGCTACTGTAGCCGGTTCGATGTCGCATTACGCGGTGAACTACGGTTCGGGTACCTTCGGTATTTCTGCTGAAAGTCTAACGGGTATGGATATTATTCTTGCTAGTGGCGAATTGTTGTCGACCGGCTCTGGCGGTGGCGTCAATGCCAATGCTTTTTATCGCTACTACGGACCTGATCTTACCGGCCTGTTCGTTGGTGAGGCAGGTGCATTGGGCGTGAAAGCGCGTTTGAGCCTGCGGCTTATTAAACGACCACCGAGTTTTGCTGCGGCCTCATTTGGTTTTCCTGATGGTGAGAGCGCATTGAGTGCGATGATTGAGATCGCGCGTTTAGGGGTGGTGGCGCAGAGCTTTGGTCTGGACCCGCGTCAGCAGAAAACCGCACTTACCCGCATGGAATCGGCCAATCCGTTTGAGGCGGTAAAGTCGGTGTTCCTATCGGCTAAAAATCCTCTGGACGGTGTATTGCAGGTCGCCCGAATGGGTTTAGCGGGTCGTAACTTTTTGAAGAAGGCGAATTACTCAGCGCATTTCAGTTGCGAAGGTATGAGCGATGCTGAAGCGAAAGCGAAGCTTGCCGCAGTGCGTGCCATTGGCCGGCGTTACGGGGCTGAGGTGGCTAACTCTATTCCTACTTATTTCAATGCTGAACCTTTCATGCCGTTATTGCCGATTCTTGGCCCTAATGGCGAGTTGTGGAAGCCTACCCATGGTGTATTGCCATTCTCCAAGGTCATAAAGCATCACCGTGATTTTGAAGCACTGAAGGATGAATATCGGGACCGCATGCAAAAACATCGTGTGCAACTTACCCGTATGCTTATGGCCTACAGTACGAACGCGTTCATTTATGAGCCTACGTTTTTGTGGGAAGACGCGCGCAGTGTTTACCATGAGCGTGAGTATCCGGCAGAATTTCTTGGCGACTTGCCTGTGCATCCCGATAACCCGGAAGGCCGTGCATTAGTAAAAGAGCTGAAGGGGCGAATCCAGGAACTTTGTACCCAGAACGGAGCAATCCATATGCAGATTGGCAAGGATTACCCGTACTTGCAGACCCGTAAGCCCGCTACTGCAGCGTTGGTGAAAGACCTGAAGCAGACTCTGGACCCTAATGGGTTGATGAATCCGGGCGCTCTCGGGCTATAACTGCGCTGCGATGACTGCGAAATCATCCTGGTGGCTGGTATTGGCAGCTCTCACCGTGATGTGGGGTTCCTCCTATCTGTTAGTTGAGTTTGCATTGTTGGGGTTTGCGCCATCGCAACTGGCTGCAATCCGCATCTCCCTCGCTGCAGCAGTGCTGGGAGTATTCCTGCTATTTACCCGTGACAGGCTTCCTCGCAGTCGGCGAAGTTGGGCATACCTGACCGCGATCGCCGTTATCGGCAATTGCTTGCCGTTTACCCTGATTGCCTGGGGGCAGCAGCAGGTTGAGTCGGGCTTGGCGGGTATTTTGGTGGCGGTGACACCGCTCTGCGTCGTCGCATTGGGGCATATCTTTTTACCGGAGGGCCGATTGAAATCATCACAAATGCTCGGTTTTGCTATCGGGTTTGTCGGTGTAGTCATTCTCATGGGTCCAGAGTCTTTATTGGCGTTAGCCGGGGACCTCACTCAGCTGCTATCACAGCTGGCGATTCTTGGCGCTGCCTTTTGCTACGCCCTTGCCACTGTATTGACGGCGCGAATGCCTCCTGTGAAGCCGCTAATGGCATCAGCAATCGTTATGTGGATAGCAGCCATGCTCATGCTTCCGATAACTTTAGCAGCGGCGCCACAACTGATGAGCGTTCCGATAGCTGCCCTGCTGGCATTGCTATTGCTTGGCATAATAGGTACCGCGTTAACGTCAATACTTTATTTCTGGCTCGTTGCCCGTGCCGGAGCCAGGTTTACGTCGCTGTTCAATTATCTGGTTCCGATGTGGGCCGTGTCTTTGGGTATAGTGGTGCTGAATGAACAGCTGAGCTTAGCGAGCTTTGCCGCTCTGGCTCTTATTATTAGTGGCGTGCTGCTGACTCAAATGCAGTCCGGCAAGACAGCGGACTGACTGTTATAATCTCGCCCGCAAAACAGTGCTGGATACACACTCAATGAAAGAAGAAACTACATCAGCTGGAAAGGACTTTATTCGTCAGATTATCGATGCTGATCTGGAGTCGGGTAAGTGCTCTGATGGCATTATTACGCGCTTTCCGCCTGAGCCGAATGGCTATTTGCATATCGGGCATGCCAAGTCTATGTGCCTTAATTTCGGTATCGCTGCCGAGTATAGCGGCTCGTGTATTTTGCGCTTCGATGACACGAACCCTGTTAAAGAAGATCAGAAATTCGTTGATTCCATTATTAAAGATATTCGCTGGCTGGGTTTTGATTCCGAAAGTCGACTGACGCACGCATCGGATTACTTTGAAAAATTCTACGACTGCGCTATTACCCTGATTGAACATGGTAAGGCTTATGTCGATAGCCTGAGTGCTGAAGAGATTCGTGAGCTTCGCGGTACTCTGACCGAGCCTGGCAAACCAAGCCCTTATCGTGAGCGAAGTGTTGCAGAGAATCTGGACCTGTTTGCGCGTATGAAAGCTGGTGAGTTTGCTGATGGCGAACATATTCTTCGTGCCAAAATTGATATGGCATCACCCAATATCAATTTACGCGATCCGGCTATATACCGAATTCGCAAAATCACCCATCAACGTACAGGCGATAGTTGGTGCATTTATCCGATGTATGATTTTGCTCATGCCACTACCGATGCACTTGAATCCATAACGCATTCTTTGTGTACGCTTGAGTTTGAAGACCATCGTCCCTTGTATGACTGGGTAATTAAAAACCTCGATTTACCTTCCGAACCGAATCAGTATGAGTTCTCGCGCCTCAACCTGGCTTACACCATTACCAGCAAGCGCAAGCTCGCAACGTTGGTTGAGGAGCAAAAGGTTGTTGGTTGGGATGATCCGCGAATGCCTACTATTGCCGGTATGCGTCGACGCGGGTATCCGGCACCGGCAATCCGTGACTTTTGTGGTCGGATTGGCATAACCAAAAAAGAAAATATTATCGAGATGGGCGTACTGGAGAATTCGGTGCGCGAGCACCTGAACCCTATCGCCCATCGTGTGTTGGCGGTGTTGAATCCTCTGAAGGTTGTTATAACTAATTATCCTGAGGGTCAGGAAGAGATGCTCGTTGCCGATAATCATCCGATGGACCCCGAGGCGGGACAGCGTGAATTGCCATTCTCGCGCGAGATCTATGTTGAGCAGAATGACTTCATGGAAGAGGCGCCGCGCAAGTTTTTTCGTCTAAAGCCAGGCGGCGAAGTGCGATTGCGCTATGCCTACATAATTCGTTGCGATGAAGTTATTAAGAACGCGGCGGGTGAGGTTATCGAATTGCATTGCAGTTATGACCCTGCCACCAAGAGCGGTATGCCCGATGCCAATCGTAAGGTAAAGGGTACGATTCACTGGGTTAGTTGCGACAAATCTTTACCTGCAGAGGTTCGCCTTTATGATCGACTGTTTTCCGTTGCCCGGCCCGGCAGCGGTGACACCGATTTTCTGGAGCACCTTAACCCTGGATCATTGGAAGTATTGCATGGTGCTCGTGTTGAGCCCTCAGTAAAAGGCATCAGTACTGATGTACCGCTTCAATTTGAGCGCAACGGATATTTCGTTGCTGATTCTGAAAACAGCAGCCCGGAACAACTGGTGATTAATCGGGTTATTACCTTGCGTGATTCCTGGCTGAAGCAAGAGAAGGCCGATAGAGCCTGAATGTTTCTGGCGAGTTAGCGTTCAGTAATGCTGATTGGTGCGCCTAAACCCAAGCTCAGGAACTGAGCAGCGTTGCCTTCTGCACGCGCTATTTCCAGCATGCCGAACGAGTTAATCAATGCGAGCAGTTCTCCGGGTTGGCTGCGTCCGTAGGTGTCTTGCAAAAGCAGATTGCGTCCGCCGCAGTTAATTACCGGTTGGTTGAGTTCACTGAGTGCTTTGCGGCTGACATTGCTGATGAGATTGCCGAAGCTATCAACAGCCACAATGGTGCCCTGTAGACGCGAACCCAGTTTCTCAGGGCCCTCAACCAGTGAAGGCACTATGTCGCGAGTGGCTGAGCCTATGGCATTTACGCCAATCCGTCCGGAAGCAATTTCCGCGGCTAACGGCGCGAATACATCGCGCCCGTGAAAAGTAGCGCTGATCTTTCCCGGATTAAGTGATTGCAGCATCGCTTCGTTCAGGCGATAGCAGGGTGTATTCGTTCGTGAGCCGATAACGTCTGAAAGTATGCCATTATCCGGTGCCAGAAAAATGTGGCCATCAAGTTCGCAGCCGAGGATGCCATCTCCAAGGTCATAGAGCCGAGCGTTGATATTCTCCCGAATGACTTTGCCCTGATCCCGCAATTCAGCGAGGCGAATGACGTCTCTCTTGGGCTCTTGGACAAGCTCTTTGGACTTGTGATTGAAGGCGAAGATCTTCGATGGCTCTTTGCGATAGAAGGATCCGGTGCTCTCAATGGCTTCAGTGAGAAGCTTGGGAACGGCCATGCCGAGTTCGGACATGAGCCGAGCCGATTTCTCAAGGCCGATGGCGTCGAGGGTTTCCACAGGGCCTATGGACCTGGAGAAGCCCCACTTGAGCGCTTTATCGACGGTGGCGATATCTGGAGCGGCTTCGCCGACGCGATTGAGGGCATAAGCGGAGGTCGAGAGCACAAGCTCTTTGGCGAAGTTGGAGACCGGGTCGTCGCCATATCCAACCATGCTGGCCACGCGATCAGCGGGGCTGACAAAGCCTTTAGCGACTCGTACACAGTCTGACTTCGGTTTCATTCCAGGGAGATATTCCCAGGTTTTCAAGTCCAGAGTCAGGATAGCGCGCTTGCCGTTGACCTTGGTCTTCTTGAAGAAGCCGCCGCCGGTTTTATCTCCTAGCTTCTTCTCTTCCATCATGCGCTCAAAGATCGCTGGTGGCTTGAGAGTATCCCGCTGCTCGTCATCGACGCAGGCATCGTAGCTGTTCTTGGAGACATGGTAGAGGACATCGAGGCCGACCAGGTCCGCGAGACGAAAAGTTGCGGTCTTTGGAGCGCCGATTGGGGTCCCTGTAATCATGTCGACTTCTTCAGTGTTAAAGCCATATTTATCCATAAGCTGGATGGCTTTCATGAAGGAGAAGACGCCGATACGGTTCGCTATGAAGTTGGGGGTGTCGAAGCCGAGCAAGGGTTTTTTGCCGAGCTTGGCAAACCAATGAACGCAGGCGTCAATCAATTCTGGATTGGTCGTTTTGGCGGGGATGATTTCAACCAG
>JABIQA010000126.1 GCA_018699155.1 Chromatiales bacterium
AAAACCAACTCTCTGGAGCCCGGTGAGCCAAAGAACCCTGATGCTGACTGCACCGTGTTTGATATATATAAAGCCTTTGCCACTGAGTCGGAAACCATAGGCTTTCGGGAAAGACTTGAGGAAGGGTTGGGTTGGGGAGAAGCCAAACAGGAGTTATTCGAGTATCTGGATGCTCATTTGACAGTTGCCAGAGGCGAGTATGATCGGTTGATTGCAGACCCAGCGAGTATAGAAGCTGTATTGCAGTCTGGCGCAAAGCGCGCTCGCGAGCACTCAACTGCGCTGATGAGCCAGGTACGCCAGGCGGTTGGTATTGTTCCTTTAGGCTAGCTGTTGGGTGGTTAGTGAGAGACACCGGTTTATCCGGTGCCTCGCTAAGTTTTAACCCGCTTTTTTGCGTTTGGATTTGAGCATGGCAGCCAGATATTTGCCGGTATAAGATTCTTTTACTTCACAAATATCTTCGGGAAGGCCTTCTGCGACCAAGGTTCCTCCACCATCACCCCCTTCCGGGCCAAGGTCGACTATCCAGTCTGCTGTCTTGATAACGTCGAGGTTGTGCTCAATGACCACCACGGTGTTGCCTTGATCCCGCAGTAACTGCAAGACCTCCATGAGCTTTGCGATGTCATGAAAGTGCAGTCCGGTGGTGGGTTCGTCGAGAATATAGAGCGTACTGCCCGTTGAGCGCTTCGAGAGTTCCTTTGCCAGCTTAACCCTTTGCGCCTCTCCGCCGGACAAAGTCGTAGCACTTTGCCCTAAGCGGATATAAGACAGGCCGACATCCATAAGTGTTTGTAGTTTTCGCGCGACAACCGGAATGTTTTTGAACTGTTCGCAGGCATCTTCAATAGTCATATCGAGAATTTCAGAAATGTTGAATCCCCGGTAACGAATTTCTAATGTTTCGCGGTTGTAGCGTTTGCCTTTGCACTCGTCGCATGGCACATACACATCGGGGAGAAAATGCATTTCTACCTTGATCATCCCATCGCCCTGACAAGCCTCGCAGCGTCCACCCTTGACGTTGAAGCTAAAGCGTCCTGCCTGATAACCACGCGATCTCGATTCCTGTGTTCCGGCAAACAAGTCCCTTAGCGGGGTGAACAGTCCGGTGTAAGTGGCCGGATTTGATCGGGGGGTTCGTCCGATGGGGCTCTGACTTATATCGATGACTGAATCGATGTGCTCCAATCCTTGCAGCCCGCTATGGGCCGCAGCAGACGTAGTCGCGCGATTGATTTTTTCAGCAGCGATGCGGTAGAGAGTATCGTTAACCTGGGTTGATTTTCCCGAGCCGGATACACCCGTAACACAGGTGAACAGGCCAACTGGGAAATGGGCTGTTACATTTTTAAGATTGTTGCCATTGGCGCCTTCAAGTGTGATCAGTTGCTTCGGATTTGGTTTAATGCGCTTCTTGGGTAACGGGATTTCCAGCTTCCCCGACAAATACTTGCCGGTCAGTGAAGCGTCATTGCGCATAATTTCTTCCGGAGAACCAGCCGCCACTATCTGGCCACCATGCACTCCGGCGCCTGGACCCAAGTCGAGCACATAGTCACTGGCCAGAATCGCATCAGTGTCATGTTCGACCACGACCACTGTGTTACCCAGATCACGCAGGCGGACCAGCGTGCTTAGCAGACGATCATTGTCGCGTTGGTGGAGCCCTATAGATGGCTCATCGAGGATATACATTACACCGACCAGACCAGAGCCAATTTGACTTGCAAGTCGGATTCTTTGCGATTCGCCCCCCGATAGTGTGTCAGCACTGCGATTGAGCGTTAGGTATTCAAGCCCTACATCCGCTAAAAACCGCAGTCTGTCCTGTATCTCTTTGGCGATTTTTTCTGCGATTTTACCTCGCGCGCCTTTGAGCTTTAGATTGTTAAAGAACTCGAGGGCGTTCGAAACAGACATCCCTGAGACCTCCGGAACACTGAGTTTGTTAATAAACACGTTGCGTGCTGCTGTGTTGAGGCGAGTACCTGCGCATTCTGGACATGGACGTACGCTGAGATACTTTGCCAATTCATCGCGCACTTTCGATGAATCAGTTTCCTTATAGCGGCGGTCAAGGTTTGGAATTACACCTTCAAAACGATGTGTACGGCTAAAGTTTGCACCTCGGGCGGTTTTATAAATAAAGTCGATCTCTTCATCGCCACTGCCCCAGAGTAGGATCTGTTTTGTTTTTTCATCGAGGTCCGCATAAGGAACCTCTGCGTCGAAGCCATAATGTTCAGCTAGGCATAGAATGAGTTGAGAGTAATAAGAATTGCGTCGATCCCAGCCACGGATTGCGCCGCCGGCAAGACTAATGACTGTGTTTTTAATAACCCGTTCTGGGTCGAAAAATTGATGTACGCCTAATCCGTCACAGGTTCCACACGCGCCTACGGGGTTGTTGAAAGAAAACAGTCGTGGCTCAAGCTCCGGAATGCTGAAGCTGCACACGGGGCAGGCAAACTTGTCTGAGAACAGCAGTTCAGGCTGGGCAGGCTCATTCATTCGCGCTACATTAACAATGCCATCAGCAAGTTTGAGAGCTGTCTCAAAAGACTCAGCGAGTCTCAAGCTAATGTCAGGGCGAACTTTGAAGCGATCGACAACGATCTCAATCGTGTGTTTTTTACGCAGATCGAGCTTCGGGGGATCGTCAAGTTCACAAACTTCACCGTTAATGCGGGCGCGAACAAAACCCTGAGCGCGCACGTCTGCGAATAGTTGCAAGTGTTCACCTTTCCGGTCACGGACCACCGGGGCGAGCAGCAATAGTGCCGTGCCTTCTTCTATGGTCAGAACCTGGTCGACCATTTGGCTGATGGTTTGGGCCTGCAGGTCCCGATGATGGTCGGGGCATTTCGGGCGCCCGGCACGCGCGTATAACAGTCGCAAATAGTCATAAATCTCAGTGACGGTACCTACTGTCGACCGAGGATTGTGAGATGTTGACTTCTGTTCGATGGATATGGCCGGAGAAAGCCCCTCGATATGATCTACGTCGGGTTTTTCCATCATCGAGAGGAATTGCCGAGCATAGGCCGACAGAGATTCAACATAGCGCCGTTGGCCTTCAGCGTAGATTGTGTCGAAGGCTAGAGATGATTTCCCTGATCCAGACAGTCCAGTGATGCAGATCAGTTGGTCCCGAGGGAGATCAACATCGATATTCTTTAAATTATGCGTCCGGGCACCCCGGATACTGATGGTTTTCACGCCGTATATCGCCTAAGTCTAGAGTTAGCCGGTCAATATAAGCTTAATTCGTCGCCAGACCAAAATCGGATGTGATGCAGCAAAATTGGCGTTGATCGCAAAGGTTTGCCCTTATGCACTGATTTCGTGACGCTTATGGCGTATTTGTAGGTGTCATTTTGGCTCGGCGGACATACAATAGAAGGCTGATCTGAGCGACAAGTAATTGTGGTATTTCCGGCTTTTTGGCTCCGGGTTACTCACAAACGCTCAGAATTTGACGTTTTTCCGGTTTTTCCGATCTTTTGCATCGAATCCGGTCTTTTTACACTCAATTCTTACAGGTGGCAGCATGGCGCGTGGCTTAAACAAAGTAATGATTATCGGTAATCTTGGTTCTGACCCGGAGATCAAGTACATGCCATCTGGCGATGCGGCTGCTACGCTTTCTATTGCCACCGCTGATTCTTGGAAAGATAAGCAGACCGGCGAACAGGTTGAAAAAACTGAGTGGCACCGTGCTGTAGCCTTTGGTCGTTTGGCCGAGATCATGGGCGAGTACCTTAAGAAGGGCTCTAAGGTTTATATTGAAGGCAATCTGCAAACCCGCAAGTGGCAGGATAAATCCGGCAACGAGCGTTACACCACTGAAATCAAAGTACGTGAAATGCAGATGCTTGATGGTCGAAGTGGTGCAGGCGGAATGGGTGGTTCGGCTGCAATGCCTGCATCATCATCATCATCATCGGGCGCAGCTCCTGCGATGGTCGCTGAGGTTGATGACGACATCCCGTTTTAATCCGGTTCGACGACTGAGCCGGCAAGTGCCCGCTCGTATTGCTGCTGAAAGCACAGCCTAGTATTTTTGTCTGAGTGCTTTTTGCAGTCAAATAGTGAAGACAGTTTACGGTGTTTAATTGACATCGCTTTGCCGTGCACCTGCTGGTGCCCGGTTTTTGTATGAATAAAGGAAGGTAGTAAATGGGTGCTTTTAAAAAGCCACATGGCGGCGAACTGAAACAGTTGTACGTTGACAGTTCCGCGGTCGATGCGATCAAGCAGGAATCTAAAGATTACAAATCATGGGATCTCACCGATCGTCAGATCTGCGATCTGGAGCTAATTCTTAATGGCGCATTTTCGCCGTTGGAAGGTTTTCTAGGTCAGGCAGATTTTGATGGCGTGCTAAAGGATATGCGCTTATCGGATGGCACTTTGTGGCCAATACCAATCACCTTAGATGTTGATGAGGCATTTGCGGGATCTTTGGCAGCCAATGAAAAAATTGCTCTGCGTGATGCCGAGGGCGTACTTATAGCGACTCTGGAAGTGAGTGATATCTGGGCACCTGATAAAGAAGCTGAGGCTGTTGCAGTATTCGGTTCTAATGATATGGCTCATCCTGCGGTCCATTATCTGCATAATATTGCTGGCGCAGTGTATTTGGGCGGTAAGCTCACGGGTGTTGAAAAGCCCACTCATTATGATTTTAGGTTGTTGCGTGAAGATCCTGCAGATGTTCGTGCTCGTTTTGAAAAGCTGGGGTGGCGCAAGGTTGTCGCGTTCCAGACACGCAACCCACTGCATCGTGCCCATCAGGAACTTACCTTTCGCGCTGCACGTGAAGCAGAAGCAAACCTGCTGATTCATCCCGTCGTTGGCCTGACGAAGCCCGGTGATATTGATCATTACACACGCGTGCGTTGCTATGAGCACGTACTTGAGCAATACCCTGAGCAAACCACCAATCTGAGTCTGTTGAACCTGGCAATGCGTATGGCCGGTCCGCGTGAGGCGGTATGGCATGCCATCATCCGTAAGAATTATGGCTGCACCCACTTCATCGTTGGTCGCGATCACGCTGGTCCGGGCAAAAACTCTCAGGGTGAAGATTTTTACGGTCCGTACGATGCCCAGGAATTATTCCTTGAGCATGAAGAAGAGCTCAATATTACGATGGTGCCGTTCAAGATGATGGTTTACGTCGAGAATAAGGCTCAGTATGAGCCTGCAGATGAAACAGCCCCGGAAGATACCGTTCTGAATATTTCCGGCACAGAGTTTCGTCGTCGCCTGCAGGAAGGTCTTGAAATTCCTGAGTGGTTCTCCTATGCCAAGGTTGTTGAAGAGTTGCGTCGTTCATATCCGCCGCGCCATAAGCAGGGGTTCACGGTGTTCTTTACCGGCTTATCAGGGTCTGGTAAATCAACGATTGCGAACGCATTGTTGGTGAAACTGCTGGAGAATGGCGGTCGCAGCGTAACTTTGCTCGATGGCGATAAGGTGCGTAAAAGTCTTTCGAGTGAACTGGGCTTTTCCCGTGAACATCGTGATCTTAATATCACACGCATCGGTTATGTGGCGAGCGAAATCACCAAGAATGGCGGCATCGCTATTTGCGCACCGATTGCGCCATATACAGCAACACGTCGGGAGGTTCGTGACATGATTGCGCCTCTTGGCGGCTTTATTGAGATTCACGTTGCGACCCCGCTGGAGGTTTGCGAGGAGCGAGATCGTAAGGGCCTCTACGCTAAGGCGCGTGCAGGCATTATTAAGGAGTTTACCGGAATCAGCGATCCTTACGAGGAACCGGAAAACCCCGAAATGCGAATTAACACAGTGGAAATGGAGCCAGAACTCGCAGCTCATCGTATCTTCGTTAAACTCGAGAGCATGGGCTTTATCCGCTAGATGTTGTATTCGCCGACACGCAATTAAGCCATTGCGTGTCGGCGCAACAACGTATCGATTGGCGCAGGGTTTCAGATGTCAGGTAAGTTATATATAAAAACATTCGGTTGTCAGATGAATGAGTACGACACCGGGAAAATGGTCGATGTGCTGCATGACAGTCATGGCCTTGTGCTGACTCAGAATCCTGATGAGGCAGATGTTCTGTTATTGAATACCTGTTCTATTCGTGAGAAGGCTCAGGAGAAGGTTTTCTCACAGTTGGGCTTATGGCGCCCCTGGAAAGAAAAAAACCCGAATCTTGTCATAGGGGTTGGCGGTTGTGTTGCCAGTCAGGAAGGTGAAGCGATTACTCAGCGCGCACCCTTTGTTGACTTGGTCTTCGGCCCTCAGACTCTGCATCGTTTGCCGGAAATGCTGAATGAAAAGCGCAGCGGCGTTAAACACGTTGTTGATGTTAGCTTCCCCGAAATAGAAAAGTTTGATGCCTTGCCCGAGCCCCGGGCAGAGGGTGCCACCGCATTTGTGTCGATAATGGAAGGTTGCAGTAAATATTGCAGCTTTTGTGTAGTGCCATACACGCGTGGTGAAGAAATTAGCCGGCCGCTTGATGACGTCGTCAAAGAAATACTATCGTTAGCAGGGCAGGGTGTTAAAGAAATAAACCTATTGGGTCAGAATGTTAATGGCTATCGTGGTGCCACCCATGATGGTCAATTCGCCGACCTCGCTACTCTGATTCATTATGTGGCTGCTATCGATAATATAGAACGTATTCGTTTTACTACGTCACATCCATTGGAATTTGGTGATCGCCTTATACAGGCCTATGCCGACGTGCCGAAGCTTGCTAATTATCTTCATTTGCCGGTTCAAAGCGGATCTGATCGCGTGTTGGCTGCAATGAAGCGTGGCTATACGGCGTTGGAGTTTAAGCAGAAGCTGCGCAAGCTAAAAGCAGTTCGCCCGGACATTAGTTTATCAACCGATATTATCGTCGGCTTTCCCGGAGAAACGGATGCCGACTTTGAGGCGACCATGAATCTGGTCGCCGAAGTAGGGTTTGATCAGTCCTTTAGTTTTGTCTATAGCTCTCGCCCCGGCACGCCGGCAGCGAATCTTGATGATGAGACTCCGCAGGAAGTTAAGCGGCAACGCTTGCAGCTACTGCAGGGGCGTCTTAAGCAGCAGGCACAGCAGATCAGTCGCTCTATGGTTGGAACAGTGCAGCGTGTGCTGGTGGAGCGGGTTTCTAAGAAAGACAGCAACCAACTGGCAGGGCGCACCGAAAATATGCGGTGGGTTAACTTCGATGGAGCGCCTGAGCTGATTGGTGGCTTTGTGGAGGTGTTGGTAACAGAGGCTATGCCGAATTCTCTGCGTGGAAGGCAGACAAACCAGCATAATGTGGCATAGTATGTTTGTAGCGATTTGTTCCAGGAGATCAATGCTCCCTTGACACTTACAACTCAAACCCATGAGCTCCATCTTGAGCCAGTCAATAATGAGATGCTTGCTAATCTATGCGGCCAGTTCGATGCGCATCTACGACAGATAGAAAAGCGCTTAGGTGTTCATATCAGTAATCGCGGCAACCACTTTCAGGTTGTTGGTCAGCGCCAATCCTCACTTGCCAGTATTAAAGTTATTAAAGAGCTCTATTCGCTCGCGGATAAAGAGCGCATCGATCCTCAGCGTGTGCAATTGTATTTGCAGGAAGCCGGCATGAATGAACCCGAACGTATTTTAGAGGAGCCGGCTATCGAGCTTTCCATTAAGACGCCGCGCAAGCATATTAGGCCCAGAGGCGCTACTCAGCGTGCGTTCATTAAGAGCCTTCGGGGCAATGATTTAAGTTTTGGTGTCGGCCCTGCCGGCACAGGGAAAACCTATGTTGCTGTTGCTTGTGCTGTAGAGGCGCTAGAGCAGGATTTGGTACGACGTATAGTGTTGGTTCGCCCGGCAGTAGAAGCTGGCGAGCATCTCGGCTTTCTTCCCGGCGACCTGACCCAGAAGGTTGATCCGTATCTGCGCCCAATGTATGACGCACTTTATGAGATGCTCGGTTATGAAAAAGTTGCTCGCTTGATTGAGAACAATATTATTGAGATCGCACCCTTGGCATTTATGCGCGGTCGGTCTTTGAACGAGAGCTTCATTATTCTCGATGAGGCCCAGAATACGACGGTTGAGCAGATGAAAATGTTCCTTACTCGAATGGGTTTTGGCTCATGCGCAGTCGTAACCGGAGACGTTACACAAGTCGATTTGCCGAGGCAGAAGCTTTCAGGGTTGCGTCATGTTTTGAATATACTTGACGGTGTTGAGGGAATCGGTATTAGCGCATTTTCATCCAAGGATGTTGTAAGGCACCCAATGGTTCAGCGTATTGTCGATGCTTACGAACTCTCCGAGGCAGGTCCCGATTCGCCTCACCCCGACCCGAGCATTTCTGAGGGCCGTGGTTCCTCAGACAGCATCCGCTGATTAGACCCTTCGTGAGCATTGAAATTGAAACCGACGTGCAGTGGGTTGCGGTTGATCAGTCCCCGATACCCGCTGATGTTTTCGCAAGCTGGGTGAATGCCGCCGTTGCAGCGGGCGCTTCGTCTAGTTCGCGTGCCGAAATGCTTGGCCTGCATAAAAATATTGTTACTGTACGTGTTGTTGACGAAGCAGAAAGCGCAGATTTGAACCAGAACTATAGGGGTAAGTCGGGTTCTACTAATGTGCTCGCATTTTCCGCTGACAGTGCGCCACCTCAACTCGAGTTTTTGGAGGAGCAGGAATTGGGCGACCTGGCTATCTGCCTGCCAGTCGTCATTCGTGAAGCTACTGGGCAGAGTAAGACATTGGTTGCGCATATGGCGCACATGGTTGTCCATGGCACCTTACATTTGCTCGGCTTCGACCACGTTAAACACTCAGATGCTGAAGTTATGGAAGGCTTAGAAGTGACCGCACTCGGTGCTCTCGGTTACAGTAACCCCTATCAAGTTACTAAGGATTAAAAAGAAACCTCATGGGAGATGACAATTCCGAATCGCCATCGTGGATATCACGTTTAAAACAGGCGATGCACATTGGGCCAGAGAACCGTCAGGAGCTGCTTGCCCTTATTGATAATGATACTGACCTAGCATTCCTGGATAAGCAGGAGCTATCAATGTTGCGCGGCGTGCTGCAGGTGTCATCGATGCAGGTACGCGAAATCATGATTCCGCGTTCGCAGATGGTTGTGATCGAACGTGATGCTCCCCGCGAAAAGCTCTTGAACGCGATTGTGGAAAGTGGTCATTCACGTTTTCCGGTTGTCGGGGAGAATCGCGATGAGGTTGTTGGCATGCTGCTGGCTAAAGATGTGCTTCGTTTTCTGGTCGGCTCTCCTGGTGAAGAGTTTGATCTTGAGAGCTCATTGCGCCCTGCGACTTTTATTCCCGAGAGCAAGAGGCTCGATACCTTGCTTGAAGAATTCCGCAATGGGCGTAATCACATAGCGATTGTCGTCGATGAATATGGGGGCATTGCGGGCCTGCTTACTATCGAAGATGTGCTGGAGCAGATCGTCGGCGATATCGACGATGAACATGATGAGGAGGAGGCTGAGCCAATCGTACAGCTTGGTCCTAATACTTGGGTGGTGTTAGCGCATACAAGAATTGAAGACTTTGACGAGTACTTTGTTGTGAAATTCGATAAAGGTGAATTCGAAACTGTAGCTGGTATGGTCATGCAGGCGTTTGGTCGGTTGCCGCGTCGTGGCGATAAAATCGTTACCGGAGGATTGGGGATTACTGTGGTTCAGGCTGATCGCAGGCGGATTCATTCTGTTGAAGTCAGCAGGGAAGAATCTGAAGACACTCAGGAATAGAGGCTGTTTTTGGCCGTGTTGATGACAATCCGTAGTCGGCGTATTAGCTCAATTGCGGCTGGCTTGCTGCTGCCGTTGGCATTCGCACCTTTCAATTTGTTCTGGCTAGCACCCGTATCTCTGGCAGTGCTGTTCTTTCTCTGGGAGGAGCAATCGCCTCGTGAAGGGGCAATAGTTGGCAGCTTCTACGGCATCGGTGTTTTTACCCTGGGCACCTATTGGTTGTATATCTCATTGCGGCAGTTGGGTGGGGCGCCAATTCCTGTGGTCATTCTATTGATGTCGGCATTAGTTCTGGCTATGAGTGCCTATACCGCGCTGGCCGGTTGGTTGGCAACCCGCTTGCGCGCAAAGTCAGGGCCATTGCAGTGGCTGGTAGTGTTGCCGGCCGCATGGGTTTTGGTTGAGTGGTTTCGTGGCTGGTTTCTAACCGGGTTTCCGTGGCTCAGTATCGGCTACAGTCAGGTAGACACACCGTTGGCTGGTTGGGCTCCTATTCTAGGTGTTCATGGCGTTACCTGGATGCTTGCTCTACTGGCGGGCCTTGGTGTGATGTTCCTGCGCGGAGGTTCGCGATTACAACAGTTGTTTGCGGTAGTCGCAGGTATTGCAATTGTTGGCTTGTCGATGCAATTGCAATCGATCACCTGGACGCAGCCAAGGGATGAGCCGTTGCGAGTGGCTCTGGTTCAGGCAGCCATTCCACAGGAAGTGAAATGGTCGCCAGCTCAGCTTCAGCCAACACTGAGCTACTATCGCGAAACGACACTGGCACTGGAATCTCCGGATTTGGTGATTTGGCCCGAAGCGGCTATTCCCGCATTGCCTTTCGAAATCCCAGACTTCCTCGATGAACTGAATGAAGTTATGTCTGAGCAGGGAACTCAGTTGTATTCCGGGATTCTTACTTTTGATCTTTTCACAGGAGAGTTTCGTAATACTTTCATGGGTATTGGAGGCTATCAGGGCAGCTATGACAAGCGTCATTTAGTGCCGTTCGGTGAGTATTTCCCGGTGCCTAAGTTCATTTCCAATTGGCTGCGTCTGATGAACCTCCCATCAGAAGATGTCACCGCAGGTCCACCACTGCAGAGCACATTGCAGGTTAATGGGATTCCCGTAGCGCCAACCATTTGTTATGAGGTGGCTTTTGGTGCCGAGCAGCTGCAGTTTTTCCCGGATGCTGAGTTGATGATTAACATCAGTAATGACGCTTGGTTTGGTGATTCTATCGCGCCGCATCAGCACCTGCAGATGGCCCGGATGCGGTCACTGGAGACCGGGCGTCCAATGTTGAGGTCAACGAATACAGGCATAACCGCAATCATTGGGCCCAGTGGCAGGATTCTGCACCGTATTCCACAATTTATTCCCGGTGTTCTGACTGCTAACGTCTATCCATATACGGGCATTACCCCTTATATTCGTTGGGGCAATTATCCGGTAGTCTGCTTCGCGCTCCTGTTGTTGGGCGTTGCGGGCTTGCGCCGGAGAGCGTAGGTTTAACCAATAGTTTCGCTGCAACAAACCTGATACCGGTGCGATTGGGAGCCCGACTGGTGTATCCTTGCCGGTCTACTAAATCATCATTTATCGAGAGCATTCAGTGCAGGATCGTCCTTACAATCCGGCGGAAGTCGAGTCGCAGGCCCAGACCTACTGGGAAGAAACACTAACCTTCAAAGTTACCGAAGATCCGGAGCTAGAGAAGTTTTATTGCTTGTCTATGTTTCCATACCCGAGTGGCCGTCTGCACATGGGGCATGTTCGTAATTACTCGATCGGCGATGTTATTTCCCGTTATCAGCGCATGCTGGGTAAAAACGTACTGCAGCCTATGGGTTGGGATGCGTTTGGCTTGCC
>JABIQA010000038.1 GCA_018699155.1 Chromatiales bacterium
ATCGTCGACATTGCTGCCCAATTTGCTCGCGTAATAGTAACGCAGCGTTTCTGGGTCGAGATAGTCGAGGAAGGTTTGCGCTGATATGAATGTGCCGCGTGACTTCGACATTTTTTGGCCATTGACGGTTAAGAAGCCATGAATGAATACGCCACTGGGTTTCCGGATGGCCGCAGCTTCGAGTACTGCAGGCCAGAATAGCGCATGGAAATAAACAATATCCTTGCCGATAAAATGATACAGCTCGGTATCGGATTGTTCAGCGAAGTATTCATCAAAATCGAGATCGGTACGGCGCTCGCAGAGGTTCTTAAAGCTTGCCAAGTAGCCTACGGGTGCATCCAGCCAAACATAGAAGTATTTGTTATCAGTGCCGGGAATGCGGAAGCCGAAATAAGGCTCATCGCGGGAAATATCCCAGTCTTTTAGGCCGGTTTCGAACCACTCGCCAAGTTTGTTGGCCACACCGGCATCGATTACGCCGCTGCCGGTCCATTCGCGCAGCATTTGTTCAAACTCGCCGAGCTTAAAGAAGAAGTGTTCCGATGCTTTCTGCACAGGCACTGTGCCCGAGATGATCGAGCGGGCATCGATAAGTTCGGTTGGGTTGTAGGTCGAGCCACACTGTTCGCAACTATCGCCATATTGATCTTCGGCGCTGCAAGAAGGGCAGGTGCCGCGGACAAAACGATCGGGCAAAAACATCTTCGCCTCTTCATCGTATGCCTGCTCAATAGTTCGCGCTGCAATCAGGTTCTTGGCTTGAAGTCGCCCATAGATCTGCTCCACAAGCTCACGGGTTTCTTCAGAGTGGGTGCTGTGATAGTTATCGAATTCAATATGAAACGCTGCGAAATCGGTGGAGTGTTCCTCGCGATAACGTTCGACCAGATTCTCGGGGTCGATACCTTCATCACGGGCCCGCAGCATAATGGGCGTGCCATGAGCATCGCTGGCGCAGACGTAGGTGCACTCATTACCAACCAGTTTTTGAAATCGTACCCATATGTCGGCTTGTATATACTCGACCAGATGGCCGAGATGGATGGAGCCGTTGGCATAGGGTAGAGCCCCGGTCACGAGTATCTTGCGCCGGGTTTTGGTTGAATCTGTGTTTATGGTGTTAGGCATGGGGCGTATTCTAGCGCCGCAGGCTTAGAATTGCTCCACCAATGAGCGACGAAACCGGCTTGGCTAACCGAGTGTCTGACCCAGATGGCAATGGCTGCCCCTAGGTCTGGTCCTTTACTAGCTCAAACTTCGATTTGTCGTTGGCAGCCTCATACGCCGATTGACCGCTGATCGTGGCTTTGTCCATAAGGTCTTTAAGCGTGCTGTCCATAGTGCACATGCCGGAGCGGCGGCCGGATTGCATTGCCGTCTCGAGTTGGTCTAGTTTCCCCTGCCGAATCAGGTTGGCTGTTGCAGAGTTGTTAATCAGAACTTCGAGCGCGGCTACCAGGCCTTTGCCGTCTTTTCGTGGCACGAGCTGCTGCGAGACTACACCGCGTAACGATGTCGATAACATGGTTCGAACATGAGATTGCTTATCCGTAGGAAACACATTGACGATACGGTCAACAGTTTGCGCTGCGCCGTTGGTGTGCAGTGTGCCCATAACGAGAATGCCCATCTCAGCAGCAGTTACCGCAATACTGATGGTTTCAAGGTCACGCATCTCACCCACTAGAATGACGTCCGGGTCTTCACGCAGAGCAGAGTGCAATGCATCGCCGAAGCTGCCCGTGTGCTGACCAATTTCCCGCTGGCTAATAAGGCAGTTTTTGCGTGCATGAACAAACTCAATAGGGTCTTCTATGGTAAGGATATGCCCATGCATCCTGTCATTAATGGCATCGATCATTGCAGCCAGAGTAGTGGACTTGCCGGACCCGGTTTTGCCGGTAACCAAAATGAGACCTTGTGGTTCTTTGCTAAGCCGCATGACTGCAGGTGGCATGTTCAGTTCATTGAGCGAGCGAGCGGTAGCCGGAATGGCCCTCAGTACCGCACCCATTCCGCCCAAATGCCGCATGACGTTAACGCGGAATCGTGCCAGGCCTTCAATGTTGTAGGCAAAGTCAGTGGCATCCCTTTTGTCGAATTCATGGCGGGCCTTGTCATCCATAATTTCAAGAAACATGTCACGCGCATGATCCGGAGTTAGGATGTCGCTCTCAATTGGCCGGATTTCACCGTATACCCGTGTGCGGGGTGGCTGGCCGGCGATGAGATGCAGGTCGGAGCCATCATTGGCGATAAGTTGTCGCAGGTATTGATCGATCTGGTTGCTCATAAATCTGTCCTGAATAATCTGCGCGGTTGATTTACTTAGCGTTTAGAACACTTGTGTTGGTAACGAATCGCTCGAACAGTTCTTTATCATGTGCGTACTTAAATGCATCGTCTGGGTCGGCGCGCTGTTCCTGAATAGCACTTAAGAGGGCCTGATCCATCAGCTGCATGCCGTAGTTTTGTCCCATTTGCAGCTGAGAAGGTATCTGGTGACTCTGGTCGGTCATAATGAGATTCGAAATCGCTCGGGTGTTGATCATGATCTCCATCACAGCTGTGCGGGAGCGACCATCGGGTGTTTTGATGAGATTCTGTGTGATCACTGCTCTAAGACTTTGTGCCAGAAAGCTCTTCGTTTGTTCGCGCTGGTCACCCGGTAGCGCATCGATAATCCTATCCAGGGTTTTTACGGCGCCGATGGTATGCAGGGTGCCAAGTACCAGATGTCCGGTTTCCGCGGCGGTCATGGCCATTGATATGGTTTCGGCATCACGCAACTCGCCAACCAGAACGATATCGGGGTCTTCGCGTAATGATGAACGAATGCCATCGGCGAACGATGTAACATGCGTGCCGAGTTCACGCTGAATAATTTGACTTTTATCAGCTATATGCACGAACTCGATAGGGTCCTCGAGGGTAATGATATTGAGTCTGCGATGCTGGTTCATGTGGTGAAGCATTGCTGCAAGCGTTGTCGATTTTCCGGTGCCAGTTGAGCCTGTTACCAGCACCATGCCCTGATGGTAATCGCACAATTCTTCAATAATTGGGGGTAGGTTGAGACTTTTGAGAGTTGGGACTTCGGTTGGGATAAACCGGAACGTCGCACCTACGCCGGTGGCCTTGCGGTAAAGGTTGACGCGAAACCGGCCGCTCTCTTCAGAGACATAAGAAAAGTCGACATCTTGGCCCTTATTGAAAACGTCTTTTTGATTCTTGGATAGAATCTCATCGATATAGCCCTCAAGCTCGGCAGCACCAAGTTCGCGGAATTTAATTGGTCGGAGTTCACCATGCATGCGCAGCATGGGGGGGATGCCAACGGCAAGGTGCACATCGGAGCAGCCTTGCGAAAGGCCGAGCTTTAAGAATGCATCAATACGAGCCATGTACTTACCTCAGTATAGACAGTGTTAAGTCTGATTGCTTTTTAGGTCATCCAAAGCTATCACCAACTCTTGCATTGAATCATAGCGGTCTTTGATTTCGATCGACATTGCTTTTCGCACGATAACCGCAATACTTTCGGGAATGTTCGGGTTCAGTTCTTCGCATGGCGTGCAGTTGCCCTGAACATGCTGATACATAACGGCCATATGGTCGCCTTTGCTATATGGAGGCGTGCCGGTGAGCATTTCGTACATGACCACACCGAGACTGTAAATATCAGCATGGTGGCCAACCTTCTTGCCGAGAATCTGCTCAGGTGCCATGTACTTGGGTGAGCCGATTACATAGCCGGTTTTGGTTAGCTGTGCGTCGCCAGACTCTGGTCCTGCGGCTGCGGCGACACCAAAGTCAACAATCTTAAGCAACCCATCATCGTTAATCAGTAGGTTGGCGGGTTTAAGGTCGCGATGCACAACACCAGCCTGATGCGCTTCGGCCATGCCGAGAGCGATGTCTTTGACCCAGCTTAGCGCCTTGCCAAGAGGCATCGGCTTTTTTTTCTTGATCTCGGCACCCAAAGTATGCGATGGGAAGTATTCCATGGATATTGCATAGTTGCCGGAAAGTTTCAGGAAGTCATAAATACGGATAACGTTGTTGTGAGTAATTTTTCTAGAAAACCTAAGTTCGTGGACGAAACGGTTCATCATTTCGTCATCTGTGCTGATAGCAGAGTTTAGGAACTTCAGAATGAGTTGCTCGTTAACGACGGTATCTTCAACTAGCAGCACTGTGCCGAATGCGCCCTTGCCGACTTTTCCGATATAGCGATATCGACCCTCGATCATGTCGTTGGGTTCGAGTTCATCAATATTAATTCGGTTATCTGTGGCGATGGTTGGCAGTATTGCTGTCGCCGCCGACATATCACTTGGAGGCAGGGATTGCCCAGTGTCCGAAAGTCTATGATTGCGGGCACTAAGACCAATAATGCTGTCGCTAAGCCGATGTTCGATGCGCGCCAGAGCATCGCTGGCAGCATGTTTGACCATTTCGTCGCGACCCTTTGCAGACGCGGCGATTCGGGTTTTCACATCTTCGGTAGTTTGTTCGGATGTGACCATCGACAGCGTTTTAATAGCTTCAATGCGCACCTCGTTTTCTTCATGCTTGGTGAGCGGCATAAGTTTGTGCACGATGCGTTCGTCCCCCACCTTTGCCAGAGCCCTTAGCGCGGCAGGGACTGATTTGTCATCTGCCGCGAGCATTTCGATCAGTGCCGGCATGGCTTCGCTGCTGCCAATATCGCCCAATGCATCGGCAGCGCGTTCGCGAACCCACCAGTCCGGGTCTTTAGTGGCTGCAATCAGATGCACTACTGCGCGCTCATCGCGTGTCTGATTGAGAATTTCGATTGCAGATCGTCGGATGTTCTCATCTTCGTCTCTAATCAAATGCAGTGCTGCATTGGTGACTTTGGGGCCGCCAATAGATGCCAGTGCATCACAGGCGCGGGAGCGCACCCACCAATCATTATCACCAATAGCATTTAGCAGGTATTTGATGCTATCAGCATCGGCGAGTTCGTTGAGCACTTCGACAGCGGAACGTCGGGTGTACTCAGATTCGTCTTTTAATGCATCCACAAGATGCGGAATTGTGCCGGGGTCTTTCAGTTGCACTAGGAGTTCTACTGCTTTGCCCTGTACTCCAAAATCGGGATCGCACAGCATGGCGCATACAACTTTGATATCTTGAATCTTGTTAAACTGCAATAAGCCCTCAACAGCTACCTGGCGCACATCACGATCGCTGTCTTTAAGCAGACCCTCCAGCACCTTGGCAACTTCTGGGCGCTTGAATTTGGAAATAATGCCAGTCAGCGCAACTTTGACGAGATGATCTCCACCATCAATGCGGGCGATAAGCTCGGGCAGCAGGTCGACTGTTGCAAACTCACGAATCAACTTAAAGGCAGCAACCTGATTCTGATGGTCGAGTTGATAAGCACGAGCCAACAAACTTCGTATATTCAACCGCTCAGCATGTGCCCGCAAAATATCAGCCATGAGTGCCATGGAGATATCATCTTCGCCGATAAGCGCTATAAGACGATCAGGGCTGAAGTTGTGCGAGGCAGATAGCGCTGATCCTGCTCCCGAGGCGCAACTGCGATCAGCATGCTTCAAGGCTGCGGCAAACAGCGGAAAGCTGCGCTCATTTACGAGATCAGCAAGCACGTTCACCAGGGCGACGGTCTGTTTTTTGTCGGCGTTGGCCAGAGATTCAATGATGACTGGCACGGCACTTTGTCCGAGATCTGTCAGCGCTAACAGAGCTTTTTTAGCAACAGCCGTTTGGCAATCCCGTTCTTCTAATAAACGGGATAGGTTTTTCTCGGCTTTTAATGCGCTGAAAAGCTTCATTACACTCTAAATTATTCTGACCTATAGGCCTTGTAAACTAGCGCGTATCTGCGCAAAAAAACAAAGATTTGCCACATGACGCATTCCATGGGAAAGCATGACTCATCATGCGTTACAATGTCGCGCTTTAGCCACAATGCGTTCTGTTAAGCGTGTCACGAATTATGCCAACAACATCCGATAATTACATAGAAAAAGCCCTGTCTGCGATAGACGTACCGTTTCTCGGGCGTAATCTACTGTCGGCCGGTGCCGTTTATGAGTCCGGTGCCGATGGCTCCGGACTTAAGATTGCCTTGAAACTCGGGTTTTATCTCGGTACAGATCAGGCGGCCATTGAGGCTGATCTCGCTGCCGCAGTGCGAACGGCAACCGGAAACCCAGCAACTGTCAGTATTAGCAGTAAGGTTGTTGGTCATACGGTGCAAGGTACCCTGACGCCACTTGAAGGCGTAAAGAACGTAATTGCCGTAGCTTCCGGAAAAGGCGGCGTTGGCAAGTCCACGGTAGCCGTTAACCTGGCTCTGGCGCTGCATGCCGATGGCGCCCGTGTAGGCATTTTGGATGCGGACATATACGGCCCCAGTCAGGCGCGTATGCTCGGGTCTGCAGGTCAGCAGCCGGTGAGTAAGGACGGCAAGAACTTTGAGCCGTTGCAGTGCTATGGCATTAGCATGATTTCAGCCGGCAACCTGTTTGATGAGGAAGAGCCCGCAGTTTGGCGCGGCCCGATGGTCACTCAGGCGCTCACTCAACTTACTTTTCAAACACGCTGGCCGGATCTGGACTACCTGATAGTCGACATGCCCCCGGGTACTGGCGACATTCAGCTAACGCTAAGTCAGAAAATTCCGGTGGCTGGTGCGGTTATTGTGACTACGCCTCAGGATATTGCGCTACTTGATGCTCGCAAGGGCTATAAGATGTTTGAAAAGGTGAATGTGCATGTGCTCGGCGTTGTCGAGAATATGAGCACCTTTATTTGCCCGCACTGCAATGAAGAGACGGCATTGTTTGGTGAGGGGGGCGGTGCCGATATGGCCGATAAGTATGATTTGCCATTGCTAGGGCAGTTACCGTTAAACGCCTCTATTCGTCTGCGGGCGGATGAGGGTAAACCGAGTGTGGTGGCTGATCCCGATGGTCCCGCAGCTCTTGAATTCACTAATATTGCGCGAAACATGGCGGCAGCCTTGTCAGTGCGTAAAAAAGATTATAAAAAGTCATTTCCCAAGATCGTAGTTGAGTAGCGCGGTCCGGCGGCCAAATATTTAACGAGGTGCAGGCATGTCCATTAAAGCTGATCGCTGGATCAGGCGTATGTCAGAAGAACACAGCATGATAGAACCGTTTGAGCCGGGTCAGATCCGTCGCAACGAGACTGGGCCTATTATTTCCTATGGCACATCAAGCTATGGCTATGACGTGCGTTGTGCTGCTGACTTTAAAGTGTTTACCAATATTAATTCTGCTGTGGTTGATCCGAAGAACTTTGCTTCCGAAAGTTTTGTGAGTGTTGAAAGCGATGTTTGTGTTATACCGCCGAACTCATTTGCATTAGCCCGCACTGTTGAGTATTTCCGTATTCCGCGCAGCGTGCTAACAATTTGTTTGGGCAAATCTACCTATGCCCGATGCGGAATTATCGTTAACGTCACGCCGCTAGAACCTGAATGGGAAGGTCATGTGACCTTAGAGTTTTCGAATACAACTACGTTGCCAGCAAAGATCTATGCCAATGAAGGCGTAGCTCAAATGTTGTTCTTTGAGTCGGATGAGATCTGTGAAGTTTCCTATGCTGATCGCGGTGGCAAATACCAAGGTCAGACTGGCGTTACTTTGCCTAAGGCATAAGTCGCTTCAGAGCCGGTAGCTCGATAACAGTAAGGTCACGTTTTTTTTGCCGTTTTTTAACTGAATCACTTTTACCGCTTGGTAAGCTACCTCGGGTGCATACCAGATGTAGGCTGACCGGCTCGAACCCGGACGCTGCCGCAAATACTTGATTGTTTTGAAGGTTCCGGCCGGAGTTTTTACTGTTTCTTCGCCCTGATACATGAACTCATAGGTTTTGGCTGAGTTGCGATGAATCATCGTATAGGCGCTCGGCTGCTTGCCGGCCTGCAAATCTAGAGTTACCTGCAAGTCTGCGCTCATGCGATCGAGCATGCCCCGTCTTAACTCAATGTCCGCAAGTTCTTCCTGATGATTGCTGCGCGCGATGCCCGCATTCCAATCGAAACTGGCTTGGCTGTCTTCGAATTTATCGCCGCTGCCGGAATTAAAATTATACTCATCAACTCGGATTGTATCTCCGTCCATCGTAAACCTGCTGCTTTCAATGGCTGCATTGGGCCGGATTAGGCTGGCGAGTCCGGTAGCCTCAGTGCGACTGCTGAGCAGATACTGGCCTGCAGTATTTGTTGTTTGCAGCTCGATGACACTTTCGCCTGACAAGCCGAAGGCCTTGAGTTGATAGCGAAGTTCGAAGGGGCTCAGACTTTTGGCTTTAAGTGCAGGCTGTGGCCCGATGTTTGCAGTAACTTTGGGCGCGCTGTCTGCAGCCCCGGACGCAGTAACTGTCAGAAGTAACGCCGCTGCCAAGATGTTTCGGATGACTGATCTAATTGCTTTCCTGTTCATATAGTACCTCAGGAGATGCGAGCTCTTGGCCATTGTTGTATACAACGTTGTTTTCCAGTTTTAGTTGACCGCTGGTGAGCATGGCAATGGCCTGCGGGTAGATCAGGTATTCACCAATGCGCACTCGGTCGGCCAGTGAATCGGCGGTGTCGCTAGGATGAATGGCTACTTGATACTGCAATATGGCGGGGCCAGCATCGAGTTTTGGGATGACAAAATGCACAGTGGTTCCATGCCATTGTTCGCCGGCATCGATGGCTCGTTGGTAAGTGTTGAGGCCGGGGTATGCGGGCAGTAAAGAGGGGTGGATATTGATCATACGACCGTCATAGCGGTTGACCAGATCTCCGGCCAGAATCCGCATAAAGCCAGCGAGAACAATCAGGTCGGGATTCATCTGCTCCAAAGCTGCGTAGAGCGCCTCATCGAAATCGCTGCGTTTCGCAAATGAGCGATAGTCGACGGTAATTGCCGGTATGCCGGCATCAATTGCACGCTGTAGGCCATAGGCCTCTGGGTTATCGCTTACGACGGCAACAATCTCCAGCTTTGCAATCTGTGCATCAATAATGGCTTGCAGGTTGGTGCCGCTGCCCGAAACCATGACAACCGAGCGCATCATGGTTTCAGATGCACGTCACCACTGCCATCGCTGATACTGCCGATAATTTTTGCCGATTCGCCGGCATCATTCAGCAGGGCGACCGCAGCAGCAGCCTGATCTTTATCGACCACCAGTACCATGCCGATACCGCAGTTGAAGGTCCGTTGCATTTCAGTTTCGGGAATACCGCCTTCCTTTTGCAGCCATTTGAATATTTCAGGCCGTTGCCATGCCGTGGTATCAATGCCGGCATCGACATCCGCCGGCAAAATGCGCTCCAGGTTCTCAGCCAAACCACCGCCGGTGATATGAGCAATACCTTTAACCGGCATCTGTTCAATCAACGCGAGTACAGGCTTGACATAAATTCGGGTGGGCTCCAGAAGGTGCCTGCCTATGCTTGTATTTTGCCAAGGGCTATCCGGATTGATGTTGCTGTTGTCGAGCACTTTTCGGATCAGCGAGTAGCCGTTGGAATGCGGGCCGGAAGATTCTAAGCCAATCAGCGAGTCACCAGCGGACATGGTGCTGCCATCGATAATAGCTGCTTTTTCGACCACGGCCAGACAGAAGCCCGCCAGATCGTAGTCGCCTTCGGGGTACATGCCCGGCAGTTCGGCGGTTTCGCCACCCAGAAGTGCTGCGCCAGCGCGGTTACAGCCTTCGGCGATGCCGGCTATAACATTGCTGGCAACATTATTATCGAGCTTGCCGCAGCCATAGTAATCGAGGAAGAACAGAGGTTCGGCACCCTGAGCCAATACATCATTGGCGCACATAGCGACTAAGTCGATGCCGACAGTATCGTGCAGGCCCAAATCTATGGCTAGGCGGAGTTTGGTGCCGACGCCATCGGCTCCAGCCACCAATACAGGCTGGCGGTAGCGCTCTGTATCCAGTTCAAACAGGCCGCCAAAGCCACCGATGCCGCCGAGTACGCCGGGGCGATGGGTTGCTTTTACCAGAGGCTTGATGCGGTCGATGAGTTCGTTACCTGCATCGATATCAACACCTGCATCTCGATAGGTTACGGTTTTTTTTTGGCTCATTCTTGTCTCTTGTTTGTGCGAAGCTACTCCGCAGAGGCGAAGTGCGAGGCTATAATACCGTGAGTGCAGGCAGAATGATGAAAATTTCTTTGAAACAGCTAACTTTATTTGCCGTCTTTGCGGTCACCTTTTGGTTTGGCGGACTGGCACAAGCCGTCCATGTCGAGGGTTTGTACACAGCCAATGTGGAGCTTGCCGGCAGCAGCAGTAGCGCCCGTGCTACGGCATTTTCAGCGGCTTTGGCCGAAGTTCTGGTGAAGGTTACCGGCCAGGAGAGCCTCCCGGCCGAGAAGGCCGCACTGTTTGCTAATGCGGGCGCCTTTATCCAGCAGTATCGTATGCTTGATGATGGGCGGATTAGTGTGACTTTCGATCAGCGGGTGCTAAGGCGACAGCTGGATGCGGCTGAACTTCCTGTCTGGAGCGCTGAGCGTCCAGCGGTTGTGGTTTGGTTGGCTGTTGATGAAGGGCAGGGCAGACGCAGCGTGCTCGGAGCTGCTGGAGGGCTGTCGGGCAGTAGCGTCGCGGTCGCCGATAGCTATCGACAGGCACTCTATGAATCAGCCGATAAGCGGGGGTTGCCATTAATACTGCCTTTAATGGATGGCGAAGATTTAGCCCAGGCATCATTTGCCGATATGTGGGGTGGATTTGGTGATGTCATGTTGGCGGCATCTGCGCGATATTCAGCTAATGTTGTTTTGATTGGCCGGCTGCGACTGTCAGGGGCAAAGGTTCAGAAGGTGCGCTGGTCGATGTTTGTTGCGGGGAGTGAGAGCTCGGAGTGGGTTGGTGAGCTAGGCGATGGTCCGAGAGTTGCCGCTGATATGCTGGGGCAGCAGCTTGCCACGTTTGCCGCCGCAGCCGATGCCATCACAGTCACGGTACGAGGCATTAATACGCTAGATGACTATGCACGAGTGCTCAATTACCTGCGGGGCTTGTCTATTGTTGAGCGGGTTGGCGTCTCCCGTGTTCTGGCTGGTGCGGTTGAGTTTTCTATTGCGGCCAGGAGTGACAGTGAAAGGCTCAACCGCGATATCAGTCGCGGCGGGGTATTGGATGAATGGGTTGGTGGGAGCGCCGGCGTTATCGCAGTTGATAGCGCTGCAAGCCTAGCCAGCTACAGGGTCGCCGATGGCCTGGTGTACACCATTAAGTAAGGAATGATTTTACCAATTATGTCGTTTGCCAATCTTTTTCAAGCCCGTCAAATTCCAAACTGGATCTGTGTTATTCGGGTGCTGCTGATCCCACCTATTTTGTATTTGCTGCTCGATGAGCGCTTTGCTTCGGCCTTATTGCTGGCCTCTATAGCGGCGGCTTCAGATGCTCTGGACGGTTTTCTGGCTAAACGGTTTAACTGGACCAGCCGCCTGGGCGGCTTTCTTGACCCATTGGCCGATAAATTTTTGCTGGTGGCGATCTTTCTGGTGCTGACTGGCTTAGGTCTGGTGCCGGTTTGGCTAATGGCGGTTGTTATTGGTCGCGACATTGCAATTGTCGTCGGCGGGTTCACCTATCAATGGCTTATCGGCGAGGTATATGCAAACCCCACCTGGATTAGCAAGGTGAATACGTTCTTGCAATTAATCTATGTGCTCTGCGTAGTGGCACAACAGGCTATTGGTTTACCCGGCGAATTGGGGTTATTAATTTTAGGCACATCGGTATTTGTCAGTAGCCTGATCAGCGGCCTCGATTACATTTGGACCTGGGGTGCCCGCGCTCTCTCCAACCGCGGCAAAGAAAGGGCTTAGTAGCAATGCGTCAGCTGTCCCTCGATGTGCAACTTGCAGATTATGCAGTGTTTGAAAGTTTCTACGAAGGTGAGAATGCGGCTGCTGTATTTGCTTTGCAGCGCTTGTTAAAGGTTGAGCAGGGTGTAGTTTGGCTATGGGGTAATCAGGATGCAGGCAAATCGCATTTGTTGCAGGCATTGGTTGCTGAAGCAGGCATTAATAGTATTTCCTCAGCCTACCTGCCGTTGAGCGATACAACGGTGCACCCGGGAATGCTTGAAGGCATGGGCGAGTTGGAGCTTATTTGTATCGATGATGTACAGGCAGTTTCGGCTAATCATGATTGGGAGGCCGCACTCTTTCGATTGTACGAAGAATCATTTCAGGCCGGTGGGCGCTTAGTGGTTGCTGCAAATGTTGCTCCGGGCGGTGCGGGTTTTATTTTGCGTGACTTGGAGTCGAGGCTGGCCTCAGGGGCTACTTTTCGACTGCATGCATTGAGTGACGTGGACAGCGTGTTTGCGCTACAGAAGCGGGCTGCATGGCGCGGTTTGAACTTACCGGAAGAAACAGCGAGCTATTTGTTGACCCGGGTTAATCGCAGCCCCAGCGTATTGTTTGCATTGCTCGATCGCTTGGATAAAGAAGCATTAACGGCTCAGCGGAAGTTAACGGTGCCGTTTGTTCGTGAGGTTCTGGGTGATCAGAGTTAGTGTTTTCTTGTTCGAAAGATAACTAGCAGAGCGCAGCCCGTATCTGAATCTGCAAAAAAGCTTTTGATCCATCATCTTTGTATGTTTAACCTCGTTGGGCATAGATGGCGACAAAGAACAAGCTGATGGATATGGTCGCTACTGCAAGAGCGAGAAGAAGCTCTCCTGAGCTCGCGATCACATCCATGACACCGAGAGTGGCGTAAAAGATCATTGCGAGAGCAATGAGGTTGCCCCAGTTGCGGATGCGCCTGAGCGCACCCAGCAGTAATATCGCCGGCGTGGCAATTCCAAGCAAAATAACAACCCAAAGCTGACTGTTGGCATCACTCTGTAACCAGAGTGTAGTGGCAGTGCTTAGGGCGAAGAGCAGGGCAATTGAAATGCGATAGAGCAGGGTCATATGAAGTTTCCGCTAGGGGTTGAGTTTATGCCTGAAGTTTAAGCGCGATTTCAGCGACCCGTTTACCCAGTGCCTGTGCGATGACGATTTCTTCATCGCTAAGATGCGTATCGGTTTTCTCGCGCGCGACATGGCTTGCGCCATAAGGTGTTCCACCAGTGGTAGTGGTGGTGATTGCCTGTTCGGAAAAAGGCACGCCGACTAATAGCATGCCGTGATGGAGTAGCGGAATAGTCATACTCAGTAGCGTTGATTCTTGGCCACCATGCAGCGTACTGGTGGAAGTAAACACAGCAGCAGGTTTGCCGATGAGGCTGCCGGCCATCCAGTCCGCTGCGGTGCTGTCGAGAAAGTATTTTAATGCTGCCGCCATATTGCCGAAGCGTGTGGGACTGCCCATGATTAAGCCAGCACATTCCTGTAGGTCTTTCATCGTGGCATAGGTTGCACCAGTTTCCGGCACCTGTGGTGCGCTGGTCATTGTTTCCGTCGATACAGAGGGCACGGTCCTCATCCGTGCCTGACAGGTATCCACTGAGTTAATGCCGCGGGCAATATGTTTCGCGAGTTCAGCAGTAGAGCCGAAGCGCGAGTAGTACAAAACGAGAATATCGACCATTGCTGGAATTCCTGATTTTGGAGTGTTAAACCCGGATTTTTGATTGTCATTTCCGGCCATGTGTTCGGGTTACTTTTCCCCGGCCCGAAAATCTCTGAGCATTAGTGTACAGAATTTTCGGTTTGGCATTTATTCCTTACAAAATATCCAGAACGTCTTCCGGAGGACGCCCGATGCGGGCGCGGTTGCCATGCACTGCAATCGGGCGCTGAATGACCTTGGGATGCTCGCAGAGCCATGTGATCTTGTCAGCCTCATTCAATCCTGCAACCCTCTCTTGTTCTGCTTTATAGTCTTCCTCGCCCGTCCGCATAATGCCATTGGCATCGGTTCCGAGGGCAAGAATAATCTGCTTAAGCGTTGCAGCATCTGGGGGCGTTTTTAAATATTCAACTATAATGGGATTATGGTCGTTATCTTTCAGTAGTTGCAGAGTTTGGCGCGACTTTGAGCAACGCGGGTTATGATAAAGGGTGATGCTCATGTCTGAATGCCTTATTGTTTGTAAGTTGCTTAAGTTGGCTGGAAGTGGAGGGGCCGTTAATGCGTTATTCTAGCCTTCCTTTAGGCCAACGTCGAAACTCTTGCTGCAAGGTGATGATCATGCAATCGGCAGTTGGCCAAACATATGCGTTTAACTAAAGCATGATGAGCTTATGCGCAATGTTTTCCATGTACAGTAATAAGCAGGCTGAATAGGCTCTTTCTAGCGATTAGGTTTGTGGTTGGCGTCCATCAATGCAGTTAATAAAATGCTATAGGGTTTCCGGAAAAGTGCAGGGCGTTTTTTTTAGGTCAAGCACAGTACGTCAAGCCACTGAATTAAATTTGTCGGGCACCGTCCTTAACCGAGCTGATGGAACTGTCGAGGTGGTTGCCGTGGGCGAGCCCGTTGCGCTCGAAACGCTGCATCAGTGGCTGCATAAAGGTCCGAAGCTTGCGATTGTTGATCAAGTTGAAGAGCTGCCCTGTGATGAGCGAATGCGCAATGCGTTGCCCGTTGAGGGGTTTTCTGTATTGCGTATTTAACCGTCAGTGGTTCCGCAAGAGTTTTAGTTGCGAAACCATTTATTACTCAGTCGCCCCAGTACTTTTTCCGAATACCAAGTTTGACCATAGCTGCCGTTATAGCGCGCGAGTGCGCGGGTCATATCACCGGATTCTCTGTCCATGTAATGTTTCAATATGGTACAACCCATGCGGAGATTAATGTCGATTTCGAACAGGTTGTCATTCGGGCGCTCAAGTTCATCCAGCCAAAATGGCATAACCTGCATCAGGCCGCGCGCACCTGCGCTTGAAATGGCAAAACGGTCAAATCTGCTTTCTATATCAATGACGGCAAGCACCAGTTCTGGCGGTAGTTCGGCGCGGGTTGCCTCCTGATGCACACGGGTTAGAATTTCGATGCGTTCCGCATGGTCGGGAACAGTGAGCATTAAGCGACCGGACATATCTTTTAGCCACACTTCGGCATCAAATCGGTCTGAAAAGCTATCGGTATTGCTGACTGCTTCCAGCAGTAATGCGGTAAGCTCCGGGTCGTTTTGTGCGTAGGCCATTTGCGCCGGCATGAGCAAACTGCTGGAGACCAGTATCAAAGCCGCGCAGCAAAGCACTTGGCGATGCATTGCTTCGAGCTTACTGCGCTTCGAGTTTTTCCTGAATAAATGCCAGAGCATTAGTTAACTCAACCTCTTCGGCTTCGCTGGCCTGACGATGACGGTACTCGATTTTGCCTTCCTTGAGTCCGCGCTCGCCGATAACCAAGCGATGCGGTATGCCCATTAAATCAGAATCCGCGAACTTTACGCCGGGACGCGCATCGCGGTCATCAATTAAAGCTTCGATGCCTAATTTGCTCAGCGCCTCAGCTAGGTTGTCCACGGCATCTTTTACCGCCTGCGAACGATCGTAGCTCAAACCCAGAATAGTGACCGGGAACGGGCTGATAGCAACCGGCCAGATGATGCCGTTTTCATCATTATTTTGCTCAATAGCAGCGGCGACTAGACGAGATACGCCGATGCCATAGCAGCCCATGAGGGGGGTTAGTGCTTTACCGTTTTGATCCAGTACATTCAGGTTCATGCTCTTGCTGTACTGATCGCCAAGCTGAAAGATGTGGCCCACTTCGATACCCCGAGCGATGGCGATGGTGCCACCACCGGGACTGCGGTCACCGGCCTGCACATTGCGCAAATCAGCAGTGGTGGGTTCGGCTAGATCACGGCCCCAGTTCACCCCGGTTAAGTGCTCATCACTTGCATTAGCCCCGCACACAAAATCGCTGACAAAGGCAGCGCTATGGTCAACCCAGATTGGCAGATCGAGACCAACCGGCCCCGCAAACCCGGGGCCAATTCCCGTTGCCGCCAGAATCTGCTCGCTGTTGGCCATGGTGAGTGGCGTTTTGACGCCTTCGATTTGCTCTGCTTTAAGCGCGTTCAATTCATGATCGCCACGAACGATCAATGCAATCAGGCCGCCATCTTCAGCCTCGACAAGCAGTGTCTTTAGGCACTGTGACGGCTGTGTTTTGAGATACCCTGTGATGCTTTCAATGGTCCTCATGCCAGGGGTGCTGACAGTGGTCATGGTTTCTGTAGCAGCAGCGCGTGCACCTTCTGGCGGTAATGTGGGAGCGAGCTCGACATTCATTGCAAAGCTGTCGTTGTCGCAATAGGCAATGCCGTCTTCGCCCGAATCAGCCAGCACATGAAACTCGCAGGATTTAGACCCGCCAATTTCACCGCCTGCAGCATCGACAGGGCGGAAGTGCAGGCCGATGCGCATCAGAATATTGGTGTAGGCTTTCGCCATACTATCGTAGGTTTGTTCCAATGATTCAGTATCAGTATGGAATGAATAAGCGTCTTTCATGATGAATTCGCGTGCGCGCATCAAACCGAAGCGAGGGCGAATTTCATCACGGAATTTAGTTTGAATCTGATAGTAAGTGACTGGCAGTTGTTTGTAGCTGCGCAGATCTTTACGCGCGACATCGGTAACCACTTCTTCGTGCGTCGGGCCGAAGCAGAACTCACGACCATGCCGGTCATTTATGCGCAATAACAGTGAACCGTATTTATTCCAGCGGCCGGTTTCTTCCCACAATTCGGCGGGCTGAATGGCGGGCATCAGAATCTCCAGCGCACCGGAGCGATCCATTTCCTCACGCACCAGTTGCTCGACTTTGCGCAGAACTTTCAGCCCCAGAGGCATCCAGGTAAATAGGCCGGAAGACAGTTTCCGAATCAATCCGGCGCGGAGCATCAGCTGATGACTGATAACTTCGGCATCGGCCGGAACTTCTTTTAGTGTGGTGACGGGCAGGTTTGAGAGGCGCATGATAGGGCTGCATGACTGATAAGTAAGGGTAAGCGGGCGATATTCTAACCATTAAATAGGCTTAAGTCGCCGCCCGCACTGACCAAACCCACGCAGACTGGATGAATTTGGATGAATCGCATGGCAAACTCTCCGCTTCTAGGGGTATAGCAGGCATGGGCCGCGTCAAAAATATTATGCTGGACACATCTGATAAAAAGCGCCTGATTCGCAGCAAAGGAATCTATCTGCTGCCGAACCTGATGACTACCGCCGCGTTGTTTGCGGGCTTTTACGCCATTGTCGCGTCTATCGATGGCAACTTCGATAAAGCGGCTATCGCGATATTCGTGGCGCAGATCTTTGACGGTCTAGACGGCAAGATTGCTCGGCTTACGCGCACCGAAAGTGACTTCGGTAAAGAGTATGACAGCCTTTCCGACATGATCGCTTTTGGTCTGGCGCCTGCGATTGTGGTTTACCAGTGGGGCATCGAGCGCTTGGTGGAGACGGGCCCGGTATGGGGCAAATTAGGCTGGCTTGCTGCGTTTACCTATACGGTTTCGGCAGCGCTGCGTTTGGCGCGGTTTAACGTTATCTCTGCAACCACCAGCAAACAGTTCTTTGAGGGTTTGCCAAGTCCTCCGGCAGCATCTCTGGTGGCAAGTTTTGTTTGGTTGGCCGCCGATCTCGGTTGGTCGGGAACCGGATCGCTGTTGCTGGCATTTCTGGTGACGGCAGCAGCCGGCACCTTAATGGTGTCCCGTTTTAACTATTACAGCTTTAAAGAAATCGGTACGCGTAAACAGGTTTCATTTACCTACATCATCATCGTGCCAATGGTATTTGTGCTTATCGCATTGAATCCACCTTTGGTGCTTTTCTGCTTGGCAGCAAGTTTCGCTATCTCCGGTCCTTTCTACTGGCTCTGGAGAAAGGTACGGCCTGCAAAGGTTGTTGAGGTCGGCCCCGAAGCCGATGACAATAATTACCGTGATCAGGTCTGACCTGCAGGTGTTGCTGCGAGCTTATGACTGACCATAGCAATGCAAGCCGTTCTGATATGCTCCGTGCAATGGGTATTTCGGAGTGGCGTTTGCGCAGTTACTCACCAGGCTCGGAACCGATTGAAACACTTGCTGCCGAGTTGGCAACGGTCTCTTCCTCGCCACAAACAGCAAGATCGGAATCGGAGAACCCCTCCGCGTCGAAACCATCGACCCCTGGACCGGTGCTTAATCCACCACAGGCTCAAACGCTGGAACTGGCAGCTGCACCTCAGGTGCCGGTCGAACGGGCAGTGGCATCAGCTACGAGTTGGAATGATTTAATACCCCTGATATCGGCTTGTGCAGCATGCCCCCGGCATACCGATCGCACTCGCGCGGTAGTTGGTGCGGGCAGTCAGTCTGCCACCTGTCTTATTGTTGGCGAAGCACCGTCCCCGGCTGACGATGCGGCAGGTGAACCCTTTGCAGATCAGGGCGGCGTTCTCTTAACCGATATGCTGGCCGCCATCGGACTCGACCGATCGCAGGTTTACATTACTCATATGACGAAGTGTATGGCAGCTGAACAGCGACCGCCTGAGGCGGCAGAGGTGCATAGCTGCGCCGCACATCTTGAAGCACAGATTGCATTAGTGCGACCTAGCCTTATTCTGGCCCTTGGCCTTACAGCCGGACGCTATCTCACTGGTACTGATACGGATATTTCTGTTACCGCCCTGCGTGGCCAGGTGCATCGACATGCCAGCACCGATACCCCTTTAGTTGTTACCTATCACCCAAGGTATCTATTGAAGCGTCCTAGTGAGAAAGCGCGCGCGTGGGAGGATCTGCAACTGGCGCAGCGTACTCTGTCCGGACCGCCTGAATGAGTGCGGCAACAGATGACTTTTTGCCGGAGGTTCGCGGCATGACACTGGAAGATATTCCTGCGGTTACAGTTATTGAATCCAAATCCTACGACTTCCCCTGGTATGCAAACACCTTTCGTGACTGTTTAAGCTCTGGTTACCATGGCGTCGTATTCGAGCGCCATGGAATATTGTTTGGCTATGGCATGCTGTCGGCAGCGGTGGGTGAGGCGCACCTGTTAAATCTTTGCGTTGCCCCTGAAATGCAGGGTAAGGGTCATGGCGATCGTATGCTGCATGTATTGATCGACATGGCTCGTGAGTTGGGTGCTATGCAAATGTATCTTGAGGTTCGGGCATCAAACAATGCGGCGAAATACCTTTACTATCGGGCGGGATTTAATGAAGTTGGCCTGCGTAAAAATTACTATCAGGCGAAAAACGGCCGCGAGGATGCGGTGGTTTTTGCGAAAGAGTTAGTGGTTTGATGAGCCCGATTTACGGACGTAAAACAGTTATTGGCTGGGCCCTATATGACTGGGCTAACTCCGCTTTTTCATTAACAGTTGTCACCGCATTTTTCCCTATTCTGTTGTCGGGTTATTGGAATGATGATGCTGCATCGGTAGTGACGACCTTTCGCCTAGGTTGGAGTAATGCCGGTGCCAGTTTAATTGTCGCAATATTTGCACCGGTGCTCGGCGTAATGGCTGATGGTCGCGGCAGTCGCAAGCATATGGTGGCATTGTTTGCGGCAGTGGGCTTAAGCATGACTGCCGCGTTGTTCTGGGTCGCCCAGGGCGAGTGGTTATTTGCAATTGTGCTCTATGCGCTTGCGTATATCGGCTTTGCTGGCGGCAATTCATTTTATGATTCGCTGCTTACTAATGTTGCTGATGACGCAGAGTTTGACCGAGTGTCGGCTTACGGCTTTGCCTTAGGTTATTTGGGCGGCGCATTACTGTTCACATTAAATGTACTTATGGTAATGAATCCCGAATGGTTCGGCCTTGCAACCGCAGAAGAAGCCATGCGCTGGTCATTTTTATCCGTGGGTATTTGGTGGGGTGTGTTCAGTATTCCGTTACTGCTTTGGGTGCCGGAACGTGCCCCCGATGCTGCGTCACTCCGGAGCATCTCGTTTCTGGACGGTTGGCGGCAGGTTATAGCGACGCTGCGCAACGTCCGTCATCATCGCGCATTGGCGATATTCTTGTTGGCTTATTGGTTCTATATCGACGGAGTTTATACCATTATTAAAATGGCCGTTGATTATGGTTTGTCGCGTGGCCTCGCAGCTGAAGATTTGATTTCTGCCATCCTGTTAACCAACTATGTTGGTTTTCCTGCAGCGATTGCGTTCGGGGTTTTGGGTGCCCGCATCGGCGCCCGCAAAGGCATCTATATTGCGTTAACGATCTATGTTCTGGTTACCCTTGCGGCACCGTTTGTGACCCTGAGTTGGCATTTCTATGCGCTAGCATTCACCATTGGCCTGGTGCAGGGCGGGGTGCAGAGCCTCAGTCGCTCCCTCTACGCTCGTCTCATTCCGCCCGGTCGGCATGCCGAGTTTTTTGGTTTTTACAACATGCTTGGTAAGTTCGCTGCAATTCTGGGGCCGGCACTCACTGGTATTGTTGCATTGCTAACGGGCAGCCAGCGTTTGGGTATTTTATCAGTGATGGTTTTATTTCTTAGCGGGCTATATCTGTTACGCAAAGTACCGATTGAGGATTAGCCTGAAGTCGGTTCAAAGGCTTTCACGAGTTCAGTTAATTGTCGCAGCTCTTCTGTTGGGGCAGCGCTGCCAACTGACTCATAGCGCAGCCGGATATACATTTGTGTAATCAATTCAATCTGTGGTCTGTCGGTTTGCCGGAGTCGGCTGGCGCGAGCGGCGAAACTTGCAGGGCCTTCGCTGCGGTGACGAGTTACTCCGCTAGCGGCCAGTTTCTTGCAGAAGGTTTCGTAAATTTGCAGCAGCGGGTCTTTGTTGCTGCGGATGCTGAAGCGCAGGTAATACGTAAGTGCCGCCATTAACAGGCTTAGGCTGATCGCCATTAGCAGAACCAGATCCCGCATATCCGGCTTGTCGAAACCTGCATTACGCAATAAGTCTGACTGCATTTCGGGGCCGAAAGCCAGTACCCAGCGGTTCCATGCGGCATTGACAGCATCCAGACTGAGTATTGCCTGATGGAATAGTTGCGTATTGCGCATGTTGCGGCGGAAATCGAAATCGCGGTCGGATAATGCTTCGTCCAGACCGAGTTCAACCCGCTGTGGAGCCACCGCAGCAGTCGGGTCAGCACGCAACCAGTTACCGTCTATCCAGACCTCGGCCCAAGCGTGCGCATCGGATTGGCGCACGATCAGGTCGTTGTTAATTGGATTCACTTCGCCACCGAGGTATCCGGTGACCACCCGCGCTGGAATATTTGCGGCGCGGGCGAGTGTCGCAAAGGCCGATGCATAGTGCTCACAGAACCCTCTGCGACTGGTGAACAAAAATTCGTCTACCGGGTTGTTACCTAAGCGCGGTGGCCGAAGTGTGTAGTAGAAATCCTGTTGCCGGAACATATCGAGTACCCGATTCAGATAGTCTTTGTCGCTGCTCGATTCATTTCTGAGCTTTAGTGCAAATGCCAGTGTCTCCGGGTTACGTCCGGTCGGTAAGTACCGCATAGCCTGAATGTGCCGTTCGACATCAGGCACTTGTTTTCGGGCAAGTTGATAAGATCGTGCCGTATAGGCAATACGCTGTTGTACCGGTGTTTGACTGATCAACTGCAGGTTTGCCGATAGATAGGCTTTGCCCTGGCTCCATTGCACTGGGGTTTCTAATGCGAGCAACCATTCTCTGCCGTGCGGCTCGAGCATTAGTTCGTATTCGTAGTAGGTGCCACCCACCAATAGATCCTCCACTGAAACTATCGGTTCACCCCGATCAGCCCACGACCATTCCCGGCCATTGAAGTAAGTCATCACCGGACCGCGCCAATAGCGCTCACTTGCCGGTGGTATAGCGCCGTTGAACCTTACCCGGAAGGCAACACTATCGGAGAGGCTTAAGCTGGAGATATCGCCCGGACTCATCTGATCGCTGAGACCGGTTTGCGCGCTGTAGCCACCGGTAGACATCGCCCAGAACGGTGCCGGAATCCGCGGGAATAGAAAGAACAGCACCAGCATGATAGGCAGCGCCTGAATAATGAGTCCGGCGGTTTTTGTGATGACTTGGCGCGATGGCAATACTGCACCAACCCGGCTGATCTGAATCAATGCAGCGACTGACAGACTAACGCCAAATAGTATGTAGGGGATGGCCCAGAGCTGTTGTTCACGAAGAAATGCCGCAAACATCAGGAACCAGCAAATTGCGGATACGACGGTCAGGTCCCGCCCAGTTTTAGTTTCGAGGATCTTCAGCGCCAACATCACCAGCAGCAATGCTGTGCCAGCCTCTACGCCGGTAATGCTGCGGTAGGTAAAGCCAACGGCAGCTAGGGCTGCAAACACCAGTGGCACCTTGATCCACGCAGAGGGCATGCCCCAGTTGCGATACTCGAGTGCATAGCGCCAAGCGCCAACGCCGAGCAGCAGAAGCGTGATCCATATATTCACATGGAGAAGGTGTGGAAGACTTACGAAAAGAACGACAGTGAGCAGCCACAGTATGCGCGTGCGTTTATCCTGCGCATCGGGTTCATGCAATGGTGGGAGTTTATCCATTAGCTGCGGCTTGGTTTCGTCGGCGCGAACATCGCCAGTTCGCGCAAGCAATGATGCAGATGCGAGTGGCCTTTTGCCGGAGAGACAGCCACGCCGGGCAGACGTAGTCCGTAAATCTGTTGCTCATTATCGGCATCAATCACTAGGCGGCACATTGCGGAAAGGCGACTTTCAGTATCTGGGTAGGCCAGTTGATTCCAATCGATCCACAATGGCATTTGGCCGCCTTCCTTATATTCCTTAACGAGCAAAATGCCGAGGCTGGCTGCTGACTTCCATGCAATATTGCGCAGGGAATCGCCGCTACGGTATTCGCGCAAACCAGAGAACTCATCTTCACCGCTTAGACTAAAGCCGCTGAGGCCCTGTTCGCTGCTGGTTCTTAGAATAGTTTGAAGTCGATCCATGGGCCGCGGATAAACGAGGGCAGGCAGGTCCATATGCACCGAGGCCCAGGCACGAAATAGTCCGAGTGGGTAAGTAGTGCTTAATTCGATCCGCGGACATGCAATCCAGCCGCGCCTGCTGGTTACCAGTGGCAGTGTGAATATCGCCCGGTTTTCAGCGCGAATATCACCGCAGACCAAAACAGTTCGCTCCAGTCCGGCAGAAATTTGCGACCGACTGAGCGCATCGTTATTGTCGAGAATAAATTCAAATTGAGCCTTATCTCCGGCAAACACTGGTTTTGCTTGTTTGAAGCTAATGCGTAGACCGGCGAGATTCCCATGGCAATGATGCATAGCCACAAGGCCGACAGCGGTGAGCAGAAACGTTAGCGCAAAACCCATATTGTTTGCGTAGTTTAGCGAGCCGATGAGCAACATAAGAGCAACGGTCGCAAACAAGAGGCCGGCGCGAGTTGGTAGGATATAAATTCGGCGGCGATGCAGCAGTACCGATGAGTCATCGGTGCCCTGACGTTTTAGTATCCACTCATTGCTGCGCGCTCTCAGAGCATTCCGAATGTCGGCAAGTGTTGCGCGCAGAGTTTCTACCAGCCCCTTCATCAGGGTATGGCGACTTCCGCAAGCACTTGCATTGCCGCTTGGCCTGGCATCGCGCCACTGGCAGAATTGAGGCGGAGCCGATGGTCGGCAACAGCAGCGAAGACGGATTGCAGGTCTTCTGGTTGAACACCTGCATGGCCCTGAATGAGCGCCCAAGCCCTGGCAGCGTTGATTAGATCGATACTGGCACGTGGTGATAAACCCAGTTCGAAGTCTGGGTGCTCGCGGGTATAGCGCGTTAATGCCTGCACATAGTCGAGCAGTGCTTCGCTGACTTCAACCAGTTTGATGGCATGTTGCAAGGCTGGTAGTTCGTCGCCGCTAATCTGCGGCCTTAGTGTTTTTAGCATTCCGCGTCGGTCATCGCCACGGAGCAGTTTTCGTTCCAGAGGTTCCGACGGGTAACCCAGGCCGATCTGCATAAGAAAGCGGTCGAGTTGTGATTCGGGCAATGGGTAGGTGCCAATCTGATGCGCAGGATTCTGTGTGGCGATAACGACAAACGGTTGTGGTAGTTCCCAACTTTCTCCATCAACAGTGACCTGTTGCTCTTCCATTGCTTCGAGTAATGCGCTCTGCGATTTTGGTGCAGCACGATTCACCTCATCAGCCAGCACCATTTGTGCAAACAGTGGGCCTTTGTGGAAGACAAAGCGGTTGTCGTTTTGCTGATAGATGGATACGCCAATGACATCGGCAGGCATCAGATCGCTGGTAAATTGGATGCGACTGAAACTGAGGCCGAGACTGCGGGCTAAGGATCGCGCCATTAGAGTTTTACCCACGCCGGGTACATCTTCAATAAGCAGATGTCCTCCGGCAAGGATGCAGGCTAAGGCCAGCTGTATTTCCTGTTCCTTACCAAGGATGATCTGGCCAACTTCATTTGCGAGTTTGTCGGTAACGGCTTTAGCGCTTGCAATGTCAGTGACCATGCTGTGTTCCTGTTATTCGATTGTGGTCAGTAGCTCCAGTTGATCATTCAGCTGGCTGATCTCACGTTCCAATTCTTTTTGTCGTTGTCGTTCTTTGTCCACGACAGCCGGCGGTGCTTTGGCAACAAATGCTTCGTTGCTAAGCTTACCTTGTAACTTTTTCAGTTCCCCGGTAACTTTTTCCATGGCCTTGCTCAGTCGTACTCGTTCTGCTTCAACGTCGATCAAACCGGCCATGGGCACCAGAATTTTCATGCCACCAAGCAAAGCTGTTGCGCTGGGCGGCGGTGTTTCTCCGATATCAAGAAATCGACTGCTTTCCAGACGAGCAAGTTTACTCAGATAGATTTCATGGCGGACAAACAGCTCGCGATCTTTCTCAGCAGCATCCTGCATTAATACGTTCAGCTGTTTGCCGGGAGAAATATCCATTTCACCGCGAATTTGCCGTAAACCGAGTACGAATTCTCTGATCCAGAGCAGCTCTTCTTCAGACTGCTCGTCGCGCGGGCAGTCTGCGCTGTTCGGATAGGGTTGCAACATGATGCTGGGGCCCGTTTTGCCAGCCAGCGGCGCAACTTTTTGCCAGATTTCTTCGGTAATGAACGGCGTAATAGGGTGCAGACAGCGAAGCAATGCTTCGAGCACCGTGATCAGCGTGTTACGAGTGAGGGCTTTTTCGCTCTCTGACAGGTTGTCGTCCTGCAGGATGGGCTTCGACAGCTCAAGGTACCAATCGCAGTACTCGTTCCAGGTGAATTCATATAGGTCTTTGGCGGCAAGGTCGAGACGATAGGCCTCGATGTGCCGCTGCACTTCGCCAATGGTTTTGCCAAGTCGCGATAGGATCCATCGGTCAGGTAGGCTGAGTTTAGCGGGGTCGATAGTTTGTCCGGTAGCGCAGTCGACATCACCCTCGGTATTCATTAGGGCATAGCGCGTGGCATTCCAAATTTTGTTGCAGAAATTGCGATAGCCAGAAACACGATTTAAATCAAAGCGGACATCGCGACCGTTGCTGGCGAGCGCTGCGAAGGTGAAACGCAATGCATCAGTGCCAAATTCGGGAATACCATCGGGAAACTGCTGGCGGGTGGACTTTTCAATTTTAGGTCGTAATGCTGGCTGCATTAAACCGCCGGTGCGTTTTTCCACCAGCGGTTCTAATTCAATACCATCAATCAGATCCAGTGGGTCCAACACGTTGCCTTTTGACTTCGACATCTTCTGGCCATCTTGGTCGCGGATCAAACCGTGGATATACACTTCACGGAATGGTACGTCGCCGGCAAACTTTATGCCCATCATGATCATACGCGCAACCCAGAAGAAAATGATGTCAAAACCGGTGACCAGCACATTGCCGGGATAAAAAGTTTTTAGTGCATCCGGGTCGTTCGGCCAACCGAGTGTAGAGAATGGCCACAGCGCTGACGAGAACCAGGTGTCGAGTACGTCGGGGTCCTGAATAAGCTTTTCTGTAGCCGGTATGTTGTATTTCTCGCGGGCTTCCGCTTCATTGTGCGCAACATAGATGCTGCCATCTTCGCCGTACCAAGCTGGAATCCGATGACCCCACCACAGTTGGCGCGAAATACACCAGTCCTGAATGTTATTCATCCATTCGAAGTAGGTTTTCGACCAGTTTACCGGAATGAATTTAATTCGCCCATCTTCTACCGCCTCAATAGCGGGTTTAGCCAGCGGCCCTGTTTTTACAAACCATTGGTCGGTGAGATACGGTTCAATAACCTGACCGCTGCGGTCGCCACGCGGGACCATTAATTTGTGGTCGGCGATTTTCTCAAGCAGTCCAAGTGCATCGAGATCGGCAACAATGGCTTTACGTGCAGCGAAGCGATCCATCCCACGATATTTTTCAGGCAGCAGTGTATAGGTATCGACATCGCTGGTGGAGCCATCGACTCCCGGCTTATGCACTGCTTTGTGCCCGAAGGTGAGGTCATCGCTAGCAGATGCTTTTATATGCGCGTCGACAGTAAAGATATTAATCAGACCGCCATGCGGGATATTGCCGAGTTCTTCTTTATGCCTGCTCCACACCTCATAGTCATTAAAGTCATGTGCGGGAGTGATCTTGACGCAACCACTACCAAACTCAGGGTCGACATACTCATCGGCAATAATCGGAATATGCCGGCCGGTGAGGGGTAGGCTGACCATTTTTCCGATCAGATGCCCGTAACGTTCGTCATCCGGGTGAACCGCCACAGCGGCATCGCCCAGCATAGTTTCCGGGCGGGTGGTGGCAACGGTCAGGTGGCCTTTGCCATCAGCAAGCGGGTAGCGGAAGTGCCAAAGGTAGCCGTTCTCTTCTTCAGAGATGACTTCCAGGTCAGAGACGGCGGTGTGCAATACCGGGTCCCAGTTAACCAGACGCTTGCCGCGGAAGATAAGCCCTTCGTTATGCAGGCTGACGAAAACTTCAATTACGGCCTCAGACAAACCCTCGTCCATTGTGAAACGTTCACTCTCCCAGTCGAGCGAACTGCCCATCCGGCGCAACTGATTGGAGATGGTGTTGCCCGATTTTTCTTTCCACTCCCAGACTTTCTCAAGGAATGCTTCGCGCCCGAGATCATGGCGACTGATGCCTTCAGCTTCAAGTTGGCGTTCTACAACCATCTGCGTGGCAATTCCGGCATGATCGGTGCCGGGTTGCCATAGTGTGTTGTGCCCCTGCATGCGGTGGTAGCGGATCAGGGTGTCCATGATGGTGTCCTGAAATGCATGACCCATATGCAATGTGCCGGTCACATTAGGTGGCGGAATCATGATGCAATAGGGTTTTCCCTCATTCGAGGGTTCGAAGTAGCCTGCGGTTTCCCACTGCTTATACCAGCGCTCTTCAATATCGCCAGGTTGGTATGTTTTATCCATGAATCCTTAGTCCGGTTCCCCGGTTCCCTGAACGGGTTTGCCGAGGTGTTCTTGCAAAATAGTATCGATTATCTCAGGCAGTTCATCACGAAGATGATTGGTGAGATCTTCCAGTAGCGCATTTTCCATTTCGCGAATAGCGCTGTAGAGCAAGCGTTCCATCAATCCATGCGCGCTGTCGGTAAGGCGGATACGCAGTTCGTTAATCTGATGCTCGTCGAGCATCAGTGTCGGGCTGCTGCCCAGAGCCAGATCTGCGGCCTCAGTCAATACCGGTATATCCAATGAATCTGTGAGTACCGGAATGTCGTTATCATCTATAGCCAATTCAATTACCGCCGATTTTATGCGTGTCGGGTTCGATCCCCGCCGCCCGGTACTGAGTAAATCGTTGTCGTCCGGACTGTCTAACCGTGGTTGATGCGTCAATAATTTCGGCGATCCGCGGGAATCTGTCGAAGTTAGCCGGCACTGGGTTAGCAAGATTGATTATCAAACCATATTCTTTACTGGCCGGCTGTTCATGCCCAATCATAATGGGCGCAGACGTCTGATGGCTATCCCCGCTTAGATTGTGTGGTACGAAGCCATCATCTTTGAATGTCCATAGCAGCTTGTTGAGCTCCATCGCCTCACTGCTTGTTGCAGCTAGCAGGTAGATGGTATTGCCTGCTTTGTACGCAGTTTCTGTTAATCGACAGACAAAATTAAGCCTCTCGGGCCGGGAAGCCGACTCAAGGACATAAAAATCAACACGGGTCGCAGTATCCTGCAACAGGCTTCTCCTTCAGCGCTAGCTTAGTGCTGCAGCAGGTATTCAACCAGCAACTGAACAGGCCGGCCGGTGCTGCCTTTGCTGGCAGTACCGCCGTTGTAGGCGACACCGGCGATATCGAGATGCGCCCATTCCATACCGTCCGTAAATCGAGATAAAAAGCATGCCGCTGTAATTGTGCCTGCTGCTCGGCCACCGATATTGGCCATGTCAGCGAAGTTGCTTTTTAGCAGATCATTGTAGGGCTTATCGAGTGGCAAGCGCCATGCGAGATCATCTGCTGCATCACCGGCACCCATGAGTGCATCGGCGAGTTTGTCAGAGTTGGCCATCAGCCCCATGCGGTGTTTGCCCAGCGCTATGACCACGGCACCGGTGAGGGTTGCGATATCAATAAGCGCAGCGGGCTTAAAACGACGGGCATAGGTGAGCGCATCGCAAAGTATGAGTCGCCCTTCTGCATCTGTATTAAGAACTTCGATAGTTTGTCCCGACATTGAGGTGACAACATCACCCGGCTTAGTGGCGGTCGCACTAGGCATGTTCTCGCAGGTCGGAATGAGTACAACCAGGTTCACTTTAATGCCAATTTCTACAGCAGCGCGCATAACACCAAAAGCCGAGGCGGCACCGCCCATGTCGTACTTCATTTCATCCATTGCTGCCGGCGGCTTCAGAGAAATGCCGCCGGTATCAAAGGTAATGCCTTTGCCGACAATGACGATAGGCGCCTTAGTTTTAGCTGCGCCCTTATACTGCATGATGATGAACTTAGCTGGTTCTGAACTTCCCGCAGTTACAGACAAGAACGAACCCATGCCTAGCTTCTTTATATTGGCCTCAGTGAGAACCTGGGTGGTCAGTTTTTTATCTGTCTTTGCTAGTTTGCGTGCTTGACCGGCAAGGTATGAGGGTGTGCAGTAGTTTGCAGGAGTGTTGCCCAGGTCGCGGGTAAAGCTCATGCCTATGCCAATACCGTTGCCGTCCGAGAAGCCTTTCTTCGCCGCATCGTTGTGCTTGCTGTCGATGCTGATGCTGAGTTTTTTGAGTGACTGTGCGGCTGGCTTGGGTTTGCCCGGCTGCCGGAAGCGGTATGACTGCCGATGCCAGGTTTCGGCAAGGATGCGCGCAGACCGGTAGGCACCGCCATTGCTGATTCCGTCGGCAGCGAGGTAAAACAGGGCGTCTGCATAGGATTTGTTCAGCAGAACGGTGAAACTTGCCTGCACCGCTTTGCGATATTCGACCCGGTCGAAGGCCTCTTTCTCACCGCAACCGACCAGCAGGATGCGCTCGGCCGGTAATCCGCCGGTTTCTGTTAGCAGCAGGGTTTCGCCGGCTTTGCCTGAGATATCCCCTGCTTTGATCACAGCAGATATGGCTTTGGCTGCCAGGGCATCAATGGCCTTACCGACGGATCCAAGTTTTCCTGAAGCAAACACAGGCACTACGGCAACCTTGCAGCGCTGTTTTCCCGGTTTGCCGGTGGTTACTTGAAATCGCATCTGTATCTCCTAGAAATTAATGGGTTATTAATGTTTGTTAGTGACGCGGGCTTGACTCTGTTTGTGTGGAGCACCCATGATTGAGGTCCGCACCTCTGAACCAACGCGTTCGCGCTAGTTTACTTGATATTCTGACTATTTATATGCCCAGTATTCTTAATCGTTACGTATTTCGTGAGACGCTGATTACCTGGGCAGCGGTGACCGCAGTGCTGTTGCTTGTGCTGATGATAGAGCAGTTTGCTCAGGTGCTTGGCGATGCAGCCGGATCGAAGCTGCCCAAAGATGCTCTGTTTGCTTTGATGGCACTGGGTTCTGTGCAGTATTTGACGATACTAATGCCGATCAGCATTTTCATTTCCATTATGGTGTCGCTTGCGCGTTTTTATCGCGACAGTGAAATGGCCGCGATTATGGCCTGTGGCATCGGTCCCGCTTCGCTGTATCGTCCTCTGTCAGTGATTGCGCTGGTGTTGGCCGGCATGGCGGCATGGTTGTCGCTGGATATTGCACCAACGGCAAGGCGCACGATTCAGGAGATCGGTTTCGACGCCAGTAAAAACCTGAGTTTGAGCATGCTGGAAGCGGGTCGGTTTATTCCGCTTGGAACCCGTGATGCGGTTTTGTACGCAGAGACGGTGGATGAAAGTGGTCGTCTTACCAATGTGTTTGTGCGGAATCGCGAAGCTGATGAGGTTCAGGTGATCGTCGCGGCCGAGGCCAACCAACGTAATGATGAAAATACGGGCGTTAAAATTCTTACGTTTATCGATGGTCATCGCTATGAAGGGGTGCCAGGCACGCCGGAATTCCGCATAATTAAGTTTGCCGAGCATGGCATTCCGTACGTTGTTCCTGAGGTCGGACCCCCAAAATTTGATATTGATGCAATGACATTTGGTGAGTTATCGGTGTTAGAAAAGTCGCGCGCAGGTGCAGAAATTCAGTGGCGTTTGTCAGTGCCGTTGACGCTATTTGTGCTAACTGTATTGGCTGTACCTCTCAGCAAATCGAGGCCGCGTCAGAGCCGCTACAGCAATCTGGCCGGCGGTATTTTTATCTACATTATTTACGTCAATATTCTTGTCGCGGCCAAAGTATGGCTAGTGCAGGGCATTACTCCGGCATGGCTGGGGTTATGGTGGGTGCACCTCATATTTCTATTGGTGGCCATTGGTCTGTTGCTGAATCAGCACGGTGGCTTGATGCGTTATAAGGCTTATCTGCGAAACCGTTTCGGTGGAGGGGCTGAATGAGAATTATCGACGGCTATATTTTCCGCTCGATTATTGTAATGACGCTGATGGTTCTTGGCGTGCTGCTTTCGGTGGGAGGCTTTATTGAGTTTGTTTCTCAGTTGGATGATATTGGCACTGGTGCTTATGGCGTTACAGAAGCGTTGATGTATGCCGGCCTCAAACTGCCGAGATTTGCTGTCGGCGTATTGCCGGTATCAGTGTTGTTGGGTGGCCTGTTGGGCATGGGTGCTTTAGCGACGCACAGTGAACTTATTGTGCTGCGCGCTTCAGGTGTTTCATTAATGATGATTGGCCGGTCGGCGTTATATACGGGTATAGCGCTGGCAGTTGTTGGGGCGCTTCTTGCTGAGAGTATTGCTCCACCGCTGGATCGTTATGCCCGGCAAATGAAAACGTTAACCAAAAATTCTGATATGCGTATGGCTGTTGCGGGCAGTACCTGGCTGCGTGACGGTAGTTTGTTTCTTAACATCACTGAAGCAGAGAATGGCATCGGTTTTGGTGGTGTTTTTATTTATAACGTCAACCCTGAGAACAATGGGTTGTTATCGATTAGTCGGGCGCGTTCAGCTGAGGTGGATGCACTTAATAATTGGGTCTTTAATGACTACAGCGAAAGTGTGTTTGTTGATGAAGGCACTGTTGTTAGTGACTCGCCAACCACCGGTGAACCGGGGCAGCTAAACGCGGATGTGCTCGAGTTAACTGAAGTTCGTACCAGCAGTCTTAGCGGTTTCGAACTGTATAGCTATATTGATTACTTAAAGTCGAACGGCCTCGATGCGGAAGAATACGAGATCGCTTTTTGGGGTCGTATGGCAGGCATTGCGGGCATTGCGATTATGTCTGTGTTAGCTGTGCCTTTTGTGATGGGGAGTTTGCGTTCAGGTGGGGCCGGAGCGAGGATGCTGGTTGGCTTGGCCATTGGTCTCGGCTACTTTTTGTTCAATAGCATTGCAAAAGACACATCAGATGTTTTTAACCTTAATCCCTTTCTGATGGGCTGGATGCCGACGGTTATTCTTGCAGTTTTAACGGTGGTCTTGCTGTTGAGAACGCGTTAGCGATAGTGCTATCAGCGCTTCGGTGTGCGTTGCAGTCGGGTTTCGCTCCATAGATCGTGCCAGGTGCTTCTTTCGCGGTTAGTCCACGCCCACCAAAAACCCATGCCCATTGTTGCGAAGGAAATGAAAGCGGCACTGAAATGCAGTAGACACTGTTTTGCGTTAATTCGACCACCGGCTTTAGTCGTTATCCTGATATTCCAGGTTTTCATGCCCAGCGTTTGGCCGCTTCGGGTCCAGCAATATGCAAAGTAGCCGAGGCTGAGCGCCAGCAGTGCTGCTTGGTAAGCCGGATTTCCTATTGGCACCGGTTCCCCATAAAAAAACACGATGGGTAGCGAACCGATTATTGCCAGAGCGAGAATTAACAGCCAGTCATACATGCCTGCCATCAGTCGGCGCAGGGGCCCGACTGCCAAAGAATCCGGGCTAGCTAAAATACTCATGAGTTGGTCCATTTGCTGGGGAGTGATTCTGAGAGGCTATTTTGAACAATTGAGGTCCTGAATACAAAGTAAATACAGGGAGACTTTTGCCGGCAGTATCGTTGCTTCAAATTCTCCGTTAGTTGAATGCATTATTTTTATTTAGGACTAATAAAAAGCGTTATAGCCCTATAGTAATGGCTGCTGATCATGGGCTTGAGCTAGAAGAAGAACCGGTTTGCTGGCATCAATAATCAGGAGAATGCGATGTCTGCTATAACAAATGATCCTGCGCATAATTCCCTAGCGCTTGAGATGTCAGTCGATACGTATACAGCAGTAGATGCTTTTCTAATTAACGAATCGGACGACCCATCTCTTGTCGTTACTGCATGGCTAGTACTAGCGACTTAATGCTTTAGCCTGGATCGTATTCCCAAGCCTGCAGCGCTTAAATCTCAATTTGTACAGGCCGGTAATCGCCGGGTGTGCTGCCGGTCCAGCGCTTGAATGCACGGGAAAAATTGCTTTGGTCTGAGAAACCGAGCAGGAAAGCAATTTGGCTCAGCGAGTAATCGCCCTCACGGATATATTCTTCCGCCATCAGTCGCCGTGTTTCATCTCTGATATCCTTAAAGTTTTTACCTTCGCTGCTGAGTTGCCGCTGCAAGGTGCTTAAACTGCGATTCATTTTTCGCGCAACTTCTTCCTGACCGACATGCCCTGAGGGCATTAGGGAAATTAGTAACCCCCTAACCTGACTAGTGACTTTGTCCGGGTCGAGCGCCTGCACATAGCTGTCCAGGATTCGTTCGTTGGCCATAGCCAGCTCAATATTCCTTCCTGATAACATTGCATCGCATTCTGCTTTATCAAATTCAATGTAATTGAACGGCGTTCCGAGCTCGACCGGAGCTGAAAAAGCATCGGTGTAACGACTGATACTGGCGCGGTTATGGTCAGCGGTAAAACAGACTTTAGTCGGACAGAAATCATCATCGCGGGTCAAGCGGCAGAGTCTAAGCATTGCCATAAAAAAGGCATCAATAGACTCCGGTGGCCCCATCGGGCTGCCCTCAGGGTAGTGCACTTCGAAGCGGTAGTGAGTACCGTCGTCGACGATATCCAGGTCGAGCGGCATGCTGCAGATTACTTTGAAGTAGCGCTGCAACCGTTTCAGCTCTTCAGTAATCGAGCTGCTGGCTAGCCAGGCAAAGCTGAGAGCATGAAAGGTAGTGGTTTTTACGTTACTGCCAATAACCAGACCCACGCAGGGATCGCCGGTTTCTTCCACAATCATTTTCCAAAGCGCAATCATCTTTAGTGTGGGATAGCGCGCGCCAGGCTTGTACATTAAGGCTGGATCCATGTCGAGCTTATCCAGCAAGGGTTTTGGGTCGATGCCATAGTGCCGTTCGACCGTTTCGGTCATCAGCAGTGCGTTCGCAGATAGTGAAGTTGGTTCTAGAAACATAAGCCTTCCCAAGTCTTTGATAGGTATTGAATCTGACTTGGCGGCTAAAGACAAGATGCATCGCACTTGTTTCCGTAAGTTATGTCTATGAACTTCGGCAGCCCACATTTATCCACCGATTGGCTCAGACGAGCAGATGCGGTGGCCAGAGCAGTGCACCTCTGGGTAAAGCGGCGTGCATTGCAGCATTTATGTGAGGGGAAGGAAGAATCAGCGTTGGCAGCGCATGGCTATGCATTTGGCTTGATTGAAGGGCTCGCAGGCTCGCTGGAGCTGACCGTGCAGGAGCATCAGATGGTGGCTTATGTATTTTGTTTGCTGAACGGCAATGAGAAAGACGCGTTGCATGCTGCGCGCGCTTTGCTCGATATCTCCGGTGAGGTGGCTGCAAGCTCCAGCTACCTCCATGGGTTAAATGATGCGCAGACTTTGTATCTTGGTGCGCACCTGGCAACGATGCAGCAGGGTGACACGATGGCTGAATGCCCTCGTGTTGAATCTTGACTGGCATCATCGATTTCTGGTTGAAGTAGTGGAGGTTCGATATGGCTGTATCAACGAGTGATTTGTTCATGCTGAAAGGCTGTAATGTTCAGGTGGAAAGCGCTGCAGAGCTCTGGCACCTGCAACAGCAGTTGCAGGCCGCCGTGGTTTGTACAGAGCCTGGTGCGTTGCGCGATGCGGCGATGGCTGAGATGGTGCATATCTCTATTTTGGTTGAGGATCAACTTTGATATTTATTATGGCGAAGAACCGCAAACAGTGCTTCTGCAAAAGATGCTTGCGGACCTACTGATACCGTGGAATAACCCCTCGCGCATTTTTTGATTGTAATGTGCCATTTTTGCCCCATCATTGGATGGGGCTTTTTTTTGCTCTTTTTTGGCCTTAGTTGATGTCTGTTTGTGACAGAAGCGCTTTTCTGGCTACACTGACAAAGTTACTATGAATGATCGGGTATGTATTGAGCTAGCAGCCCCCTGATGGTGGGCAGGATGGATCGGGTATGAGCAGTAAAGTATTAGTTGGTGGGTTGAGCAAGTTGTTGCCTCAATCTCTGCGCATCAAGTTGCGGACCTATGCCGCCAAAAGAACGAAGGCTCATTCCGTTCAGGTATTTGCCGATGGCGGAGTGATTTTGTGTGATGGCTTTTTAGACCGTCAGGAGTTTATCAAATTGCAGCAATGGGCCTTAAAGGCCAATTGCGATAGAACGCGAGAGGCGCGTAAATGGGATCAAAGGCTGATCCGCGATTTCGATGACAACATGGGTACCCGCCAGTGGTCGAGCAAAGGGAGTGACATGCCAGCGGAACTGAAGATGTTTATTGATGCCGTTCATGCAACCGGCTTTATTGATCCCGAAGCAGAAATCTATATTGGTGTGTATCGCTGGAAGGCGCATTCCGGAATGGGCGAGCATAACGACGCTCACACTAATACCGCACTTACCTTTTATCTGAACGATACCTGGAAAGATGACTGGTTCGGTGACTTTATTTTTTATGAGTCAGACAAGGCAAAGGCTAATGGCATGGGGCATGCTGTGGCACCATTGGCTAACCGGCTGGTGATTAACCGTGACACGGTATCGCACAAGGTGACTTACACATCTAACGTTGCGATGGACCGTCTGACCTTGCAGGCATTTCTACCGAAGAGTTAAGTGCTGCGATAGCGGGCTTTATAGCCAGCCCTGAATACCAACAACCCATTGAGTATTGTGCGTGCTATCCCCTTCTGCACGCGTCAGATCGGCAGTTTCCCCGTATTCCTGCACGTAGGCTATGCCGATATAAGGCAGTAGGTTTTTACGCCAGACATAATGCAGCCTCAATGCCAATTCGGTTTCGTTCACCCCTGAGCCAATTCCCACTTCAGTGTCTTTTTGGCTGAATGCGTTAATCGAAAACTGTGGCGCCAGCATCCAGCGATTGGTAATGAGTAACTCTTTTTCTGCATCAAGGTAGAACTCGATGTTGCCACCGCGACCGATCCCCACGTAGCTTTCCACCTCAAAGCTATAAGGCGCAGTGCCGCTGAGCCCGAAAACCGCCGAGTCGCGATTCGGTTGCGGACGGATATCTCGTTTCCAGCCTGCTTGTAAATCCCAGAACGCTGAGATGCCTCGGCTGTATTGCACAATCAGATTGGCCTCTTCTACCTTGCCGTTTTCGGTGTGGCCATTAGAGCGAATTGACAGACCATTGAGGTCGGTGCCTATCTGCAGTTGTGCCTGCTCCCAATTAAGCGTATTCGCACCGGAACCGAAACCGTATTCTAGGCTTTGCACAGAAAATTTGGTGATGATCGGGTTGCCGTTCATCTTTATATCAGCGAGCACCGGCCCGCTAGAGAACGAAGCGCATAGGGCAAGAAACAGCGTGGTTGGCTTGTTAATGCTCATGCTCAACTTACCTCCACAACGCGAAACATACCCATCATGTGATACATCAGATGGCAATGATACGCCCAGTTGCCTCTTGCATCGGCAGTGACCAGATAGCTGATTTTTCTGCCGGGCTGTACGATCACAGTGTGTTTTCGCGGAATACGTTTTGGATCTCCCGTTTCAAGATCGCTCCACATGCCATGCAGGTGGACGGGATGATTCATCATGGTGTCGTTTACCAGAGTGATGCGTAACCGCTCGCCATAGTTAAATTTCAATGGCTCGGCATTGACAAAGGCCATACCATCCATGGACCACATGTAACGCTGCATGTTGCCAGTGAGATGCAATTGGATTTCCCGCGTAGGGTCGCGTGGGTCAGGTGTCGGGTAAAGGTTGCGTAAATCGGCGTAGGTGAGCACTCGTCGCCCATTATCGACCAGTCCGATACCCGGGTTGTTGAGTTGAGTCTGTGGCATTTCTGCACGCATGTCAGTTTGCGGGCCTTTTTCGGAGCTCTTGTGAATGACGGGTGCAGTGCTGCCCATGCCCGCCGGCGCTGGGCTGCGGTGATTCATGTGGGGATCGGTCATGTTGGCGTGATTCATTTTGGGGCTGGCCATATCCATGTTCGCGTGGTTCATTTTGGAGCCGGCCATATTTCCGTGATTCATGCCACTATGACCGCCACCGGCGTGAGCCATACTCATACCCATGTCGCTATGGGTAAGAATAGGTCGTGGGTCCATCGTGGGTACATCTGCGTTTAATGACAGATCCGGAGTTAGCATGCCGAGGGCATAGCCGGAGCGGTCGATGTCTTGAGCAAAGATGCTATAGGCTGCATCGCTTTCTGGCTCGACGATGACATCATAGGTTTCGGCCACACCAATACGAAAGTCATCGACAGTCACGGGCTCGATAGCCTGCCCATCGGCGCTGACAACTTTAAGTTTCAGGCCAGGAATGCGAATATCGAAAAACGTCATGGCGGCGGCATTGATGAATCTTAAGCGGACCTTTTCGCCACGTTTGAACAAACCCTTCCAGCGGTCTGCAGGTGTCTGACCGTTCATCAAAAATGTGTAGGTTGTGCCGTTGACGTCCGAGATGTCTCGATCAGACATCCGCATCATATTCCACATATGCCGTTCGGAAGCAGTGGCTGATAGCCCTTGCGATTGAACGTCTTTCCACGTATCCACTAAAGTTCGTTCGTTCCAATTGTAGAGATCACTCTGTTTTTTCAGATTGCTATAAATGCTTTCGGGTTTTTCGTCACTCCAATCCGACAGTATGATGACGTAATCGCGTTCGGTGGGGAAAGGCTCGCCGCCCTCAGGCTCAATGACTATTGCGCCCAAAACCCCGGTTTGCTCCTGAAACCCGGAATGACTGTGATACCAGTAGGTACCGCTTTGGTTAAGTGGAAAATTGTAATTAAACGTTTCGCCAGGTCTTATGCCGGCGAAGCTCAAGCCAGGGACACCGTCCATGTCTTCGGGCAGAATAATGCCATGCCAGTGAATGGAGCTGTCGACACCAAGTTGGTTGGTCACGTTCATATTCACGTGCTGACCTTCTTTCCAGCGCAGTGTGGGCCCTGGCAGTGAACCGTTGACAGTTGTGGCGATGCGGTTTTTCCCAGTGAAGTTCACCTGCTGATTGCCGATAGTCAGATTGAAGGTATTGCCGCTCAGGTTATTGTTTGCATCCGCTCTGGTCATGAGCCCTGAGGCAACGAGTGAGGCGCCCGCAGCAACGCCTGTAACAAAGCGTCGCCGCGAAAGCAGTTGGTGCGAGGTAAAAGGAGGCTGATTCATTTTAGTGGTATCCCGAGTTCGTCATTGCGAAACGAAAGATTGAGCATTGAAATCTGCGAAGCTCTGTATTGAGCGGGTTATCGCAGACGCACTGATCTTGTGTTTAGGCGCAATCGGGTGGGATTGGTACGCCTTCAGATAGAGGCGCAGAATGAACGTCCACGTAGGGAGGATAATCGGCAATCTGCAGTGCCAGCTGTTCTTCCGATGTTTTGCTAAACGCAATGCTTGCACTGGGGCAGTCATTGCAGTCGTTGTCGCACATCTGATCGGCCGGCATTTGGTGATTTTCCAGCTCAGTTGTCTCGCAGTGTTCATGAGGTGCTTCCACGGACACAACAATACCGGATGCAGTGTTGTCGTTGGCATGTTCGTTGCAGTTCGCATGGGCGAGACTGATGCCCTGCAAAGACAGCAGCAGGCACAGCAGCATGTTTCCAACGGCTCGCGAACTCATAATATTTTCCATTCTACACTCTGGAGTATTGATTAGGGTCAAACATGGTTGCGTTCTTGCCGGGGATTATCGTTTTGTTGGTTACTAAATCTGTTCGACAACTTTATAACGTCTTAGTTCTTAAGAGTCTTGTCAGTCTACGCTTTTATTTTTATGAATAGCTTGGTTTTATTGGTCTTAAAAGGTCTTACGGGAGCTCTTCCCGTGATAGTCCAGTTGTGTTGATTGCTTTATCTAACCCCTTATATGTTGCCAAAGAGGACCATGCCTGCCGGATTTGCGCAGCGCTGCAAACAGTCGCTTATTGAAATTGATTTTCAGCGCCGGAACCGACCAGGTTGGAAACTTATCTTTGTTGGCTTCCAGTAAAATTTCGATGTCCTTTCGGAATGCCATTCGCTCTGCACGATAGCCAGGATCCAATGCTTCGAAATCATCGATCCAGATCATGATAAATACGCTGAATGGATCGAGGTCAGCAATGAAATCCAGCGTCTGTTGCACATCCTCGATAGTTTCGCCTTCGGTACCGATAATGAATGTGTGGCAATCAGGGATGCCGGCTGTTTCACATGTGTTGTGTAGCTTTCGGATATGCTCGGTGGTAAAGCCTTTGTGCATTTTTTTTAGCACATGGTCTACACCTGAATCTGATCCAACTTCCATGCCGGCACAGCCCGCGGCCTTCGCCAGTTCGGCAAACTCCATATCAAAACCCAATGGGTTGGCGTAGCAAGTCCATGGAATCGTCCAGTTGCGCTTTATTAGTTCGCGACAGACCTTCTTGGCGTGAGTTTTCGGCAGATTAAATACTGAGTCAACGATAAAGAAGTGATTTATTTCGGGGCAGTCGTTAACCGCAGCAAACATTTCATCGACAACGGCGACAGGGTCGCGGGTGCGGCCAACCCGGCCTTCAATGATGGGGTAGGTGCAATAGTCGCAACGTAGCGGACAGCCACGTTTGGTTTGGATAGAGTCGACACCGAAGCTCTGGTAATACGTGTGCGCCGCAAGTGAACGGTCTGGAGGTATCAATGTGTTCATGTCCAGAAATTCGGGTGGTCGCGGGCTTGATATTATCTGACCATCGATACAGCGATGCAGAGCGCCGATTGAGCTTATACCTTCGCCTGTTTCAAGAGCCTTCAACAGCTTTGGGAACGCCTGTTCGCCTTCACCAGAAATGCCGTAATCGGGTTTGAGTCGAGCCATTAATTCTTTGGGCATTACACTAAAGCCTGAGCCCCCAAGAACCACAGATGCAGCACAGCTTTCGCGAATGGTAACGATTAGGTCAGCGTAGTAGTCGAGATTGTCTTCCATACCGGAATAATCATTGTTCTGGATATTGCGCATTCCCAGAGCCACAACATCCGGATTTATTTTGCCGAGAGTTTCTTTCAGGTGCGCGTCAGGGTCGTCGACAAAGCACAGGTCAATCAGCTCTTTGTCATGGCAGTCGGGCGTGTTGGCCATGATATACAGCAGTCCGATGGGTACTACTGCATCCGGAAGTATTTCCCGATTGCCGGAGATAAAAGCGATTTTCACGAATTCTTTGCCTCGTTAAGCCGACGCGGTATTGCCCGCAAGGGCATGGCTTGCTTGATAGACGGCTTCAACTTCTACCAGCAAATCGGAACGGCATATGTCGCCTAGTAGCACTATATAGTCTGGCGTACTGTGATCAGAGTTATGGAGTAGCTTTTTCAGGCTATCGACAGCCAGGGGGAAATCGGCTTTATCGCGAACATAGATCCGCAGGGATCCAGTGGAGAAGCTTTGGGCCTTGACGGTTTGCTTCAGTGCGGCGTCGCGCAAACTAATTATATTGAGCGTTGTCTCTTCTGCTTGGTTTATGACTTTGCTGGTGTGCACACTTTCATGCCCTAGTATGCTCGCAGTCCCCGATACAAGTAGAAGCGGAAATTCACACTGGCTTAATAATACAGCGCGGGCGAATGAGGGGCTGCGAGGCCCGTATTGGCGAGGATACTGAAATGCGCTCATTTGGCGGGGGTTTTCGACACGGATATTGTCGCTCTTGGCGGCGAGTATCGTAATGCCCAGCCGCGTTCCTGCAGCACTGCCGATGGCTGTTCCGGCAGGGAGTGCTTCAATGTTGCAGTTGTGTGACTCGAATGCAATCGCGCGGCCTAGAGAAAACTGGCGGTAGCGTTCGCTGTCACCATCACCTTTGTTAATCTCAGGAATGTAATTCCAGGTGCGGACTATGTCTTGATAGTTACGCTGGACAACCTCATTCAGCATGTTGTTATAGATATCTTGAGTTAGTGAACTCAGGTCGCTAGTGTCATCGATAAACACTGTGGTGTGAATCATTAGCCACGATTTACTAGCAGCAAAAAACATGTTGTTAGCTATTCTCCCGCTGTGCACGGGTTCGCTGGTTTCCCAAACTTCGAATTTGGCCCCGTTGCCCAGTACCTGAAGAGGTATGGGGATATTTACCGTGCCGTCAACGGATTGCTCCGACGCATCTCGGCCAAAACAAAAGCGGAAGAGGGTGTTGGTTTCGGTTGAGCTGTCTGTCTTGTCTAGGCGCACCGTGAGCTCAGAACAAGAGGGGATTTTTTTAGCTGCTATTGACATGTGTTAGCTTTTTCGCCGTTTGGCTGGCCCGAAAATACCAGCCATAAAGAAGATGAACTTAAATACGAGTAATCGCAGGTGTACCGAGTTACTTTTATACACATCACCGGCAAGCATTGACACCACCGCCTGTTCTACACCCAATATATTGCGCGGGTTCTGGAATAAATACTCCATTTGAGGCGTTGTAAACCGGTATATAAACCAGCTGAAAGCCTTTACTGCACGGGTCATTGCCTGCTCGTAGCGCTTGCGTGTAATGGCGTACCTTAGCCTATTTCCCCGCAACCAATGGTCGACTAAAGGCACTACTCGTTCTGCACCTGACATTGCCAGATATACACCGCTCGAGAAGATTGGGTCGATAAAAGTATGTGCATCTCCGATAAGGGTGAACCCTTCTCCGCTGCGTTGGCTGGACGTATATGAATAATTCGACAAAGCTTTTGCAGGGAATAGCTGCATGCCATTCTTAAAGCGCTTGTGTGCTGCAAAGGATTTTTTCACGGTATTGCCGAGGAAATCGCATAAGGATTCAGATGGCTTGCGCGTCTTTAGGTAGTCAGGGCTCGAGACAATGCCAACGCTCATCAGCTCGTCGCCGAGTGGTATAAACCACATCCAGCCTTGGTCAAACCAATACACATTGATATCTCCAGAGCCATCACCCTGGTTAAGCGGAATACCGGAGAAGTGGGCAAAAACTGCAGAAGCTGTGTGTCGTGAGTTCGGTATGCGCCACTTTTGCTGTTTGGATATGAGTGATTGTTGCCCGGATGCATCAAGTACATAGCGACACTGCCACGCGCTAATATTGTTGTCAGCATCACGGACCTTCAGTTGGTGGGCGCCATCACTGGCTAGAGAAACGGCCATAACTTCATGCTGTTCGAGGGTTTGCACGCCACTGGATGTACTGTTGTCGAACAGTATTTTATCGAGTTTGGAGCGCTCAATTTGATAGGCATGAGGTGGTGACTCACCCAGAGCATTGGCGAAGGGAAAGCGGGTTGGTTTGGCTTTGATGCTCGGACTGGTAAAGACGGCCGCATTTTTTTGGATGCCAGCAGCTGCCACCTGATCGAGTACACCGAGCTTCTCAAAGATAGGCAGGTTCATTGGTAGGAGTGATTCGCCGATATGAAAGCGAGGATGTGTTTCTCTTTCAAATAGAGTGACTTGCCAGCCTTTTTGTGCAAGCAGTGTTGCTGCAGTAGTGCCGGCAGGCCCGCCACCTATAACAATGATATCCCTCGTCTGGGTGTCCTTGTTAGCCGATGGCGTAGCTGCTTCAATATTCATCTGGTCATTGTACTTGAACAGTGGTTTGCTCAAAATAGCGTCTTGCATGAATATTCATGCGTTGGATATCTTAAACACAGCAATCTGGGTGTTGATTCAATCATAGTTAGGGAAGTGGGGCTTAAAAGTGGAAAAATCGCCAGAAGAGCAGAAGTTGG
>JABIQA010000028.1 GCA_018699155.1 Chromatiales bacterium
CAGCACCGAGCCTAGGTACATAACACCGCTCAATCATGGCCACTTGGCCCAATAAAACACCATGCCCAGCTCTTTATCTTTGCCAAGCAACCCCTGAGTTGACGAGAAACGCATACAGGATAGCTCGTAAAGGTGAAACCTGAGCTGATCCGGCACTCACACATAACACTCCACAACTGAACAATGAGCATATCACGACACTTACAAAGACAAGCGCCGCAAGCATCGCTAGAATCAACAATGCATCGCAGATGAATGCATCTACCGGAATAATTATGGCGCTAAAAGAGAACCCGGCAATCGCTGAGTACGCCCAACATGCCGCTGAGTATGACCGTCGCTGGAGGTCATACAATAAGATTACAGCGGCTAAAACACTCAGCCTATTGCAGACCGAACCCGCAACAAAGGATCAAGCACTGGTGGATATCGGCTGTGGCACGGGCCTACTGCTAAAAATAGTCAGCCATAGCTGTCCGGCAATCAAGCTCCATGGTTGTGACATTACGCCAGCGATGATTACGAAGGCACGGCTCGCATTGGGAAGCGCTGTGGATCTCGAAGTTGCAGCCGCCGAAAAGCTTCCGTATGTACAAAAACAGTTTGATTTTGCTATCTGCAACAGCGCTGCACAGCACTTTCTCAGTATTCCGAATGCGCTGCGTGAAGCCGAAAGGGTGCTGAAGCCTGGCGGCCAATTTGTGCTTACAGCATGGTCAACCGACGAGCTAATCCCGCGGCTGCATTACAAGCTTCTGCAAGCTCGCAACGTTGCAATACAACAGGTGATGAGCTCAGCTGAGTACTGCAAACAACTCGAACTGGCAGGCTTCTGTATTTCGGCGGTTCAACCATTCCGCGCTGGGCCACAATGGGGACTGGTTAGCATCAGCGCCAGCAAGTCGCACTAACGCTACTGAACGCGCTATAGTCCTGCCATGAGCTCAACCGACATCACCAGCAAAGAGAATAAGGCACTGACCCAACAGGCTGAGCAGCTTGGCATCGGGGAAATTAAACGCCATATACTTTTGTGCTGCGATCAGACCAAACCAAAGTGCTCGACTCGCGAAGAGAGCCTCGTCGCGTGGGAGTACCTAAAGCAAAGACTGAAAGACCTGGATCTAATCAAGCAAGGTGGCATCTATCGCACCAAAGCAAATTGCCTGCAATTGTGCATGAACGGACCTGTGGCTGTGGTTTACCCCGAGGGCACCTGGTACCGCAATTGCACACCGGACGTACTTGAAAGGATCATTCAGGAACACCTGATTGACGGCAACCCAGTTGCCGAGTTTACGGTAGCCAGTCGCCCGTTACCGCTTGCCAGCGAAGAGCATCGGGACTAGCCACCAACCCATCTTTTTCCAACTTCAACAGATGTGCCAGCAATGAGTAGCGCGCGATAGGATGCAAGGACTGCGGCACATCGCTATAAACCCGCGACAACAGAATATCCAGAGACACACCTCTATCAGCACTTAATTCACGAAGATGGCGCAAAGTTTTGAGTTCGCGCTGCAAACGATGCCGGATGAGGCTATCGATAGCGCGGGTAGGCTCTTTGATCATTGAACCATGACCCGGCGCGATAGCACGGATAGGGTAATGATGCAGCAATTCCAGTGAATCGAGATACTGCTGCATCGAACCGTCCGGTGGAGCAATCACTACAGTTGTACCCTGGTTTATATGGTCGCCGCTAAACAAAATGCCGCTCTGCACATCCCGATAACACAGATGGTTGGAAGCATGACCGGGAGTGTGAATTGCTTGCAGCATATAATTCCCCAATTCCAGCAATTCATCGTGCACAGGTACCCAACCGGGCACAAATAACTGATCCTGATTCTCCCCGACTGGCGCAGGCATCCCCACAATGGTCGCACCGGTTTCTTGTGCCAGTAACAACGCCCCAGGCGAGTGATCACGATGAGTGTGCGTTACTAAAATCCATTTCAAATTGCCTGCAGCAAGATTAACCAAGTGTTCAGTATGTGCAGGGTCTTTCGGCCCCGGGTCAATAACAATACTGCCGCCTGCTAATAGGTAGGTATTGGTACCAGCACCGGTCATAACTCCAGCATTAGTGGCCGTAATACAACGCAATGATGGTTCAGTCATTATGGTATCTACTCCGCGCCAGCAGCATCGTCTTCAAAGACAATATCCAATGCATCAAGGCACTGAGAAACCTCGCTTAGTTGCACTTCACCGGACGCCTTACTCGGCCAGATTGCCGGCATTAAAGACTTATCACCTTCCGCTAAAGAAGATAGAGCATCTGCCACCGATTCAAACTGACTCAACAGCTTCAAATTCTCCAATGTGGGGCGAGGCAACTTGAGCGCTTCTTGCCGGGCAATACCCTCAGAGGGGCGAAGCCATTGCAAGGCAATCGCTTCGGTGCCATCAGGAGATGCCTGCTGGCCGGCCGGCATTGGCGCCACAAAGAAGCGTGTCGCGTATCGTGCTGCTACCCATTCCGGTGCAATCCAGAAGCTCTGGTAAACCAACGCAGACAGGTCAAACTGCCAGTGATGCTCCTGTGCCAAACTGAGAAAATCACTGGTACCCGCCAATAGTTGGGCCCGGGCAATTGCGAGTTCATCTTCCGACAATCTAGTTTCTGCCAGCAAAATACCGGCTTCTTCGAATAATTCACGAACCGCAGCCAGCCACCACGAATGAGGGTCTTTAGCCAACTGCAACTGGACTGCCATCTCTTCAGGCGTGAGCCCAAAGATATGCGCATGCCACTGTGACGATTTATCCTGCGACTCAAGACATCCGCCGGGAAACACCCACGAATGAGCAAACGATATGCCGCCCGGGCGCTGCAACATTAAAACTTCAATGCCGCAGTCTGCAGCGATGCAGTCGCGAATCAGCAACACTGAGGCTGCTGCACGATATCGAATAGTGGAATTCATCGGTTGGCGTAACGACACGACCGGTCAGGCTAAATTCAAAGAAAGAAAGACAGTAAGAGCCTTGGAGTATAGCTTTTAGGCGTCCGGCAACCTGCAAATCTGGCCGTAAGGTCAACCCCGACAGAAGACCGTGGCAGAGCTACTAAGCAGGATGCCGGACATAAAAAAACGCTCATGCTGAGAAACCTAAATAGGCGACTGATGCATTCAATGACTCGACTAACAAGAAATAGAACGAATTTATAACGGAATCGGATCTCGTAAAGATGATCAAAAACCAAATGAATGCATTATCCCGACTCGTGCAATTGTTTTTTGTCTTGCGGTGAGCAGTGCTCGCCTGCGCTGAGTCGGATATCACAGCAATAAGAACGATTCCAATTATATAGGAGCGCAGGGCGGCTTGTAGCCCTATTTAACCGAAGGGTTCTAATCACGGCCGCCGGGAGCAGCCTTATACCATTTACCCATATAGGAATTTATCATTTATAAACAATCGCTTATAAATTAACAGGAAAGCCCACCTACCCACCAGGCCGAAACCCTATGGGAGCTAACAACATCCGCCAGAAACATTGTCTGCCGGGATAGACTCGAAAGGATCTTCGTACATTAAGCCCTTAAATGACCCTAAATGGGGTCGATTATCCCCGATAACCTGAAAAAATGATGAGAATCGGGAGGCATCAATCATTTTCGCAATATTCGCACTGACCGACACCGCCTTATCCCGTGGAAAGCTCAAATCCATTGCAAAATCAAGCAGCTCTGGCTGCTCAGAAAGACCACCACGATAGATCACCTGATGCCCATAATCTTCGGGGCGATTTTCAGCACCGGAAAGCTTAAATAGCCGATATGTGGCGGAGCAAAATCGTATGTCGCCCGTTTTTTGCGCTATTTCAGGATCTTCAATATCAATGGTATGACTCTCAACCAGCAACGGCTCTGCAAATCCGGCCTCACGGGCCAACGCGATAAAGTCCTGCCAATACAAAGCACCCGAGAGACACTCCCCGTAAAGAACCGGGTCACTGGTTAGCTCAGCGGGAACACGACGATCCGCATACACATCAGCGAAATACAGCTCACCGCCGTCACGCAACAGATCATGGGCACTGCTCAGCACCGCTGCCTTATCAATAGCAAGATTAATCACACAATTGGAAATAACCGCGTCAAAGCTACCCGCAGTCAGTGGCAGTTCATCCAGTTTCTCGATGTTCCCCTCAAAAAACTCAACATTCGACAATGAGTACGCAAAGCGTTCACGGTGATAATCCTGATACCGGCGAGCAACATCGAGCTGAGCCAAAGTCATGTCGACCCCAACGACGCTGCCCTGTTCGCCGACTAATCGGGACAGCAGATAGACATCACGGCCAGCACCACAGCCCAGATCCAGAACTCGTAAACCGGTGAGCGCCTCTGGCAGAGCCAGACCACAACCGTAATAGCGGGCCATCACATCATCGTGGATTTGTGCGAGCGCCTCTTTCACGTGATCGGCTGGTTGCACAACCGTGCAACAAGCGCTGGTCTTCAGATCATCTGTGGACGCAAGCACTTCACCGTAATAACGTTGGACCTCCTGGTGCAAATCAGGCTCACAACAAGAAGCGGATTGGTTACTATCTTTAGTAGTCATATTGTCATCACATTCTGATCGTTTTAGCTTTACAAGGACGCCTGCAATTGGCGGAGGAAAAATATCATCATTATAGAAAGTGACATTACTCTCTGCTACAGCATCGAACAACTGCCAACGGCCCCAAATCATGGCTGACGCCGCAATAGCTGAGACACTGCTGGTGCTCTTTGCCCGCGAGCCTCATGCCGGCTCTGGCAAAAGCCGCATTGCTGAAGAGCTCGGCAATACAGCAGCTCATGCTATTAACAGTGAAATGTATGCCGCTGCACTCGCTGTGCTTAATCGCTGGCCAGGGCCAGCTGCGCTTGCATTGGCTGACCCATCAATCGATTCCGACACTCACGATGCACTGTCTCGCGAGCACATCAAACTTGCGCAGCCTGGCGGAAGCTTTGGCGCCCGATTCCAATCAGTCGACCTAACACTGTGTTCACAACATAGGGGGCCGCGGCTGTATCTGGGCAGTGATGCACCCGAACTCAGCGAAACCTTTTACCGGATAGCGGCGGAGCAACTCGAACACTACGATGCAGTGCTGGCACCGGCAGAGGACGGTGGTGTAACGCTGCTTGGCACCCGCTGCAATTGGCCTGCACTAGAGCACTTACCGTGGGGCACAAACAAGCTCTGCGAAGCGCTTGAGGAGGCGTGCCTGAAAGAAGGGCTGAGCGTCATGAAAATGCCAGTGTCCGCTGATGTAGACACCCTCGATGATTTGCTGCGACTGCGCCGCAGCCTCAAACAAGACACACGCAACAACCAGCAACAACTGCTAATGCGACTTAAAAAAATACTTCCTGATGTTTGTGCGGTAATACCGGTGAAACACGATGATGAGGTGGCATTAGCATTAAGCGAAGCACTTATCTCCCAGGGGACAGATCAGGTCCTGATTATTGACCATGAGCATAACAACCCGCTGGCAGAGGCTTGCAATCAACTCGGTATTCACTACCAAAGCAACCCCAACAACCGCGGCACCCGACTCGATGCCGGCGCTCGCTACTTCAAAAGCGGAAACCTTTGGTTCCTGCATGCCGATGCAAAACCTGCAAAAACTGCGATAGACGACATCCGCAAGCATCTCCTTCAATATGATGCCGGCTGTTTTCGCTTCCAATTCTCAGGCCCAGGCTCCGCGGGCAAATACCTGCTCGAAAGAATCATCAATTGGCGGGCAAAGCATTTTGTTGCCTATGGCGATCAGGGCCTTTTTGTAAAGCTGCAAACCTACATCGGCAGCGGCGGTTTCGCACACACGCCCCTTTTTGAGGAGGTGCCATTGATCAAATACCTTAAACGACATACTCGCTTTGCGATGCTTAACACACCCATCGGCGTTTCAACCCGTCGCTGGCAAAAGGATGGCTGGATTAAACGCACGCTGCACAATCGTTGGCTGGTTATTCGCTACCTTGCGGGCGCCTCACCGGAAAGTCTCTCAAAAAGCTACACCCGACAATAAGCTGCCACTATGACATCTACAGAATCAATAAATTTATGGACCCATACCGAGACAAATGAGCCTCGCGGCTACATAGATGCCGGAAGCTTGAAGGAACTGTGGTTTCATACCGGCACAGCCTGCAATCTGGCCTGTCCGTTTTGTCTTGAAGGCTCCAAGCCCGGAGACAACCGTCTGCAGCGAATCACACTCAATGATGCCAGACCGTTCATCGATGAAGCTGTGGAACTGGGCGTTGAAAAGTTTTCGTTTACCGGGGGCGAACCTTTCATCGTCAAAGACTTCGTCAATATCCTGGACTATGCAGCCAGCCACCGTCCCTGCCTTGTATTAACCAATGGCACAGACCCGGTGTTGAAGCGCCTGCAGCAAATTACCCCCCTTAAAAACTGCGCTTACCCAGTGAGCTTTCGTATAAGTATTGATTACCCCAATGAGATGCAGCATGACGCTGGCCGTGGTGCTGGCTCTTATAGGCAGGCATTACAATGCGTCAGAGAGTTACGGGCACTCGGCTTCGACGTGTCGGTGGCAAGACAAATGTCAGCGGACGAAGACAGCGCACTGGCCGAAACCGCCTACCGGCAGCTGTTGACAAATGAGCGCATTGATCTCGATACAAGAATAGTCAGCTTTCCCGATTTCGGCATTCCCGATTCCGCACCCAAGGTACCCGACGTAACTGAAAACTGCATGACGACATACCAAACGGCCACAACACGGAACGAGTTCATGTGCTCATTCAGCAAAATGGTAATCAAGAAGAACGGGGCCATGCGCGTATATGCATGCACGCTAGTAGATGATGACCAGCGCTACGATCAGGGAGGCAGCCTTAATGAAGCATCAAAAAAACGCGCTATGCTCACGCATCATCGCTGCTACAGCTGCTTTAAGTTCGGGTCTTCCTGCAGCGAAGGCTAAGTTGGGAAGAAATCAATCGGCTTGGTCGTGGTTAGACGCGCGACATCTTTATCATCAAAGCGGAACATCTTAATACGCTGCACTAACTTACGCTCAAGCTCTGGATCACCCAGTTCGCTGGATACGATCTCCACCATAGATACTTCGCCGCTAGGCTCAATGGTCATACGCAACACGACCTTGCCTTGCAGCCCTGGATCCTTGCGCAGCGAGCGGGTATACAACGCGTAGATGGCACCTTTGTTCTGATCAAACACCATCTCGATTTCTTCTCGGCTGCGCGATGGAACCGAACCACCGCCATCACCGCCCGACCCTACCGAACTGCCAAAGCCTTCAATAGGGCTACCCACCTGAGTCGTATCACGGCCGCCAATTCCCGAACCGCCGGTATTGCGACTCATCGCTGCAGTACTAATGCCGCCACTGCTCTTGCCCACCGAAGACGAAATCATCGAGCGCTCACTTCGCTTTGCTTCACCGGCAACACCAGTAAGGGGCTGATCTTTCACAACCGCAGAAACCGCATTATTGCTCCGCAGATCCGCAAGGTCTGCTGAAAATGCCATTAAGCCTGCACGCGATGCTTTTTTGCGAGCATCGGCTTTGGTCTGTTTGGGCGGAACTGGCTTGGGTGTCTCTTGCGGGGTTTCTGTCACGGTTTCCGCAGGCTTTGGCGCCTCGGACTCTACCGGGATATCAATAGGCTTAGGCGGTGGCTCAACCTTCTTCTCAATGAGCAGGCGGGCAAAGCGTTCGGGGATTTCTTCCTGTTTGTCGATATCCACATCAGGTAGCGGCAGCCAGGGAACAATTATGGCGAACAGCAATGCAGCGATAATGGTTCGCTGCCAAACCTTAGCAAAGGTCTTTTCTTGCTCTGCCGCCACTTCCCATGGCAACGAATAGGATCGGTAATGCATAAACAGAGCATCCTGCCGACTCATTGCGCTGCTCCAAGGGTGGCTGCATCGGCAGGACCCTTTTGCACAATCGCTAGGGATACCCGACCGTAATCAGCAGCCGTACAACTCGCCATGACTCGCTTCAAGAGCTGATACGGCAAACCTTTGTCACCCATAATAGTGACTTCACGGCTTTCGATTTCCGCGCTTTCATCGTCCTTAACCAGCAGCTTTTCGGTCTGGCGTCGCAACTCATTTTCGACTTCCGGAATAACAACACCTGGCTGAGCCATCACATCGGCGGTGTCGGCAACACGCCGACCCTGCACTAATATGTAATCCGCATTGACCATGATCACAACGCTTTCACGGGCCTTCGCTTCCGCGACAGACTCAGGTAGCTGAATATCCTTTGCGTTTGGCAATACCTCAACATCCGAAGAGTTCACCAGCAGGAAGAACACAAGGATCGTAAAGATATCCATCAACGAGATCAGGTTCAGACCAGGGCTTTTCGCCTTGTTTAGCCGTTTCTCCATCCGCTTTGCGCGTCGTGACATCATCGTGAAACTATCCTCACTTAATTCCCGGTCAAAACCGGTGCATCGCCAATGGAGACTTCAGGAAACAACTCACCATAAATGACATCACCAGCGACTACTTCCGGGTACGACCGAGTCGCATCAATAACCTGCACTAATACGTCATACTCAACATCAGGCTCCAGCAGCAGAGCAGCATCGAGTCGATCAGGGTAGGTGATCTTTACGCGTTTTAGATAATTGGTTAGACCGGCATAATCATATTCATTATTAAGCTTGGGCAACACTGTTAACGAGCCACGATTACGGTCACCAACCTCAATAGAATCCCTGCGCACAATCACTTCCAGCGAGAATTCTGGCGGTTTACCCGATGCCTCGGATTGTGCCAACGGCAAATCCAATTCGACAATCGCAAGTCTTGAAAACACCGCCGTAATCAGCAGGAACGGAACTAAAATCACCATCAAATTCATGAAAGTGGTGATATTCAGCTCTTCAGCTTCCTTGTTACGACGCGCTGCCCGACGATGACTCATGAATCGCCATCAGCCCGGCGTTCACCCACCGTGTTCAGAAATTTCACTGAAGCCATTTCCAGACTATCGATAATTTCAGTGGTCTTTGTCTGCAAAACGGCATGCATCAGCAGCAATGGAATAGCAACGATCAAACCAAATGCGGTTGTATTCATGGCAACCGAAATACTGGCAGACAGAAGATCAGCCTTCTCCGCAGGGTTTGCACCGGAAACGGCCGTAAAGGCACGAATCAAACCAATAATGGTTCCGAGCAGCCCAAGCAACGTGGCGATGTTGGCAAAGGTCGCAAGATAATGTGTGCGCTTCTCCAACTGCGGCATAACTTCCATCAAGCTTTCTTCCATCGACCTCTCGATGTCATCCCGTCGACGTGCGGTTTTAATCCGGTTCAGGCCGTAAGTTAGAATCGTACCCAGTGCTGACTTTGACTCACTGGTTATTGCTTCCGCTTCAACGTACTCACCATCCTTAATGAAAGGGGTCACTTCCTTCCACAAAGCGTTACTTCTGGTCTGAGTCGTTGAGAGATACATATACCGCTCAACGGCTATTGCCAGTCCTGCAGCCAGAACCAGAATAACCGGGTACATAAAAAACCCGCCGTTCTGGAAAAAGCCGACGATGCTGCTGTAAATTTCCATGGCCCTAAAGCCTCCTTTCCGTAAAAATCTTAATTTGTTGCGCCATCCGTTACCGGAGATATGGACAATTGCCCATAATAGTCTACATGTCTAAGAAACACGTCACGGTCTACGGGTGCGAGTACTTGATCGAGCAGACTGTTCATCGCGCGGCCATCTAAATCACCTGGCCCGGCACTCTGCCATGGCACAATATAAAGGACCTTCGGCAGCTCTGCATTACCCTTAATAACTGTAGACCCGAGCTCAAGCTTATCAACCTGCCGACTCGCTGGCTTCGCTTCAGTGGTCTCTGCTCGCGCAGCCTCTTGAGCCTGTGCGAGCGGCAGTAAGCCACACGCCACACAAACCAATATGGCTAATAATCGATGCATCATCATTGCTTAAGCTCTCCTGAATCAGCACTGGCCGTGCGACGCTGCAGATCTGCTATCCAGCGATCCAGCGACGCCGTATCCGCATCTGCCGGCAACCTGTCGCGATACTGCTGATAATAAACCAGCGCGACCTGAGGTTGCTGCAGATATAAATCGTTCAAAACGCCGAGATTCAGATACGCCAAGGCGTACTCTGGGTTAGCGGCAATAGCGGCACGATATGCGGTATCAGCGGATTCAAATTGACCCTGCTCACGGTAAATAATACCCAACTGATTGTAGGCTGGAGCATAGCTCGGTTCAACGAGCATTGCGGTCTCTAGCGTCGCTATGGCGGCATCCGCCTGATCAGTGCGTAACTGTAATTTCGCCAGGTTCAGATAGGCTGCCGAATAATCGGGATACTCAATAATAAATGCTTCGAACGCAGCAATAGCGAGGCCGTCTTTACCGTTGCGCATTTCATCCAAGGCTTGCTGATAGCTGCGCAGCACCGCTGGAGGAACATTCAGGCTGGCATCCGCTGCCTTAGAAGTGTCTCGCTGCAACCCACTGCACCCACTCATTATTGCAAGTGCTAGCCCTATACATACACTGTTAATCAGTAAGCGAAGCATAGCTCTCAGTCCTTTCTGATCTGGAGTAACGCCCGGGCATCAACTCGGCTAAGCGAGCATAGCTGCCTTTAACCGCCTGGTCATATACACCGTTAGCAGCGCGCTGCACATTTACCTCATAAATCTCGATAGCCTGTTCTTCGAACGGAAATGCCTGTTCTTCGAGCAAAATATCGTACTGCTCCAGTTCATCATTATTCAGGCCAGCCGGTTTCTCTGAGGTCATCAGGTCCTTACTCAATTGATAATAGATTTCTGCAACCTGATAAGTGGCAACTGTCGTGACCTCAGCAACACCATATACTGCAGCAGCGTTATACGCATCAAGCGCCTCTTCCATACGGGCTTTCTTAACTTTCATGCTCACCTGCAAGGGGGCATTTAGTTTGGCCAATTCAAAACGTTCCCAGTAGGGTTCAGCCAATTCAAGTGAAGCCTTTGCCGCCAGATACCGGCTGCGGTCACTGCGCTGACTGCCAGCCGCAGCATCTTCGGCAATAATCTCCCTCAACACCGCATCTCGCCCTGCACCATCGTGCAACTGCAATTCAATATTCGACAAGCGGAAACGAGCCTCCAACGATTCACTCATCGGTTCAGGAAACTCATTCACAAACTGGCGGTAAGTGCGCTTGGCTGCGGAAAGCTGATTGTTATTCTGATACAACTCCGCTGCCTGCCACAGTGATTCGCGCCGCGTTTCAGCGCTCAAGTCAGCATTTGCTGACAAACTTTCAAACTCAGCTGCCGCAGCCAACAACATTCCTGCCTGCAAATAGGAATACGCCATTTTCTGTGATACTTCGTTGCTAAACGAGTGCTCCGGATACTGGTCGCGGAACTGCTGCAATATCACAATCGATTCTGACCAGCGTTCACTAACAATCAATAAGGTTGCTGCATCAAACACTGCGACAGGCTTAATATCGGAGCTGTCAGCAATACGCAGATAATCAGCTACCGCCAAATCGACATCGCCCGCGAGCTGTGCGGCCTCGGCCTGACGGAAAATTGAAGCCGCAATTCGCTCCTGCACCTCAAGACGTTCTTCATCAGAAATATCATAGCTGGCCAACTTCAAATAGGCTTGCTCGGCATACGCGTATGAACCCTGATCAAAGCGCGCCAATGCGACCACCCGCCAAGATACCAACTGAAATTCATTGCTTGCCATTGGCTTCCTGCTCAACAGCTCGCGGGCAACAATACTGGCTGCAGTAAATCGACCACGTTCAAACAGCTGCTCTGACACGGCCACGAGCAACGCACTCGACTCGGGGTTATCTGGATACTTATTAGTGAAATATAGGTCGTCCATGATCTGCTGCTCATCCCAGGACGCCTGCTCTTCAACAGGTAAAGTATCGCGATACATACGGGCCGCCAGAATTGAGGCGAAGCCTGCCTCGGCGGCCTTCGAGAAACCGGGATAGTCATACGCTGCAGCCTGATATGCAGCAATTGCAGCTTTCGGCTGAGCTGATTCAGTCAGCACCTCACCAAGCAGGAAGATGCGCTCAACCACCTCAGGGTCATCCGGAAAGTGATCAATATAAGTGCGATACCACAATGCTGCTGCCACATAAGCTTCTGCATCATTACCCTGCTGAGCTCTGGAATGTTGATACTGTGCGAGATCACTGAGGTTTACCTTTAACTCGGCAATAACCTCAGGCCGGGCTTCCGGCTGCCAGTGAACCCAGTAGTCTGCAGTAAGTCCATAGGTGCCGACATAGGCCATCTTGCTCTCAAGCACCAGACTGGGAAAGCCAGCGGTGCGATACGCAGCAATAGCCAGACTCTGAAATACCGGTGCCTCATAGTGCGCAGGGTAATCGATAGCAAACGCCTCATATACACTCGCCGCATCGATGTAACGCTCTTTCTCCAGATACAACTCTGCCAGCCCCTGATACAAAAAGTACGCATATCCCGAACTATTGTGTGATGCCACATAACTGCGAATCGAATCCGGACCGTCTTCATACGAAAACGCAATGCTCATGACGCGCAGAGTGTCCTCAAACAATTCACGATCGGCACGCGATAGGTTCTCAATAACAGCTAACGATTCCGCTTCAGAGTAACCGCCAAGTTTCCGATCCATGAGTGTCAGGAACGATTCAATGCCTTCGGGATAGAAGCCCTGTTTAAAGCAACTCCACCCATGCTTGTACAACGATTGCTCGTAAAAACGGGAACTATCGCCCTGTGTTATTACAACGGCGTAAGCGGCCTCAGCGCCCGTATAATTCTTTTGGATAAATAAAATCTCACCACGCCGAAATTGCGATTCGGCAATAAACTGACTGTTTGGCCAGCGACGAACGAATTCGTTCAGAGTAATCAGCACGTTGTCCTGCTCACCCACATTTTCATAAGCTTTGGACAGCTGATACAGCACCGCTTCCATGCCATCATAATCAGGATACTGGATACGAATATCATTGTAGATACGAATAGCTGCCAACTGATCGACGTCGTTGTAAAGCGTTCCGCCGGAATCGACACTGCGCTCCTCAGCGATCTCCATATAAAGATCTGCCTGCCGCCGCATAGATTCGGCACGTAATACGGAGTCGTTAGTGCCTTCAGCCAGATAACTTTTGTAAGCATTCAGTTTCTTTGACGTAGACACCGGATCCGGATCGGCGATACGCACTTCAGGCGCCTTGCCCGATAAACTTTTCAGTGTCGCCGGGTCTTTTTTGCCGGGCCAGGCAGATGCGATGCCCGATACTAAAATCAAGAGGATCAGCAGCTTCGACGATGCAGGCATATGAAAATGCGAACTCACTCTGCAAGCTCCGTTGATGCGGAAACGCTATCAAAAATGGCTGCTTGGGCAAATCGAGCCTGAGCGCGATACTGCAACAGCCGCTCACGCTGATCCACCAACTCTTCTGCGGCAACCTCGCCCAACTCGCTTATCTGCAATGAAGACACGACAGCAACCTCATCGATCAACTGCTCAACCTGCGGCGCCAGCATACGTGCGCGCTCCGCATAGTCTTCTAACAAAAGAGGGGTTGCAGTTAACCGTTGAACCAATCGCGCACGCGTATTTTCAGAATCTTCAATAATCGTACCCAACTCTGATAGCTGGCCCTGCTGCTGCCATAGCTGAAGCTTAAAGTCACTGTCCATATCCCATGACAATACACCCTTAAAGAGCTGTAACTTCTCCTGCGCATCTGCACTCGCCATGGCCCATTCAGGAGAGTTTTCTAATGCATCAATACGCTGCAATACCGCCGACTCTTTTGCAGAAGCAAACACTGCAGAACCGTAGCTATTTTCCGCTGCTGATACTGTCTCTGCAACGCCCTCATAAGTGCTGCGATGAGCAGCAATCTGCTCGGCATAAAGCCCATCAGGCAAGCGCTCCAATGCGATGGCATAGGCAGCCATTCGGGAATCTACGATATCGCCATAGATGCCGAGACGCGCCTGCCAGTCACGCAAATGAGATGCCAGCATGAGCAGGTCGCGATAGTTACGCAGCCCTGTTTGAAACCGATTGCTCGCAATAACCTCGTACAAATAACGAGCCTCGGCAGTATCAGGTAATGAACTCAGGCTCCAGCTGACACGACTGAAATCGGAAATATCTTCGGTAAGTAGCTGCTTCATCAGCTCGCCCTGACGCGCAACAACAATCGCCCGATCCAAGCGACCAATCTCGTCATCGTAAATTTGAATAGCCGCGGTATAGCTCTCAACCGCCTGCTGATTCGCACCCAGCTGTCGATAGGCATATGGAATAGCCAGCACTGATTCCTGGGATGCCGGATCAATTGCCTTACGGTCACGCAATTCGAGCCATGGCACCAGCGCGCCACGGTAGTTACCCTGAGCAGCCTCCGCCCAGCCATAGCCTAACAATGCCGAATTCGAAAACGGGCCCGCCAAACGAATTCGTTCTAAAGCCACCTTCGCCTGCGCACCGTCTTCCTGACGCAACCAGACAAAGCCCAAAGCAAGATTCGCACGGTCACGCAAAGCCAACATTTCTTCACTGGAGGCTTTTATAGTGCCTACTGCATCCAGATATACCCCTGCCTCATTGACCCGGTTCGCTTTTACCAGAGCAACCCCGAGGTTGTATCGAGCGTAATTTCCCCAGTCGTCAACAGACTCCCAGGCATCAACTATTTGCTCTGCTTTACCCAGCTCGCCCAATTCCATATAAGCCTGCGACAACAATGCGTCGCGCTCGGCGCTCTGGTGATCCGGTAATTTGTCACCGGAATACCGCAATGCTTCCGCAGCCTCACTTGTGTAACCGCGCTGAAATAGTACTTTGCCTAAAAAAAACCAAGCCCTGCCTCGAAGCTCTTGTTCAGCAAACAGAGCCTTGCCATCCTCAACAAGAGTCGGCGCCATGTCATTCCCGAGCAATAATTCAAATATTTCTGCAGCATCGCTATGCAAGCCATACGACAGTAATAGGCCGCCACGGAGTAATTCCGCTTCGGTAGCGTGCTCATTTATGCGGGCAAAATGCTCTTCGACAAGCAATGTTGTTAAAGCAGAGAAATAGTCTTGTTTGTAATACTCATACAGCACCTGACCGTATGACAGGTCCTCGATAACCACACCAGCACGGGGGGTTACTTCCGCAGCGCACAGCTGCCCGCTGCCAATAATGGCGGCAACCAGCGATAGTTTGCGGGCCAGACTGCGCACCGGGGCTTACTCCCACTCCCTGATTACGAATTCCGGTTGTTGAGAACTGTCACGGTCGGAAATTTTAAGCTCAACAAACTTTGCGCCCAGAGTTTTCTCGAAACCAAGGCTTGCGGCCCTTCGATAATCACGCCCGGACGGTCCCTTGCCGGTAAATACTGCCACCAACTCATGCTCACCTGACTTCAAATTGCCAATGTACAAACGCTGGACACCACCGCGCAGCAACGCATCAGTTTCGCGGGGGGTATACAGGTAGCTACTCAACTCTTTGCCATCCAGCGTTACCTCAACTGAATCAAGTTCAAAATACTTGCCCACGTCCATTGACAAAAACAGCATCAGCTGGGTATTGGCAGGAAACAAAAGCTCCTCTTCCAATACAAACAATTCACGATTCAGGTTTAACACCGAACGTTTAAGATCCTGGACCTGTTGGTCAATCGGCGCCGCAGCTTCTGTTTTGACTTCCTGAGCAAATCCAGATGTCACCAGAATCACCACCAGAAATAATCCGATCAGCTGCCTCCAAAACGAAGTCATTATATTCATTGAATCATCCATCACTCAGCCAATAAATTGGCGAGCTCATCTTTATAAACTTTTTCATCACCGGCTTTATAGCCCTGATGCACGAAGCGCAGCCGCCCAAGTTGATCAATAAAAAGTGTTACTGGTAAAGTCGGCAGGTCGTAAAGCTTGCTTACAGCCTGCTCGGTGTCAAACATAACAGGAAAACCAAGTTTTAGTGCCCGAAGATCTTGCTCTACCTTGGCCCGATTATCGTCAATATTCACGCTGAGCACCCGAACACCGCTGGCGGTTGTCGCCACAATACTGTTCAGCTGCAGCAACTCGGCACGACACGAACGACACGAGCTAGCCCAGAAGTTGAGCAATACAATCTCACCTCGATATTCACTCAAACGCAGGTTAACGCCGGTACTACTAGCCAATGCAAAATCGGGAGGTGATTCCCCCACAGAAGGCAAGCCACTGTCAGCACGAACTGCCACAAGGGTTAGTGCAACCGCAAATATGCTCACCCATTTATTAACAGACAATGACATTCCGCAAAATTCAAACCAGCAGTAAAAAAAGACGAGAACCCATAGCCCACCGGATTAACACAAAGTATTCCAGGCGCCGCGCAATGCTAACAATGCTAACAGGAACAGCCCATAAATCAGAAGCAGTTTATGGCTATTAATAAGGGCATCGTGCCAGCAACAACTCTAGTATTTTATGTTGATTACAGGGCATTCCTCGTGATCAAGGTCACGCTTTATATGTTCAAGCCTCCAGCCGAGAGCAAGATGAACTTTTTTCAGAATAATTCAGTAGCCACTCAAACCACTTGAGTAATGCAACTGCCCCTGATCATCAATAATCACAGCCTCGTAGGCTGGCATACTCTCGATCTGATGCAGCCCTGCAGGAACCCCAAGGACAAATACACTGGTCGACAAACCATCGGTCATGGTGCCATCCGGCCCAAGAACAGTGACGCTGCGCACGCCCTCCGTCGGCAACCCTGAAGCAGGGTCGAGAATATGATGATACCGGGCGCCATCCGCGATAAAAAACCGCTCATAGTCCCCGGATGTAGAAACAGCCTCATCAATAATGGGCAGGCGGGTCACAATGCCATCCGGTTCATCCGGATGCCGAATACCGATAATCCAGGGCACACCGCGCCGGTCGCCGAGAATGCGCGTATCGCCGCCAGCCGTAGCACTCGCATGAGCAATACCCTGCTCATCCAAGAGAGCAATCACCCGCTCTACCGAATACCCTTTTGCGATGCCGCCGAGGTTAATTCGTACGCCCGGACGCAGAAAACGCACAGTACTATGCGCCATATCGAGTTGCACATGGCTATAGTTAACCGCACCCAAATGGTCGTCTATCATATTGGCATCAGGACGGGCCGAATTACGATAATCGTAAAGGTGGCCAACGCCGTCATAGGTAATATCGAAAGCACCGCTTGTGGTCTCCGACAGTTGCAATGCACGCTGCAACAACTGCATTAACTCGGCGGAAACCTTTACCGGATAATCAGCCGCATAGGCATTGATATTCCACATCTCGGTATCTGGAATATAGGTGCTCATGGCATTTTCGATACGGTCGAACTCCGCCATCGATAGGCGCATCAATTCGCGCCCACGTTCAACACCCGCCGAGCTTAAATCACCATTCCAGAATGTCACGGTAACCTGTGTGCCCATCTTACTCTGCGCTTCACGCAGCCATTCGGCCCCAGCCGACGTCGAACTTAAAAGCCCGACGAACACAACATAGAACACGCGAATAGATTTAGTCGACATAGCCATCAGGCAGCATATAGTGGGGAAAAGTTAGAAACCAATAGAAAAATAGGCACGGACCACATTGGCGTCAAACTCAAACAACTGTTCTGTAGCTAGCGTCGTGCCAGGTGAGTTATTGGTGTATTCATCGTAGCTGGACATGATGCGGTCATAATAGAGATTAACCGAGCCGTTCTCTATCTGCCACCAGCCATTCGGCAATGGCTGGTAGCTAAACCCAAAACTCAATGTGTGACTGTCGAATGGACTCAACTCTTTATCGCGCCCCATAAAGTTCTGTTGATCTCTGCGGGCAAACATATTACTGAAAAAATCGGCGCCGGTTTGCGTGTAGTAACGATACCCCACATCAAATAACCATGAATTGCTAATAGCACGGGTATAACCCAACTCTATGTCATGCGCCTTAATTTCCCAATCGTCGCTAAAGTAACGATACTTAGCATAAACCGATGAGTGCGGCTCCAGAAAATAAAGCCCGCGCAAAGATGCTGCATTACTGGTGCGTGTTCCCGGGTACATCTCAAGAGCATATGAGTAGCCTATAACGGATGCCGCATCAAGAAATCGATACGAACGGTAAGGATTATTCAAAAAGCCTTCATCAGTAATAGTTTCAAACGTTGCGCCAACCAATGCATTTTTTGTCAGTACCTGAGTAAACCCCAGTCGATAATTTCGGCGCTCGATACCCTGCTTAAACATAGGCGTACCATTTTTTCGAACCTCATCAGAAGCACGTCCGTAACCAAAACTAGCCGTACTCAATCCACCGAAAAACTCTTGCGTGACTCCAAACCAATAGTTCGATGCCGAATAATCATTCTCTTCACTATTTGCGATGCCCACACTAAGGGTAGTGTCTCCGTACAAAATGTCAGCAGCCAAGCTGCCCTCTCTGCGGTCCTCCGTATAGGCGCTACCTTGAGTCACAACATCAATAGATGCACTGGTAATATCATCGACGTAATAATTTGCTTCGAACGATGTATTTGAGCCTAAAGACTTACGCACCAAAATAGAGGGGCCTACGACCTCAACGCCCCCGCCACTGTAGGAGTGATACATGACATCAACACTGTCTTCAGGGAGCAAGGCAGCATTTGCTGGCAACGGCAAAAC
>JABIQA010000027.1 GCA_018699155.1 Chromatiales bacterium
AAACAGATTCGGCTTTCCCAACTGCATAAATGCCTGTTTTGATTGCCAGTCGGGCTGCGCGATAATGCCAACCCTGAAACCTTGCGCCTCAAGCAGACGACCTATAACCGCCATACCAAATGATGGATGATCAACGTAGGCATCGCCGGTAACAATAATAACGTCACAGGAGTCCCAACCTAAGGCATCCATCTCGGCACGGGTGGTTGGTAAAATTCCGGCAACGCCCATGCATTCAGCCCAGTATTTCGAATAGTCGAATAAGGCTGTGCGGGCATTTTTAGAGCTTGATGCAGACATGAATACGGTAACCGAAAGTCAAAGAAGATTGGGTCTGAACGACACTGTAAGGTGGAACAAAAATCGCACCTATAAAATTCAGCATCTAAGTTAGATTAAAGCCGCAATAGCAATTTACGACACAGCGCCTGACAGTGACAGATGATACTAAAGCTGCTAGAGACACTGGTGCACAGCGTGTTTGTATACACATCGCTTGCACTAAACGCTTAAATTATTCGGTTGATAGCTAGCCACCAACAAGTGACCGGTCAGGTCTAAACAGGCGATGAGTATATACTACCTTCACCCTATCACCGTGGCAGACACCACGGAGCCTTCCTCGCGTCATGCCCCGCCGCAACGGCAGTGATCAAAACCCGCTGATTGTCGAAGGCGTCATCGAAAAAATCACGCCTGCGGAATTAGCCCTGGTTGCAAACACAAGAGAACTGGATCTTGTTGATCAGTCCGGCAAGCAAATACGCCACTGTTATCGACATCATTAGACGTTTTTTGATTGGGCTCTAATACCTGCTCTCAACTCAGCTTAAAACTGAATCTTCCCAGGGGCTGCCTGCTCTTGCCCCGGAACATAAATTGAAGATGCCTGCTCACGACGCATCTCTTCCAATCGTGCTGTAGTTTCTTCAACCGATTTTTGAGCCGCCTCACCAAAACCAGCACAAGCCTCGGTCAAAGTCTCCGCCTCGAGTTCAAACGATAATGGCAGTGCGCCCGCAGGAGTCATTACCTGTGCCTGACCCATATAAATAGGCTTGCGTGTGGGGTCTGGCGCGCCGTCAGCCGTCACCGGCGTCATCCGCCGAATCGTGCCGATTTTGCGGTCAGTAAAGCTTTCTTCGAGATACAGGTCAGCTGTATCAAACTGCGGGGCTTCCGCTTCATTTTCTGTGGTCATTAAAATTCTCGCGCAAAGTAAATATGTCGGCGCACTTTAGCAGATTCAACCGGCAGTTCCGATAGAACACCTAGGCCGCACCCCTGTGGAATCGGGTGGCTTAAACCATGCAGTCGATTTTCGACCTGATATAAAACGTCTGCGGGCGCTTTTTTTGAGCAACCAGGTTATTTTGCAGCGCGTCATCATGAGGTGCTAAGCATAACCGGCCTGGTCAGCGCTATATGCCTCGCCAATGCGGCAGCATCTGGGGTTGATATCCGCACTGTTGAGATGAAAGTGCCGAATTGGAACTTTGCGCCAGAATAGCTATCAGAGCGCTTGCAGATATAATACTTAGAAGCTCATAATTTGATTATGTAAATAAATTAAGTGGCTGTCGCAGCTCAACAGACTGCGCAATCAGTCAACTAGAGAGACATAATCAGAGTAGAGTGTTAACAATATGTCACCCGCATCGTCAGACAGCATTAAACGTGATGCGAGTCTCACTTCCAGTCCTCTAGCGTGGCTTATAATTTATGCCTAAAAGCTAGAGATAACGCAGGTTTGCAAGCCATGCGAAGACCACAAAAAGGCCTTAGCCTAATTGAACTCGTAGCGACACTCTTTGTGGTGTCTGTTCTGCTGTCTATCGGCGCTCCGCAGTTCTCGCAGTTTATTTCCAACAATCGCATGGCGGCATCAATCAACGAAGCTAATATCGCATTACATCTCGCCAGAACTGAGGCAATAAAGCGCAACTCTTTTGTGTCGATTTGCCCCAGCCCAGATTGGGATGCTATCGACCCCAGCTGCGATCCGAATGCCTCGTTCGCGGAAGGCTGGATAGTCTTCATTGACGCCGATGGGGATGGAGTGCCAAACCTAAGCATTGATGGCGGAAATGGCGATATGGTTTTACAGAGTCATCAGGCAATAAATGAAGCCATGGACCTACGCGTCGGCGATGCCAATGGCATTATCAATAGTCCGCAGTTTATCGTGTTTGCGCCTACCGGCTACCCAATGCAGGAACTAAACGGCAACAACGCTATATTCAACCTGCAGTTATGTGATGACCGGGGTGTTAAAGACACCGGCGCTGGCATTTCAGCTGGCCGCTGGATCAATATTGGTCCTACAGGTCGCCCACAAATGCACCGCACGCAAGATGCTGTTGAAAATCAAAACAATCCTTTGGGTGGCTGCGCCTATATAGGGAGCTGATACATGTATGGCCCGCAAAAAAATCTGATACGACCGCAGGGATTTACATTGCTCGAAGCAGTGGTATCGCTGCTCGTCTTATCTATAGGCATGCTCGGCATTGGCGCGCTCTTCTTCGACGGCCTTAAATCAGGACGCACCGCAGTTTACCGAACCACGGCTGTATACCTCGCTGCAGACATGGCAGATCGAATACGCTCGAACCCGGCCGGCGGAGTAGCTTATGCCGATGCGGGTGCAGACAACAGCTGCCTAAATGGCAATAAGCAATGTTCATCTGACGAGATTGCCCAAGAGGACAAGCTCAACTGGGAGAACGATATTACAGACCATCTGCCAGCGGATGCCGATGGCACCATCACGGTTGGACTTGGGGCTGGGGGCGCAACAACAATCTACACCATTGAACTGAGCTGGCCGGAAGTCGGCTTTCCGGAACCGCTAACCTACAGACTGATGGTAGAGCAATGATGGGCCATACTCAAAAGCAGCTGGGCTTCACGCTGGTTGAAGCGATGGTTAGCATGGCAATCGGGATGTTTCTCATTCTGGGCGCGTTCACTGTCTACACTCAAGGCGCGTACTCGTTTAAAACAATAGAAGGCACATCGCGCATTCAGGAAAACCTGAGATTCGCATTCGATACGCTCGAGCCTGATGTGCGCCTGGCCGGCTACTGGGGGATGCACAACGATCCTGGGAATATTGAGAGCGATGAGATAGTAGTGACCTGCGATGGTGCCAATGTCAGCGAATGGGTGCTGGACACCTATGTCGGTATCACAGCCAGAAATGATATTCAGGCGGGCAACACTGCCAATATCGCCGCCAATGCTAGAAAATTAGCTGACTGCAGTGCTTTTGATAATCCCATTCAGGAAAATACCGATATATTGGAAATCCGTCGCAGCTCTGCAGCCCCACGCCCCTTAGCTGCAGACACGGTACAAATCAAAAGCAGCCGCAGTATCAGTCGCTTATTTTCCAATGGTGCAGAACCGGCAGACTTCGCAAATGAAGTTGATATTGACGGCACCTTTGACTATGTCTTCAACACCTATTATGTCGCCCAAACATCAAACAACGTAGCCGATACTCCGTCTCTGCGTCGCCGAACACTGAACGGCATCACCATGGTTGATGAAGAAATCATCGCCGGTGTTGAAGACATGCAGATTCAATTTGGCCTTGACCTGAATGACGATGGCTCAGTAAACCGATATATCGATCCGGTTGACGGCACATTTGATGCGGACAGTAAGATTATAGCTGTCCGAATCTGGATGCTTATCCGCTCAGAATATGAAGAACTCGGACTGGAAGACAATAAAACCTACACACGGCCCGACGGCACATTCAATATACCCGCAGATGCGTATCGGCGTATCGAAGGCAGCAAGACTATTTTCTTAAGAAACTCGAGAAGCTAATTTTACGGATACACCAGCCTATGAATAAATTACAGCAGCATAAAATCGCAAGGGGCGCAGCGCTTATTACGTCACTGGTGCTGCTCACCGTGCTTACGCTGCTATCGATATCTGTTATGAGTACTTCACGGCTGCAAATGACCATGGCCGGGAACGCACAGGTAGCAAGCAACGCATTTCAGTTGGCCGAAAGTGCTAATGACACCTTTCTGGCACGAGCACTGGATGACAAGGCATGCATCAATCCACAGAACCAAGGTGCCTGCGATATTGTGAATGAACAGATCGTCGGCATGAGCGGCACGCGCAGTACATCGAACCGTTTTGTGGAAACTATTGATGGCTGCCCGGGTAAAGGCAGCTCATGGGATGACAGTAAGGCATTTCATTTTGTTGCAGAGTCAACAGGCAATGCGGATGCCCGCGGCGGTATAGCCACCCATACTCAGGGTTGGTATTACTGTTTTACGAACTAATAAATGCCTGCGGAGAAAGCAATGAAAAAGACTATAAAAACATTTAAGAGCAACGCTGCGGTGTTTGCGTTGATCGCAGGCTTATGTGGTTTATCCGTAACCGCACAAGCCACACTCATCGAGACCCATGAGGGACTCGAGTTGGATGCTGCGATGATCACGCTACCGAGCAGTGAGAATGGTTCACTTACTGTACAACAGTGCGATGAATGCGACCGCCTGCGGTTAAAAACATCCCCCGACACTACCAACTTCGTCATCCGTGATGAATCCGGCAACAGTGAGGTCATCAGCCTTGCAGGCTTTGCCAAAGAAATGCGACTTATCGATAACCGTGATGCCATGGTCATGGTGTTTTATCGCATCGATACTCAGACCGTCACTGAAGCGCAGCTTATTAGCAAAAAAACCGTCGCCCGCGGGCGCGCAAAGCAAAACAAAAGCTCGGCCTGGCAGCCTGGCCAGTAATGTGAGGAAATAATGATGAATAAAGCGCGGAAGCAATTAGCCTGGGCTATCGTTAGCGCAACTCTTGCGGTGATCTCAGCAGGAACCCCTGTGCTGGCAGATGATATTGAAATTTTCGTTGCTGGTGAAGACCCAGATGCGGATGGTGGCGTTCTTCCAAACATCATGTTCATCATCGACACCTCCGGCAGTATGGCCACTGAGGTAGAAACGCAGGCCAACTACGATAAAGACACGCGCTATGAAAACGGCGCCTGTGATGTAGATACCATCTACATCACCACAACCAGTAGCCCACCCAATTGTAGCGCAGCCAATCCGAGGCGATTTCAACGCAGCCTGAACAATTGCTTTGCAGCCGAAACCATGTTCGATAGCGGACAGCTTTATGAAGGCCAACTTCTATACTGGCGCGCCAATAAGAATAAATGGAGGAAGTTACGCAGCACTGGGAATATCCCAGATATAGTCGATTGCAAAGATGACCAGAGAGATAACAACGGTCGCACCCCCGATGGGGAAGCCCTGAATGATGACAAGTATGCCCGCAACGGCAACAATGGACCTTACTCAACGCAGAAGCTAAATCAGCCTAATTTTAATAATAGCTACTACCTTTGGTCTGGCAATGTCCTGAACTGGACCAATGACGTCACCCAAGCTAAAACACGGCTTGAAACAGTGCAGGATGTGGTTATTAACCTGCTGAACACCTTGCAGGACGTAAAGGTGGGTCTAATGCGTTTTAATTCCTACGCCGGTGGCCCTGTACTTATCGATATTAATGATATTGCAGTTAATGCCGCACAGATGAACACGGCCGTTTCAAACCTGACCGATGGGGGCTGGACACCTCTCGCTGAAACTTTCTATGAGTTCGGCAGGTACATGTACGGCGATAGCGTTCAGTACGGCGATGGCTATGAATACGACAGCGTTGCTGAATCACGCACCGGCAACGACATTAACTCTTCGCAGTATGAAAGCCCGGTTGAGTTTCTATGCCAAAAAAACTACGTTGTTTATCTGACCGATGGTGAGCCAACCAAAGACACGGGCTCTATTTCGAGCATAGAGAGCATGATTGGCAAGTCCTGTGTCAATGACCACAATAATAGTAATGGCAGGTGTCTGGATGAATTGGCGGAATACTACGCAACCACCCCCGTGCTCACGAATGGGGAGCCGATCAATACCTATACTATTGGTTTTAATATCGATCTGCCGCTATTGGCAGATACCGCAAGCAAAGGTGGCGGCAAGTACTTCCGCGCTGATGATACTGCTGAGCTTTCTGAAACGCTCACTAAAATCGTGGTCGAAATCTTGAAAGATTCCACCACCTTTACCGCGCCTGCAGTACCGGTCAATTCTTTTAATAGAACTGAAACACTAAACACGGTATACACCAGCTTATTTCAGCCTGATGGATTTAAACATTGGCCTGGTAACCTGAAGCGTTACGCCTTCACCGGTGGTGAATTCGTAGGTCAAGATGGCGAAACCGCTGTTAATCCGGAAAGCGGTTTCTTTAAAAGCACAGCGTGGAGTTTCTGGAGCAGCCTGCCCGATGGCGATGACGTCGTCATTGGTGGCGCAGCAGAGCAGCTTCCGGAGTACGGTGCGCGTAATCTTTATACCGACCTGAACAGCGGCAACATCGCTGTGGCCCAGAACAAAATTGCTATTGATAACACTAGTCTCACTGCAGGTATTTTTGGCGAACCTTCGGGCACAACTGATATTAATGGGTCCCCAGTTTTATGGCGTGATGTGCTTATTAACTGGCTCAATGGCATGGACTATCAAAATGCCAACGACAACCAAGATGCCAGCGGCAATCCGATAATCAATGATACTCGTCGGCAAATGGGTGACCCCCTTCATGCAAGACCTACTCCTATCGCATACGGACTCAGCGAAAATAACCCAGATATTGTTGTGTATATTTCCACCAATGATGGTTACCTCCACGCCATTGATGCCGATACTGGCGTAGAACTCTGGTCTTATATCCCAGAGTCATTGCTTGACCGCATGCATGAGATGTATAGCGATGAAGTTACCGCCATAAAAACCTATATGCTTGATGGTCAGCCCACCATCTATGTGCTGAATGATGACGGCCTACCTGGGTTCACAGGAGCCGGCGAACGCGCAATTATGATACTTAGCATGCGGCGCGGTGGCTCCAGCTATTTTGCGCTGGATATTACCAACAAGAATAACCCGGTAAAGCTTTGGGAAATTAATGATGACCCTACCGGCGAATTTCCAGGCATCGGTCAAACATGGTCAAGCCCAAAAATGGGGATCATAAAAATGGGTTCTGGTTCCGAGACGGCAGTTGCTATTTTCGGTGGTGGCTACGACGATATTCAGGATACCGATACCTATTCGACAGATACCGTAGGCAACGCGGTGTACATGGTCGATTTACTTACCGGTGTAAAGGTTTGGAGTGCCGGCAATAACAGTACCGAGCATGATCTGGTTCTGGATATGCAACATTCCATTCCTGCACCTCCGTTAGTCATAGACACTAACCGTGATGGCCTGCTTGACCGTCTTTATGTTGGTGATACTGGTGGTCGTTTGTGGCGCATGGACTTCTTTAATGGCAATGCTCTATCCACATTCGCAAGCGGTGGAATACTCGCCACATTAGGTGGTGCCGATCTGGGCGGCACACCCGCGGCGGCTGACCTGCGCCGATTTTATAGCCAGGTTGATCTGGTTGAAGACGCCCTGGGTGAAACCCGCTACTTTGCGCTTAATATCGGCTCAGGCTATCGCGCTCACCCATTGGATCGCGTTATCGATGAAGAGTTTTACTCAATCCGTGATTTCAAGCCCTACACGCCAATCCTATCGGATGATTCAACCTATGATAATCCGGTGGTACGCAGCCAGTTAACCGACATCACAAGCAAGCCCATTATCCCTGTATCAGCAAGCTCTCCAGGTTGGCGCTTGAGCATGAACCTTGCTTCAGGTGAAAAGGTTCTGGGTAAAAGCCTCACCATTAATGGCGTGGTTTACTTTTCTTCGTTCGCACCGGGTGGAGCAGCTGATTCCTGCACCGCGGGCAAAGGCAGCAACAGACTGTATGCTATCAACTTGTCATGGGGTCGTCCTGTAATTAACGGCGATGTGATTGCAGAGTCTGAGGATTACGATGACTTTAGTGACTATGCGACAGATCTAAAGTTTGGTGGCATCGCTTCTCCGGTGTATCTGATGACAGAAACAGTAACCATTACCAACCCTGATGGCTCCACGAAGGAACAAAGTGAGAGCTTTGCTTGTGCTGGCCTCGGTTGCCCGCTAAATGTGGAATCACCGCCGCCAAAGCGAACCTATTGGACCGAGGAGGGACTGTAGACCATGAATTATCAAAATGCCGAATTCTCCAACAAGGCTTCGGGTGCAACCCTGGTTGAGTTAATGGTCGTGGTTATTATGATCGGCATTCTCATGTCTATTGCAGTGCCTTCCTACCGCAACTACACACTCAAAGCCAACAGGGTCGATGCAAAAACAACCCTGCTAAGGGTAGCCTCTGCGCAGGAGAAACATTACCTGCAGAATAATACCTACACCACTAACCTAATCGGCGAAACAACGGACACCCCGCCAGGGTTAGGGATGAATGATATATCGACCTATCAGCATTTCAATATTGCAATAACTGAAGGAGATGCGATGGGCTTTGTTGCTACTGCAACGGCCAGAGAAGGGCAGATCGCAGATGAAGAATGCACTCTGTTCGCAATGAATGAAGTCGGGCAGAAGTTTGGTGGTGTCGCGCCAATAGGTGAGGCAACGAATGATACGGAGTGCTGGGGCAATCGCTAGATTTTAATATCTATTTGGTCGAAAAAGTCTCCTACATCAACAACACCTCGGTGACATCATCCAACATCGTTGGCTCTAGAATGCTGCCGAATACCCCGCTAGCTACCGATTTTTACCGCCACAACGAAGAAGTGTCACGACCTGTGCGGTGCAACCGCAATGCTGTGCTTGAACTTCTCTAAAGCAGCAGCGAATATTTCTGCGGGTTGCGCACCGCAAAGGCTTGAGCATCAGCGGCGACAACCCCTCTGCTGTTGATATAAGCATCAATCTTTAGCCGTAAGGGCGCTTCAGCGCAGCTGAGGGCCTCGCTCACAATTCAATCGCGCATAGAGAGGATATCCCCGCAGTTTTTAATCCGCATGAGTGCAGCGCAGCCCGTATAATGTCCCGAAATAAAGCAGGAACGCTAATAAACCGCCTCATGACCCGCACCTTCCCAAATAGACGAAAAATACACTGGCTGCAGATTTTACTGCTGTCCGTTTTACTGCCGCTCACAGCAGTTATAGCTTATGGCCTGTGGTATCTGTCAGACCCTGTCCGACTCAAACCGTTTATTGAAAATGCCGTAAGCGAACTAACTCAGCGAACGTTGAGAATTAACGGTGACTTCGACTACACACTAGGTAAAACGATCACCATCGATGCAACCAATATCAACTGGGAAAACCCGCCCTGGAGCAGCAGCCCAAATATGTTGCGTATCGATGAGGCCAAAGTAGCGATTGACCTCTTCAGTCTGTTTAAAGGCGCATTAACCATCAATGAAGCTCAGGTGAAAGGTGGGGAGCTGCTGTTCGAATGGCGCAACGGCAAAATGAACTGGGATATGGGTAACCCAAACGCGCCGCGCTCCACTGCCCCTCATCGCCCTATAATGCTGGCCTTATCGAATGCACACCTAAGCGATGTGAAGCTGCGCTTTGTGCACCCATCACTTCCTGAGGAACTGGTGTTAGACATCGTCAAGGCGAATGAGATAGAGATCGACAATAATGGAATAGCAGTCAATGCCGATGCCCGTATCGATAGCCTTAACCTGAAGCTGCGCGGAACAGTAGGGCCTTTTCCTGAGCTGCTTGTTGCCGGGGCGATTAACTATCAACTGCAGGTTAATGGCACAAAAGCCCGGCTAGACAGCGCGGGGAGCTTCAGCAATCTGGCCCACCTTGAGTCACCCAATATCGAACTCAGCTACACCGCACCAGAACTCGAAACAATACTGAAGGTTCTCAAATTACCGGCAGTAGCCAGCGGGCCGGTCGAGATAAAAGGCAAGCTCACAACTCAAGGCGAAAAAACCGACTTGAACCTAGTTGGCAATGCAGGCGACTTCAAGGTTGACGCGCTATTTCATACTACCGACCTCAAAGACCTCAGTGCGCTTAAGCTAATGTTCAAGTCATCCGGTCCCAGTGCACGTGCGTTGGGACAGATTGCCGGCATCGATAACTTGCCCGAGAGTCCTTACGCCATCAGCATAAAAGCAGACCGGGTTAAAGACAGTCTCAGGGTGAGTGAATTTTCAGCCCACACCAAAAGCATCAACATTGAAGGTTCAGGCACGGCTCATAAACTACCGCAATTTCGCGATTTCGACCTGCAGTTAAATGCCCGGGCCGACAGTCTCCAAATGCTAGGCCTTATCGCGGGCTTGAAAGGTTTGCCAGACCTACCCTTCAACCTGACAGCCTCCGCATCAGCCGCAGATAAAGACTCGCTTAATGTCGTTAAGGGCACGGCCAACTTGGGGACCAGCACGGCAAGCTTCAGCAGTCGCATCAGTGATAAGACTAATTTTTTGGGCAGCTCCATCGAAACAGAAATCAACAGTACTGATACGCGTGAATTAGCCGGTCTCTACAACATTTCACTTGATGGCCCAACGCCGTTAAAGCTTATCGCCTCAGCTACGCTAGAAACACAAGCAGTGCGGCTGGACTCAATCGAGCTCTCCGCAAACAAAGACTCGGCAAAAGGTTCGGGGAAAATTACGTTTGCGCCCACTCTGGATATTCAATTTGATGGTTCTGCTGAAGGGGCAAACCTTCGCACAACAATTAATAGGTTTTTGCAGACACCAAGTGAGACGCCCATGCCGGCGGAGTCCTGGCAACTGTCCGGCAAGTTCGGCTACACCGACAATCAGCTCAAGGTCAGCAACGGCAACGCAATGCTGCAGAATGCCAAACAAAGCTTCAGCGGCACAGTTCAGTTCGGAAAATCAATACCGACCGTCGATGCTGCCTTGTTCGCCTCTGGCGAAAACCTTGCTGAAACTCTCGCCTTCGCCGAGATGAAAGACATCCCGGCTAAAAGGTATTCACTGCGTGCTCAGTTCAAGCTTTCAGAAAAAGGTATCGGGCTAAACAATATTGCGGCAATGCTGAACGATGACACGCTAAACGGCAGCATATTTTCGGGATGGCCCGAGAAACCAGACAACCTTAAGTTCAACATCAAGGCAAAAGGACAGAACCTTCGGGCAACCGCACCGCCTATTGATGGCTACACCCCCCCTGCTAGCGCCTACTTTCTGAACGCCGTCGGCGCGTTCGGCGATAGCGTAATTGAATTTGACACGTTTAAAGCCGGTTTAGGCGATGCGCGAATAAACATTAACGGCTCATTGAAACTCCTGCCGAAAGTCGAAACACAACAGATTTCTTTCCAGTTAAATGGTCCTCGGCTGTCGGACCTTGGAAGCTTCGCTGTCTGGCGCTTCAAACCGGTCAAGTTTGATATCTCGGCCACCATGACGGGCCTTGAAAATACTCTTAAAGTCCGCGATTTCAGTGCCAATGTTGAGGGCAGCAACCTGAAAGGCGTGATGGAAATCGATATGAAGGGCACACCCAGCATAGCCGCCAAGCTGAGCTCAACCTATATCAACTTGAATAATTTGCTGAAAAAAGTCGAGCAAACCGAGACATCTGATGCAGATAATCCATCAACCGGCGATCAACAAAAAACTCCGCCTTCAGACAGCTCAGATAAAAAAATGCTTTCGGCAACCCCCATTGAATTTGACCTGCTGCAAAAGGTGAATGCCGATTTCGGAATCTTGTTCAAAGAGTTCGTTTTGGCAAATCGCACCGTTGTTAACCTTGGTCTTGCCGGCAAACTGAACGATGGCGTACTTAATGTTCCAGTAATTTGGGGCAGCACACGCTATGGAAACGTAAAAGGCAAGTTCACCATCGATGCCACACAAACGCCGCCTCAAGTGGAGATTGATGCTGCTGCCACTGACGCGGCTTTTTCTGCCGGAGGTCTTACCGAGACAGAAACAAGCAAGCTGCCACGTCAAAATATAATTACCAAACTAACCAGTGAGGGCAATAGCATCGCTGAGTTGGGGGCAGCGCTGAATGGTTATTTTTGGATGACAGGCGATAATGGTTATCTGCCGATTGGCAAACTTGATTTCCTGTTTGGCGATTTATTTATTCAGATTGTTCAGATGATGAATCCGTTTGCAGAGAAACAAACCTATTCGGAAGTATCCTGCGATGCTGTGTACCTTGATATTACTAAAGGCATCGTGAGGACAGCCCCTGGAATTATTGTGCAAACCGATAAGCTGTCAATTGTTGCAGCGGGAAGTGTCGATTTACGTACCGAGAAACTTAGTCTCGGGTTTCGCACGACACCGTTGCGGGGTATTGGTATTAGCGCAAGCGACTTGGTTAATCCTTTTGTTAGATTGGGTGGTAGCCTGACAAAACCACAGTTAGTGCTCGACCCCGCCAGCACGGCCATTAAAGGCGGCGCTGCATTTTTCACTATGGGCGCATCTTTACTCGCCACCAATTTATGGAACCGCTGGGTCACATCAAAAGATGCCTGTTCACGGATGGGGCAAAAGGCAATAAAACTTCGTAAAAAGAAGCACCCAAAGGACATACCCGTAATACCTAAGGGCAACTCTATCCCTTAATGGGTTTGAACTCCTGCATTGCAGATAGGCAATAGGCTTAGCTTGCGAAGCCTTCGAGCAAAAAAGACGTTCATGGCACTGCTATTGGGTATGTCGTTCAAGAATGCCCAGATAACCGCCCAAACGAAAAACGGCAACCAGAGGGGTTGCCGTAAGTCTTTGAATAAAATGGTGGCCAAGGGCGGAATCGAACCACCGACACGCGGATTTTCAATCCGCTGCTCTACCAACTGAGCTACTTGGCCGAAATTTATGTGCAGCCGACTCCGAATGGAAATCTGCTGGTCTGTGCGATGACAGCGCGGCTATTAAAGCCGCAGCCCCTTACAGAGTCAAGGCTTTAGCGCCAATTATCGGTGCTCCAACGTTATTGGGGGGCGATTAAACCCATGCAGCCTTGCTAAGTGTCTATTTCGGCACGAATTCCGCAATCTCGGTTGGGCCGTCGCCGAAAAAGAACTTTTCCATCTCTTCTTCGAGATATTTGCGGGCTTTCGGTTCGATAGGCGTGAGGCGATACTCATTAATCAACATAGTCTGATGCTTAAGCCACTCCTGCCAAGCTTCCTGACAGACATTGTCATAAATGCGCTTGCCCAGATCACCGGGATACGGCACACGGGTGAGCCCCGCTGCTTCTTTATCCAGATACACACATTTCACAGTACGGGTCATGCAGGTTCTCCAAATGACTCAAGAAGTTTCTTAACCGGCGCAGCGAGCCCAACCTCGGCCGGCGCAGCGGTGTTATACCAGAGCCAGCGGTCAGCATCCATTACCTTCCCCGCTACTGAGCTCACAACCAGCTTTAACGGCTGCATATGAAAATCATAATGACTGAAACCGTGCTTCACCACCGCCCAAGTGCGCGACTGCTGAGCGACGCCGCCGGTGAGCTCGGCACACCAGCGCTCGGCCTCCGTAACAGACGCGAACTCAGGGAAACTGTACAAACCGCCCCATATGCCCTGGGGAGGACGCTTCTCCAACAACACGCAGCCTGCATTGTCAGTTAGCATTGCGAGCACCGCGTGTTTCTGCGGCTTATCACGTTTCGGTTTCTTGCCCGGGTAATCGTGCACAGCACCGGCGATAAATGCATCACACCCCAAGTGAAGCGGGCAGCTTTCACAACGCGGGTTGCGACGACTGCAGAGTGACGCACCTAAATCCATAATGGCCTGCGTGTAGTTGTTTACCCTATGTTGCGGAGTACATGCATCCGCCAACTCCCACAGACGATTCGCCACTGCGGTATTCCCCGGCCAGCCACCTACAGCAAAAACTCTTGCCAAGACCCGCTTCGCGTTGCCATCAAGTATCGAATAACGCTGATTGCTTGCGAGCGATAAAATAGCACCTGCCGTCGAACGCCCAATGCCCGGCAGCGCCAGCAGACCATCAAAGTTTTCGGGCAAAGCCCGTAACTCTGAGTGCGCCAATTGTGCCGCCTTGTGTAAATTGCGGGCGCGACTGTAGTAACCCAAGCCGGTCCAAAGATGCAGCACTTCGTCAATATCTGCAGTGGCCAGATCGGCAAGCGAAGGAAACCGCAGCATGAAGCGATCATAATATTTGAGCACCGTGGCAACCTGAGTTTGTTGCAACATGATTTCAGATACCCAAACCCGGTAAGGCGTAGGCTCTCGCTGCCAAGGAAGGTCGTGACGACCATTAATATCCCACCAGCTTAATAATGTATCGGCGATATTCTCGGGTTTCACTGCGGGTGTCCTGGCATCGGAAGCCAACTGCGCTAGTTCGCCATCAGTTCAATTCGCTCGGCAGCTTTAAGGGCATCCCTCTGCAGAGAACGCCGAATTGCCCAAACGCCAATCACTGGAGGCATCCAGAAATCAAACTCCAATTCATGGGTGTAGCGCACCACACTGCCTTTATCGGCAACCTCGATCCACCATTGCTCAACACCGTATCTCACATCACTTAGATCGGGGCTGGCGGTGGCACGAATGTAATGCGGGGGCTCAAGATCAAGGACGACAACGCGGGAAACATTACGACAGAAAAATAAGATGCAACCTTGAATATTGCTGCTTACCTGCGGGCGGCCATCGGCTGCCGGATCTATATATGATGTGTCACGATAGCGCTGCGACCAACCAGAAAAATTATTGTAGTCAATGAGTGCCGCATAAACCTCATCCGGCGTTGCCTCCACGGCAACGTCTGCAGCAACAAACACTCTTTCACCATCTTTGCTCACATCCATCGACAGCAATTCTGCTGCAGCTGCGGGCGTGAGCAGCAGCGCCAAAAGAGAAATAATAAAACACCGCACTATTTCAGAAAACCGCCTAAGCCTTTGCGAAGTAACTGTTTCCGCGCATCACGATCGCTCAGTGGCTCCTCAGATTCACTTGGGTCGGAAGTGGGGGCTGCGCCACCGTATTTTTTCAACAGTCGATCTTGGAGTTTTTTAGTCGCCAGGCCTGTAATCACTGAAGTCAGGTCAATCGCAATATCAGGGTCATCAGCCGCGCCACTAATGGTCACCGGCAAGGTCAATCCGTTTAGCTCATCCAGGTTAGAGCCGTCGTCAAACTGGGGCGACCCGATCACTTTGGCATTCAGCTTATAGTTAATATCTAAGGTACTCAGGTTGGTCTGCCCGACGCCATTCAAACGAATAAATGGCACTTGCACAGCTAAATCATTATTCCGCATAACGCCTTGAGTAATTACACCGCTGCCCTGCATCTTGCTGATGTCCGTTTTTGGGTTCTGCGGTGCGGGAGGTACAGAGTTTCCGCTAAGCCGAGCCTTCTGACTCCGCAATTCATACCAGAAATCACGCCCCTGATACACGGCATCGGCCAGATTAAAACTCACATTACCGTTCAGACCGGCAATAAGTGCCGACTCAGTATTACCCGTGCAGGTTGCCGCAAACTCAATATTAAGCAAGCCTTCGATATTGCTAATATCGTAGTTATCACGCAATAACCCACCTATCTTCACACCGGTGAGCTTTTCATTGAATGAAACCTTCGGTTGCTTCCCGCGCACATCGACACGGATATCTCCCGTATAGGCACCTTCATATAAGCGCGCCATAAGCGGATTGATGCGCAAGCTGCCGCCCTGCGCTGCAACAGTCACACTGACATCGCTAAGGCGGATATCCGAAAGCACCATATTGCCCACTTTGATGCTCGCTTTGACATTCAGGTCGCGCAGCGTCTCCACCGGAATGAGCTCTTCCTCTGATGCAGGGTCCGATGAACGCTGAGGGGCTGCCGTGGGTGATGCCTCGGATTCGGGTTCGAGATAGCGATCAAGATTAATCGTATCGATAGTCAGGTCGGCCAGTACCTGCTCGTTTTCAATACTGCCCAAACCAAGCTCGCCGCTAATGGTGGTGTCATCCAGATGAAGCACCATTTTGCTCAAGCCGACGCGGTCGCCGCGAAACACCCAATCAGAGCGAATATCCATAGCACTGAGTGCTTTAGGATCGGCTGTTTCCATCTCGGTATCGAGCAGCTTTAGCAGTTCCCGCGGAGAAAACACATCGGTCTCAAGGCTGCCGGCAAAGTTAACCCCGGCATCCGCTAAAGAACCGCTGGCCTTGGCCCGCAATACGAGCGGACCGGCTGCCAGATCAATAGTGAGGTCACGGGCCGATACATCCTCTTCGGCGCCACCTACCAAAAGATAGGGCGCCAAAACAGTAATGCTCGCTTCGCCACCTGGGAGGTCTTTACCTTTTAATAACAACTCAATCACGCTGCCACCAAGGTCGACAGTCAATGCGGATTGATCGATTGTCGGTTTCCCAGAAAAACTAAAATCAGCATCAATACCTTCAGCCAGTCCCGCTACAGCAAAGCCGGCAGTAAGATCAAATGGCTCATCGGCCGCCACTGGCCCGGTCACAACATTTAAATCAGTAACCACAATATCGGTATCGGCGGTTTCATCCAGCCAGCGCAGGCGGCCCCCTATAAATCGCAAGCCTTCAACCGATAGCTCATTCATGGTTACCGGAGCGTCGTTCTCAGGAAGAGGGTCTGCTGCTTCGATAACATCCTCTGGAGTATCCGCAGAAAACTCCCAGTTTACTGAGCCATCACTCCGAGTAATTAAAGTGGCATCGAAGCCCTCCAAAACCACTTCGCCAATAACGATTTTCTGTCGCAGCAACAAAGGTAGCAATCCGATGCTCACTTCGGCGGAATCAATAGACAAAAATTTACGCGGCTCAAAGCCGTCAGGGTTACTTAACTCAACCCGACCAAGCTCAACGGCACAACATGGAAAAACACTTAACGAGAGATCGCCCTCGATAGTCACTTCACGACCGGTGTTAGATTCGATTACAGCTTCAATATCGGCTTTGTAATCGTTCGGGTCGAAGTAAAAAGTAATGGCAACACCCGCGGCTATAACTAGCAGTGCGACAATACCAACCAACCAGATAAGCGTACGGATTAATGTATTCATACTGCTATTAAACCATTGGAGGCCATCCTTACACTAGCGGCTGGCAGGTTTAAACTAAATTATCTTTAGAGCCTCGCATGACAAACGGCTTCAACGTTGTTGCCATCGGGGTCGATAACAAATGCGCCGTAGTAATTAGGGTGGTACTCGGGACGCAGGCCTGGCGGGCCATTAGGCGTTGCCCCGGCAGTCAATGCTGCCATATAGAAGGCATCTACGGCATCGCGGGAAACCGCAGAAAAAGCAATATGCTGAGGCATGGGTTGGTTTTTCCCTGTCGGCGGTTCGAAGATACTGAACTCAGGTTTTCTGCCAAGCCCGAAGCCCGCACCAAGATGAGACTGCTTTACCAGTTGGTAACCCAGACTCTCAAGTACGCGGGTATAAAAGCTCAGACTGGTAGCAAAGGAGCTTACCGGGATGCCGATGTGGTCAAGAAGGGGAGGATGCGTCATCAGCGGCGTTGCACTCTATGCCACGATACAAATAACAGCAAAGCGGTAATCGCCAGCACCGGTTGCTGCAAATGATTATACGACATCCGTCTGAACAGCAACTCAATTACTGCAATAAAACTGCCAATATAGCCTGCCATTATGACGCCGCTAACCAACGCTTTCGAATTTGTCACTTGCACCCCTTATGCATAAGTTTTGCAGCAATCACAATACTATAAATTAGTACCGAAAATGGCGAAGCATATCTATCTAAAGGTTTCGGGTTCACTTAGCAGAGCTCTGTGGAGCTGCGCGCAATAAACTCAGCACACTAAGCGGGGGAATACCCTGGTCTTGCAAGCGGCTGTCGAGCTGCTTCAGGCGTGTCGCAGAAAACCCTATGATTTCGAGTGTCTCAAGCAACCGCGATAACAATCCGATCAGCTCTGCATTGCTATCAGCGTATTGCCCTGCGCCGGCAAAGGCGCTCTGAAGTCCCGAATGGGGGTCTAGAATATTGTCCGATACAAACTCAACAATCAGGGCCACTGCGGTGCGTAGCTTTTCAGTATCTGTTTGCAGATTGTTCAAAGTAGCGTGAGGCATACGCTCTCGACCGGAGGGAATCGATTAGATTTTCATCCCTGCTTTTTCGGGCAGATCGCGCAGGTACTTATTCTGTTTGTCGACCAAAATAATTTTGGCATCAACAGGCTTGTCACTTAACTGAAAGCCCATAATGACAATCTCTTCGCCCTGACGAATATTGTGTGCGGCAGGGCCGTTCATGCAAATATCGCCGGAGCCACGTTCACCCTCAATAACATAGGTTTCCAGGCGTGCGCCACTATTGCTGGCAATTAGAACCCGCTCGTTCAGCCACAAACCAACACGGTCCATAAGGTCACGATCAATCGTGATACTGCCCACGTAATCAGGATCGGCCTGGGTCACGGTGGCTTTATGAATTTTTGAACTCAGTACCCAACGCACTGCTAGCTCTCCGTATAAAACATTCTTTAAAATTAAAAAGTGTCCAATGAAAATAGCCGCTGCAACCCGCTGAAAATAAGGCAATTGCGGAGGCACAAACTCTATGTGAGGACTTGAAGGGGCGCAATCGTACCAGAAAAGAGCCTATATTCAGCCACCCGAGTCGCTTTTTAACGCTTCCGACTGATATAGACAGCGATATGGCTAGTTTTCGCCAATTTAGCTTACATAAAACTGCGCCCAATTAGCAGCAACGCCGCCAGAGCCGCTAGCCCCAAAAGCAACCAGCGGATACCAACCTGATCAAGCCGGGTTGAAAGGTGTTGTGATGCAAAATAACCTGCCAGAAAACCCGGTACCAGCCAAAAAGCGGCCACCGCGTCTTGCAGATCAAACTGCCCCAATGCTGCGAGTATCAGCAGAATTAATGCGGAGGCACTGGTATATAGCAGCGCGAGGGTTGCACGAATCACCGGGCCTCCAGCCCGCTGGTAAAGAATAGCCAATACCGGTGCACCAATACCCGTGCTAGCACCCATCGCGCCCGCCATCACTCCAGCCAACAAACCACTGGTGCGCGTTAATGGCACATGCAGCGAAAGAGCGGCGAAAATGACGCCCAACAGGATCACAACGCCAAACACTATGCCCAGCTTATCGAGACTCACGCCATGCAGCACCAACCCACCGATAATGGCACCTGGCACGATGCCGCATAGAATGGCGCCAACGTTTTTGTAATCAATATGCGCCCTCCCCCGATAGGTCATGAGTCCGGATAAAGACATACTCGCGAGCACCATGGGGCCCGGCAGCAAGCTGATGTCGATAAGGGCAATAATAGGCACAACTAAAAAACCGGTACCCATACCGGTTAATGTTTGAATCACCGAGCCAGCACCTATTACTAGTGCGGCATAAAAGAAATCGAGCCATTCCATTGTGAAGATTCTTTAGCTAGTTGGGCAGCGCAGGACTAAGTCTGGCCAAAAGATTCGCCGTGACGCAAATACTCAAGCTCTGAGTTTGTCGATGCACGGCCTAAAATAGGGTTGCGATGGGGGAAACGGTCGAATCGTTGAATCAGGTTGCAGTGCAGCTGAGCAAAGTCGCGGCACGCCGCCAATAGTTGCTGCCATTCAGCCGGAGCGCCGGCTGCCAGCTGCTGATACAAAGCCACGCCCTCGAGTTGGCGTTTCGAATCTTCAACATGCTGATACGGCATCAAAAAGAACATCTGCTCAACGGGCGATAACTCCTGCAAAAAGCCCATACGCTGGCCAATAACAGTTAAGCCAAAGGCCAGCGCATCATGCGTGAATGCGGCTGGAGTACCGCGGGAAACATTACGCGGAAACTGATCCAGCACCAGAATCAGCGCCAGACATCCCGATGGCGTTGCCGCCCATTCAGCGTAATCACCACCCGCAGCAAGATCAATTGCTTCGCCAAACTGCAATTTAATGCTCGCATCGGTATCGGCATTTGCACTAAACCAGAAATCCATTCGCGCAGCCGCGGCATCGGCATCGTGCTCGCTGCCGGCAAACCAAAACTCAAGGACTTCTGTGGGCTGCATGGTGATTGCAATCTCATTCTGAAAACTGACTCCACAATACTAGAATCAATCACAGGTGTAACTAGTCATTCACAGAATGATCGAAGCTACCATGCTGCAGAAAATAGCGGACCTGATACTGAGCGGGAGAGGCCCCGGTAATCCAGGTGTGGGTGTGACGGAGCACAATGAAATCGGTCATACCGTCCAGACGAGTCCGCGCCACCGCGACCTTGCCGTCATCATCGCCGGGGATGATTGCGGAGTAGATGGGATTTAAGCTTTTGCTGCCGGCAACGACCCCGGTTTCAACAGGTATTGGGCCGAGTGTGTTCGGCAAACTTGCCGGATCGGTGCCCAACTGCAACCCAGCCGGACCATTAAGCAGGTAAAACCCGCGCACCTTGCCCAGCTTATCGACCAGTTCACTGCCTTGATTAGGCGGCACCAACATCACCACCCTGCCCACACGCGAATGGTCGTTATGTGCCAGCCAGTAGCGCACCAGGATGCCGCCAATTGAATGGGTAACAAAATGCACTGTGCTATCAGGAGCACAGGCTTCAATAGCAGCCGGAATATAACGATCGGCGAGTTCTTCCACCGGGAAGTTGGTGGATGGGTAATCGACATTCACAGTCTGGTAACCAGCTTGGGCAAGATCCTCAGCGAGCTCCGACATTGATCCATCGCTGCGGGCAAGCCCATGCAACAACACCACACAGTCGGCGGCCTGAAGTGTACCCGCCAGAAGCAGCAACGCAATAAAGAGGCCTTCTCGTCTAACTGATAAAGGCCACCGCGGGAGGCAAGAAGAAATACGCTTAACTATCAATTAGTTTTCAACAAAACAGTTGTTCGAAAACATCGCGATTTGATCGTCGCTCCACCCGCTCTTGTCATCATGTGCAACGCGCTCGCACCATTCATAAGTGCCGACCTTAGGATCACAAGCACTTATGAACACAGACACCAATACCAACAAGAAAAATTTCAACATAATTAATACTGCTCTTCAATCAATTCACACTAAAAAAGATAGTACAGCGTAAAGCCCAGAAATTCCTTTAATAGGAAAGTCCCCTTCGGCACTCTCTGAACAACTAACTCGAAAAGCACGGTTTTGAATGAAACCCAAAGCAATTACTTACAAAGGTTTACAGTGCTCATAAAACCAAGAAAGTTAAGCCAACCGGATCACAATAAACCAGCCCAGCATCGTAAATGCCAGTGATAACTTGATCGCGGTACCCAGCAGCAAGCCAATGGTTGCCCCCCATCCAGCCCGGCCAGCGGCACGCAGCTTGGGGTTAACTGTAAGTTCGCCCAACACAGCGCCGATGAACGGACCCAGCAACAGACCCGGAATACCAAAGAAAACCCCCACCAACGCTCCGGCTGCTGCACCCATCATCGATCGGAACGATGCACCATAGCGTCGCGCACCAAACGCGCCGGCAGCGATATCAACCAAATAAGTAAGCAGTGCCAATACCGCAAGAATAACGATGGTGCCTGTGCCCACATACACAAAATTTTCTGCCCAGGCCGCAAGCACCAATCCACCGAACAGCAGCGGAGCGCCCGGGAAAACCGGCAAAACCAAACCTGCGAAGCCTGCAACAATCAGTACTGCAGCAGGAATTAGCAACAACAATTGGTAAGTCATTTGCAACGAGATACGTTAAAGGTGGCTGACCAACGCAACAAGCTAAGCACACTTAGCTGCTTTTATTGCCAGGTCCGAAGAGGAACCAGATGATCAATCCGAGCACTGGCAGTAATATCACCGCGACGATCCATGCCGCTTTGACACCAGTGCCAGCATCGCTTTGAAAAATCTTTAAAATGGCGTAGATGTCGGCAAATAAAATAAGTAGCCCAAGTATTCCCTGAACCTCCATAACCTAGCTCCTATTATTAATAGACTTAATTACAATACACAGTATCAACTGCCGGAGCGCGACTCAATAAGCAGCAGTTTTTCGCGGCGGCTTAACTGCTTTAGCGCATGTTCTCGGCACGATGCGCTGGAACGGTCCGCTGCCGGCTCTTGGTAAACCAACACCACCGGCGTGCGGCTGCGGGTATATCGGGCACCCTTACCGGCATTATGGGCGGCGATTCTTGCCGGCACATCGATAGCAATGCCTGTGTAAAGGCTTTCATCCGCACAACGCGCCATATACACATGCCAATCCGGCCTGATTTCCTCAGTCACACTCAATACTCCGACAGCTCTTGTGTATAGTAGCCAACCCTTAGCAAACATCCACAGATAAAGTACTCTCATGACGCTGGTTCGGTTTGATGAAGTTTCCCTTGAATTTGGTGATCAGCCACTGTTGGATGCGGCATCCTTTGCCATAGAGCCTCGCGAGCGTGTCTGTTTAATCGGCCGCAACGGCGCCGGCAAGACATCTATGCTGAAGCTCATTAACCGCGAGCTGCAACCCGATGCAGGTCTGGTTCAACACTCCAGCAATCTGCGTATCAGCCAGCTCGCACAAGCCATGCCCGATGCCGAACCCCGCACCGTGCGCGATGTTGTGCGCAGTGGGCTGGAGGAAGCAGAAACACTGTTGGCCGAATACGACCGGCTGCTGAATGTTAAAACAACCAATGCAAGTATGCGGGAGCTCGAAGATATTCAGCATCGCATTGATGCGCAGAATGCCTGGAATATTGAGCAACGGGTAGAAACAGTCATCACTGAGCTTAACCTGCCGGCTGATAAATTTATGTCGGAGCTCTCGGGTGGCTGGCGCCGTCGTGTGGCTCTTGGCAAGGCTTTAATCAGCCAGCCCGAACTGTTGCTGCTTGATGAGCCAACCAACCATCTCGACATAGCAACCATCAACTGGCTTGAACATACCGTCAGGGGTTTTCGCGGCAGTGTGCTGTTCATTACTCATGACCGGGCATTTCTGCAAAACCTTGCAACACGAATTGTGGAAATCGACCGCGGCAAAATAACCAGCTGGCCCGGTGACTATAAGAACTATTTGGTGCGCAAAGAGAAGGCGCTTGAAGACGAAGCCACGGCTCATGCCAAGTTCGACAAAAGGCTGGCAGAAGAAGAAGCCTGGATACGTCAGGGCGTAAAAGCGCGTCGAACCCGCAATGAAGGCAGAAAACGGGCGCTAATAGCCATGCGCGGTGAGTTCTCTAAGCGCCGAAAAGTTCAGGGCAGCGCCTACATCTCCATTGACGAAGCCGACACCTCGGGTAAAAAAGTTATCCGGGCAAAACAACTGCACTACAGCTATGGCAAAGAACCGCTTATTAATGGTCTGAGCCTGCAAATTATGCGCGGCGATCGTATTGGTCTAGTCGGCAACAACGGCGTGGGCAAGAGCACCTTGCTGCGACTGCTGCTCGGCGAACTGGAGCCACAAAGCGGTACGGTAAAACTCGGCACCAATCTCGAGGTCGGCTACTTCGATCAACTCCGTCAGGATCTCGACTTAGAAAAAAGCGTCGCCGCTAATATTAATGATAAAGGCGACTACGTCACCATCAATGGTAAACAGCGTCATATCGTCGGCTACTTGAAAGGCTTTCTATTCCATCCGAAGCGCACACAGACGCCGGTAAAGGCTCTCTCTGGCGGTGAACGCAACCGACTTATTTTAGCTAAGCTATTCACCCGCCCGACAAATCTTTTAGTGCTCGACGAACCAACCAACGACCTGGATGTTGAAACTCTGGATGTTTTGGAAGACCGGCTAGCGGAGTATCAGGGCACATTAATTGTCGTAAGCCATGACCGACAATTTCTTGATAACACCGTAACCAGCATTTTGGTCTTCGAAGATGGCAGCAGCATTCAGCAATACGTTGGCGGCTATAGCGACTGGTTGCGGCATGGGCATTCGCTCACCGCAGTGGATACCGAGAATGCCCATAGCAATGCTAAAAAGCCGGCACAAGACGCCGCCGCCAAGCTACCCAGAAAACTAAGCTACAAGGAGCAGGCTGAACTTGCCAAGTTGCCGGAAATGATTGAACAACTGGAGCACAAAATCACAGCGATACAAGCTGAAGTATCGAGCCCCGACTTTTACTCACGCGACTACGCAGAAATCGAGGCTGTTAATACCGATCTAGCGACAAAAAGCGAGGCGCTGGAAAAACTGGGCGAACGCTGGCTTGAACTCGAAGACAAACATTCACGCTACGAGCAGAGTCGCAGCTAAATGTTAGATCAATAATGCGGCGGCGGTTCGTCTGTATTGCTGCCGCCCCCACTATTGTCAGAAAAATTCTTAACCCGCTCTGAAAGTTCACGAACTAACAGGGTCAACTGTTCCAACTGCTGCTGTTGCTGAAACATTTCATCCCCCAGCAACTGCAAGCTGTGCTCCTGATGCGCAACCCGCTCTTCAAGCCGCTCTATACGATCATCCATTTCTAAGGCTCCAAACCAGCAAACGATTGTTTGCCGGCATTTCATAATCCTGCTGCAAAGATAAACCCTGGCGCTCCGCAAGCGTTGTTATATATTCAAAATCACGAACACCGCTAAGGGCATCCCGATGCTTCAGCGACGCATCAAACGCCGCATTACTCTCACTGGTATGGCGACCGCCATAGGTGAATGGTCCATAAACGACCAGCTGGCCGGCATCTGCCAAAACCCTGCCAATACCTGCAAAGCTTGCCTCCACCTGCTCCAACGACATGATGTGTAAAGTATTCGCCATATAGATAACATCATACTTTGCGTTGGGCCAGGTATCGGTCACCACATTCAAGGCGAATGGTGCAATCACGTTATGCCCTGAATGCTTATCGAGGTTGGCCTGCAAACCAGGCAGATAAATCGACTGATCACTTGTCTGCCAACTCAACATCGGCAGCGCTTTAGCAAAGGCTACTGCATGTTGGCCAGTGCAGCTGCCTACCTCCAATACCGTTGCCGGAGAAGTCAGCTGTTGCTGCAGGATCTGCAGTATTGGATCACAATTACGCGCACAGGCTGCTGAAAAACCCCCTGGCCAATCGCCTTGAACATCAAACACTGCGCCTACGCCTGCCACTGCAGAATCAGGTCATTCAACCAATAAGAAAACCTGAACCACACTCCGGGCTTAGAGCCGCAGGCATTGTTTATTTCGATCGACAATACGTTTTGCTGAAAATCGATACCCGGGTGTTCGCGCTTTCGCGAAATAATCCCAGTGGGTGTTTTATACACATCGTAAATCTGTGTCGCATCAATATCGTGAAATGTCGAACTGCCATAGGCCGCATCGGCAAAAAAGTTAAACTGGCCCAAGCCTTCTGAGAAACGGGCTATATCCAGTAACGTGGGTTCGCCCAATTTGTGCGACAAACCACTGCGGTTGTTTTGCATCGCCACATTGGCGTAACGCCCTTCAAGCCGGTCCAGCCGGTACTTTGATTCAAACCCTAATGCCGCAGCCCAATACTTCCATTTAAGAAAACTGGCATCAAGTCGCCACTGATCACCCAGCACGGCAAAGCTACGAACCTCGCAAAAATCACCCGTCGCCAGGTTAACCAGATACTCATCTGTATCGATCTGCGTAAAACTTAACTCGGCAATCCGGGTTTCAGAAGTCAAATTGGAGTACCCAAAATAGCTCACTGAAAACAGCGACAGCAGCAACACCAGCGCCACTGCCGGCGCTGCCAAAATTCGTAGAAATGCGAAAACTCTCATAGACACACGGGTACACTATCTGGAAGGCCCATATATTATGCAGTAATGATTAGGGCTCATCGCGACTAAATGGTCGCGGTTCTGCAAACTCGGGCGAATATAACGCCCGTATTATCTGGCGAAAGATGCCCGACATAGACCCCATGAAATACAACGAGCAAACCGGTGAGATCTACCTCGATGCGTTTACAAGCGCTCCCGAGCGAAAACTACGCGCAGGTGAAACAATCATTCATGCCGGCGATACCGCTAAACAGGTATTCAATATTATTGAAGGATGCCTGATGGTCAGCCGGGTCGGCAAAGACGGTCGACGTCAGGTCATGAGCTTTTTATTTCGCAATAACTTTGTAGGACTCACCGCAACCGACAAATACTTTTTTACTGTGCAGGCGGTAACACCCGCCAAAGTGGTTTGTTGCACTCGCAATCATTTAGAACAATATCTCGCCGATGAGCGCGATGCCGAAAAAACTTTTCGCAACATGGTGTTCAGAGTATTAGAAAACTCTTTGGATCTTGTCTACAGCCTCGGACAGCGCACGGCAATTGAGCGCCTATCGTTGTTTCTACTTTATCTGAGGCGTCAATATCAGGTCTCGGGTACTGAACTGCCTAATACTGACCTAATACCCTTACCCATGTCGCGCCAGGATATAGCCGACTTTCTCGGTCTAAAGAAAGAAACCGTCAGCCGCAGCTTTTCGGAACTGGAAAATCGCCAACTCATTAGCCGACCGGATGCGCACAGCGCTCTGCTTAGCAATGTTGAGGGCCTCAGAAATCTGGCTGGCATCATGGATTTCTCATCACCGCTGCGCTTGGCGGGACCACAGTTAAAGGACAAACCCGGCTAAGTCGCGAGCTCACAGCACCGGACCCACCGTTCCCGCCAGCTGAAATCAGGCCCGGGTGACCTTCAGATAGCAATCGAAGCACTTACTGCGGTGTTTTCTCTTTATGCGCGGTCACTTTGACTCTATACTTGCGCCCCGCAGAGCGCACATAGGGCAATTCGTGGTTCACGAACTATTAGTGCGGCTTATCAAATTTTGGAGTGGATAGAACCTTGAGCAGCGAAGAAACTAAGCATGACCAGCAGTTCTATGATCGTTTTCTGATCATCTTAGGCGCCCTTATTGGTGTCACTGTATTTCTTTTTGTTATCTCGCGCTGGATCGGCGTTGATGAATTGAACAAGAGCATGCAAAACGACCCGGCATACCAAGCAGCTGTTGGTGCCAGAATTTTGCCGGTAGCTAAAGTTGCCATCGCAGGCCAGGACTATATTTTTGATGGTCCTGAAGTGGTCATCTATGAAGGGCCTGAAATCTTAGAAGCAGTAATGACAGGGCCTCAGGTTTACATCGCAATTTGCGGCGCTTGCCATGGCCCAGGTCTTGCTGGCGCACCGATGACCGGCGATACAGCTGCTTGGTCTGCACGTGTTAACAGTGGCATTGAATCGATGAATAACAACGCGATTAATGGTTACCAAGGCGACGCAGGCTTCATGCCGGCAAAAGGCGGTCGCACCGACCTGTCTGATGA
>JABIQA010000044.1 GCA_018699155.1 Chromatiales bacterium
ATAGCATTCAGTTAATTATTGCCCGTTAGTCGTTTGCCACTGTTCGTGCGTCTGCAGGTCTAGCCTGCCAGCGTTGTTCTGAATATTAAGCAACCTCGCTAAATATGTTAGTTTCAAATTGTCTTATCTGGTCAGGCCTGTCTTATGCAACGAAGTTTTAGTGATTGGGGTGGCAATATTCTGGCTCTAGTCGGCTTGCTTGCGGTTAACGGCGTGGAAACCGGAATTAACCTTGGTGGTCAGACCACAGGGGCAGTTTCAGCGAAGTACCCGGCATTATTCACCCCCAGTGGGTTCACCTTCTCGGTCTGGGGCCTAATTTATCTGGCCCTTGCCGCATTCATTTTTTATCAGGCTTCGCCAAGGCAGCTCGGTAGCAAGCGTATTGTAGCGATCAGTGGTTATTTTAAACTCAGTTGTCTGGCAAATGCCTTATGGATTTTTGCCTGGCACTTCGAGCTATTGGGGCTTTCATTGGTATTCATGGTTGTGCTGCTGGGCTCACTAATCATGATATATCGTGAGTTGGGAAACGTGGACAAAACAGTTCCGCTTGCAGAGCGAATGTTGGTGCAGTGGCCCTTTAGTTTGTACCTTGGCTGGATCAGTGTAGCGACTATCGCTAATTTCAGCGCCGCCCAGGTTGGCTGGGGTTTTGATGATGTATTGTTTGGTGCTGTGCTCTGGACACAAATAAAGCTGGCACTAGCCGGCGCAATTTCGGCAATAGTTATTCTGCGCCGCGATGACCTGATTTATGTGTTGGTTGTGGCCTGGGCCGCATTCGGCATTGCGTTGAAGCAGGCGGCAACCCCCGAAGTTTCAGGAGCGGCTCTAATGCTAACCTTATTGGCCTTGCTGTTGGTTGCAGCGGCCTTGTTGCGAAAGCTTCGCCCTAGCAGCCAGTAACACACTTAATCCCTGTGAACAGCATGAGCACCCTGATTCACCCATCTAATGACAGCGGCACGATGCCCGTATTTTCCTGCAGCCCCGGACTCTATTTCTATGAAGCATAAAGCCAAGTCAAAACGATCGAAAAAATTCTATTTCTTCAGTACCCTCGCAGCCCTCATTCTTATTTGGATACTGCTGGTTGTTTTTGATCAGGGCCCGGTCAGCGTATTGCACGACTCCGACTCCGAGCTTGCATTATCACGGGCAGCGGAAATGCCTGGTGTGGAATGCGTTGAGAAAGTAATTTCGGTGGCGTTAGTAGAAGGTGATAAGCCCGACTATTCATTGGTGGGGGAGCTGTGTGCGATTGGCGGGTTTGACAATAAAACTCTGCAGGTGCTGGTCTCCGGTGCCGGCTATGGATCGGTGTATTGGGATTTCCCGTATCAGCCCGAAACCTATTCTTATATGCGGGCCGCGCTTGCTGCCGGTGATGCGGTGTTTAATTTCGATCGTCTGGGTATAGGAAAAAGCGATCACCCGTTTGGTATGAATCTCGATGTAGACACGCAGGCCTATGTGCTGGCACAGACAATCAGCGCACTTACGGCAGAGCAAACTTACGACGCTGTTGTTACTCTGGGCCACTCTTTTGGTTCGGTCATCGCGTTGTCGCATGCGCTCGCTCACCCTGAGCAAGTTGCCGGCATTGTCTTAACAGGGTACGCGCACAATGTGAATCCGGCGTTTGGCCCGTCTATGGGGCAGGGTATTGAAGTGGCCGCATTCGGCGGGCCGTTTGTTGGCGATATTTTTGACCCGACGTATCTGATTTCTAAACCCGGCAGTCGTGCTAACGCATTTTACACCTCAGCCAATACTGACCCCGGCGTTGTGCTGACCGATGACCTCACCCGCCAGACAACCGCGGCTGGCGAATTAATCAGTATGAATAAATATTTTGCCGATCAGTCACTGGGCTTAGCAGTGCCGGTACTCATGATTGTGGGTGATGATGATTTTCTGGTGTGCGGCGGCGACCTCGACTGCAGCGATCACGCCGCTATTATCGCCAACGAAACCCCCTATTACTCGCCGGCGGCGTGTCTGGAGCTCATTGTTCTTGATGATACGAATCACAATGCCAACCTCCATAAGAACGCACCGCAGACCTTTGCCTTGATGCTGGACTGGGTGGGCCGGTATGTTGGCTCAGCTGGCCGAGCGGCATCGGAGCCCTGTTTAGCACCCTAAGGTTTGTAGCTTGGCCTTAAAAACTAGCGCTTGAGCCGGATAATGGTTGAGCCATTGGCATTTTCAAGCAACAGGAGAATGTTGCCGTCGGGCTCTACCGCGATATCACGGAAACGCGCAAGATTCTCGATGAGCACTTCGGTGTGCACCACCTGATTGTCTTTTATTTCCATGCGCAGCAAATCGGTGGCGCGCAGGGTGCCGGCGATAATATCGCCGCCCCACTTTTTAAATGCCTTGCCTTCATAAAACACAAAGTTGGATATCGCGATTGCGGGAGTCCAATCCACCACCGGAAATAGAGCCTCGTCTTCGGCAAGTTCTAAGCCAAGCTTGCTGGCAACATTCACCGGGCGTCCGTCGTAGTTAACCCCTTTGGTGTAAACCGGCCAGCCGTAGTTGCCCCCCTTGACCAAGCGGTTCAGTTCATCGCCACCGCGCGGACCCATTTCGCTGGCCCACATGGCGCCGGTTGCAGGGTCGAGTGCCAGCCCCTGCTGACTGCGATGCCCAACGCTCCAGATGCCCGGCAACGCACCTTCAACATCAACATAAGGGTTGTCATCCGGCACACGACCATCGTCGTGCAGGCGATAAATTTTTCCGTAGGGTTTATCAAGGTCTTGTATGCCCATGACATCCAGCACGTCTTTCATGCCCACGGTGAAATACAAATAACCGGTGTTATCAAAAGCCACGCGGCCACCGGCTGCAAGGTCCGAGGTGTTGGTGTAACTCTCAACGTTGGCCTGCCAGATAACCTGCTCATCAACCCATGCGCCCTCTTTAATACGGGCGCGAACAACTTTGTTCATTGACACCGGCGTGTCATTGCCGCGTTGGCTTAGTGCGTTGCAGCCGCTGCAGCGATCGCCGTACTGCAGGTACACCCAGCCGTTGTTGGCGTAATCCGGGTGCAAAGCCACATCCATCATCCAGCCTATACCCTGCACCTGACCGAGAAAGCTGCCCGCATCGTCATACGCAGGCGGTGTTCCGGTGATTTTCGTTTTGCTGCCCTCGGCGCCTATTAAAAACAAGCCATGCATTCGTTCGGTGATAAGAATGCGCCCGTCGGGCAACAGCGCCATGCCGAAGGGCATGGGGTCGATGCCCTCGGCAACGGTCTCAACACGAAATTTGAGTTTCTCCGTTTTGACCTTGCCCGCGGGCAGCGCTATTTCAATTTTATTGTTCTTGTCGAGAATGGTGGTGCCCTGGCGTTGTTCGGCAACATACAGCGCCATGTTCCATATTTCTGACTCGCTCATGGTGGCAGACCAGGCAGGCATGCCCGATGCGGCATAACCGTTGTTAATGCTCATCGCGATGTCTTCCACGCTATCGCCGTGCTTCAGTTCGTTGCCCACTAGCGCGGTACCCAGTGGCGCACCTTCAAGGTTCTCCCCATGGCAAGAGGCACAGTTGTTGTTAAATTTTTTAATGAAGCCATCGCGCATGGGAATTTTGCTGAGCTTTTCCCAGTCAACAGTGCTGGGGTCAAAGCCCTGGGCGAGCGCATTGCCGCTGAACAGTATTAATGCGCTGAGGCTAATCAGCCAAGTCAGTGTGCGAATGTGATGTTTCATTGTTGTTGCCCCTATGTCGAGACGATAACACCGATGCTTAGCGATTCGAATAGAGTTTGGTGGTTGCCTCAATGTTAAAGACAGGTTCTTAAATGTGCTTTCCCGTTATTTTATTTAAGCGGGTGACGACGGTTTGAGGGCAACTGCCACTGCCGCTTTTTGTGGCTAAAAATTAGAATCAGCATGTGATTTCATGGCCAGGCAAATAGTTAGGCTATTTATGTATGCGACAAGAAAACGGAAAAATAACCCGCAAAACAGCCTCAAAACAGGTGTTTTTTCGACTAAGGCGCTTTGCATGCTGTTTGCCGGTTACAGCATCATTTTACTCATTATCACGTCGATGCGTGCGTGCGGACCAATTTGTCTGCCCCGCTACAGCCTTTGCAATTAAACGCTCTTAGCGGCTTTTGCCCATCAATCGCTTTTATTGGGTCAATGCGGCTGTGTTTTCAATTAGCGCCAGCATTTGTTGCACGCTGGACTCTATTGAATAAAACAGGGGCGATAGGTTGTGTTTTTCAAAACAATGTCAATATAATTGCGCGCATGGAGTGGTTATCTCCAGAATACGCGCAATATATAATGTTGTTGTTTCTTTGGAATAAACGTTGTTGTTGTTTTTTGAATACAGAGGATTACTTTATGAAAGGTATTAAATTATTAGCTGCTACAGCAGCACTCACGGTGTCCGGCGTTGCAGTTGCTGGTCCTAATTACACCTACGCGCAACTTGGTTACATAGCAATTGATAGTCAAGGCAATGAAGATTCAGGCGGCTTTGAGCTGAACGGTTCTTTCGGTTTTGCTGACGTGTTCCACGTTGGTGCTGGCTTATTTGCCGGTGAATTTGAAGGCGGAAAAAGCAAAGACGGTGCTGATGTTGACGCTTATGACATTTATTTTGGTTATAACCCAGCAGTAACCGACAACATTGACGCTGTCATCCGTGTTGGTTTTGAAGAAGCAGAGTTTAAGTTTGATGGTGACCCAAGATTAAAAGAGGAAAGTTTATTCTTGTCATTCGGTACTCGTGCAATGGTTGCCGAAAACTTTGAGCTGAATGCTTTTGCAACTTA
>JABIQA010000103.1 GCA_018699155.1 Chromatiales bacterium
TGCGCTATATATAAAAAGGGCTTTCCTTTACTGGGAAGCCCTTTTTATTACCGATGAGAGCCCACAACTGATCAGTCGATGTTGATTCCGGCCTCTTTAGTTTTTACTTCGATGACACTTTCCAAATACGACCGTGCTTGTCTTCGGTGATGTAGAGAGAGCCATCCGGACCTTCCGCCAAGCCGGTCGGGCGATAGGCCGACTTGCCCGGATTCTTCACCGGCGCGGGGCCGACGAAGTCGGCAATGAACACTTCCCAATCGCCAGTCACGAGGCCATCTTGCATGGGGACGAACACCAGTTTGAAGCCAGCCTGCTCGAAGGGCATACGATTCCAGGAGCCATGAAAAACAATGAATGCGCCCTGCGCGTATTTAGCCGGCCAGTTGTTGCCTGTATGAAAGAGTAAATCATTCGGTGCCCAGTGGGCGGGGAAGCCAATCAGCGGGTCTTTGTAATCGCCAACTGCTTTGGTTTTACCATCGCCACCGTACTCCGGCGACTGCATCCGCTGGTTGGTGCGCGGATCGAAATACGAATAGGGCCAACCGAAGTTGTCACCCTCTTCCGCCACATGAAATTCTTCTGCCGGTAACTCAGCATTGTCCTGCTTGGTGTAGAAGTCGGGCCACAACATGCCAATCGAATCGCGTCCGTGCATCACGAAGTAGAGCTTATCGGCCCAAGGGTTCCAGGCCATAGCAACAATGTTGCGCGTGCCGGTAAAGTAGCGCACGCCATCACGAACCTGATCTTGATACAGCTTGTCATCGCTGAATCTCCAGACACCCGCGGAACGTTCCAGATAGGGGCATGGATCAATACCCGGTGCTTCCCGCGACATCCGCTTACTCTCGCAAGCGTTTACCGGGGTGCCCGAATTAACATAGAAATTGCCAACTTTATCAAACGCCAGCGTTTTACTGCCGTGTGATGCTGTCATCGGAAACCCACCGGCCAGCGGCTCGGCAACCGTTTGCGGAACAAGGTTGTCATCCAGCGCCATGCGGTAGACCACCTGATCGGAAGAGAAATACAGATAGCCCTTATGAATACGAACTTCATCATCAACATCTGTAGGACCGAAGGTCTCAATGCGATCGGCTACGCCATCGCCATTCTCATCTCGCAGCGCAATCAGCGCGCCCCACTCTGCTTCCTGCCCAAACATCTTGCGCTCAATTCGAAACTCACGCGCCACATAAACATCGCCGTTGTCGCGCACAGCAATATGACGCGTTGCTCCAAGCCGATCAGCAAATACTGTGGCCTGAAATCCTTCTGGCACCGTTATCGGCGGCAAAGGCGGTTCACTGGCCACCTGATTCATCGGTTTTGAAGCAGTCGTGCAGGCCGCGAGTGCTGCGGCTGCAAAGATGATCAGTAACTTAAGAGAATATTGCATATCCCCAATCATACTACGAGACATCCCCAGCCGCCGGTAGCATGGTAATCAGACCGGAACCACAGGGATTAAGCCACACTAGCCCATAGATAAGTTAGCCATCTGACAGCTTCCGCCACACACGATGGTACTTAGCCAACCGAGCCAGATCTTTTTCGGTCAACTCATTAGGCAACCGCTTAATGTTCATATTGTCACTAAGGTCGGCCAGTTTCACGCGCCGAGCGATCGGGTTTGAAGCAATCTTAGCGATGTACTCATCGTAATATGCCGGGTCTTTGTTAGTAGCATCACGCGTCAGCAACTCAACCGCGGTAATCACCGAATCCGGAATACCGGCCGCTCGTAAATCGGTCGCCTCACCATCGGTATCTTCAATCACATCGTGAAGTACACCGGCCATTCGTTCCTCCGGTGTCTCCAGTGACAACATCACTCGCAGCGCATGCAGCAAATACGGATTGCCATTCTTTTCTAACTGTTCAGCTCTTTCAGGATTCAGCCCCCCGTGATACCGGCCAGCCAGTTCAACGGCTTTAGATAAACTCATAAAAACTCCTTATTAAAAATGTCAAAACCAAATCGTTCAACAACGTCTGTGCGCATTGCCTCGTGACGAAGATTAGTCTCCGGGTGATAACAGCTTTATCCGCTCACCATCGTCATGCATGACCTCGTACTCGGGCACCCGCAAGGCGGAAAGCCGGCCGGCATTTAGGTCGCCATCTTTATCCCGCAGCACCGCCCGTGCACCTGCACTAAAATCAATGCAGTAAACGTTGTTGCACGGACCCATCCAATGATGCGCGTCAATGCCAGCAAACAGGTCGGGGCCGAAGCCCGGCAGATCATCGGCAGCTTTGCCGAACCGTCGCCAGTAGTGGCCAAAGATCACGGGGGTTTCATCGGTGTAGTTCTCCCACCATTTCACCCGGTCTACCATGCGCCATTTGCCGCCGGCCCAAAACGGCTCAAGGGTGACGCGCTCTTCACCGGAGGTAGTCACAGCAACCGGGTTTCCCATCTGCCCCCGGAAATCGACTTCAGCTTTGGCAGCCAAAAACTCAGGCGTCCAGTCAGGATCAGTGATGCGTTCAGCGTATTCCTGCTCCTCAGCGGCACATTTCGTCATGACGCCGGTATCAGTAAGATTAGTAATGATCTGAGCTTCATATGCATTGTAAAGCTCAGCCACATCTGCATAGCTCTCTTCATCCAGCGCTTCTAAAGCATTGAGGGCAGTGTTATTCCAGCAAGCATGCACTATTCGCAGATCACCCCGGGTTAGCACCAATGGGAGCGTTCTTAAAAACTGCAGCACTGCTTCGCGGTCAGCCTCGCTTACTGTGTTGGCCGGATACTTGCTGGGTTTATCTGTTGCGGTAAACCACAGGTTGTCGGGTTTTTCATCATCACGAAGCAGATTAAGCTCATGATTACCCAGCACCGCCTGCGCCATGCCACTATTAACCCACTTCATCACCCGCGAAAGGACACCCACGCTGTCTGGACCACGATCCACGAGGTCACCCACAAACACCAGATGGCGCCCGGCCGGGTGATTGCCTTCTTTATTGTAGCCAAGCTCAACTAGCAGTTTTTCCAATCCCTCCAGCTCACCATGCACATCACCGATCACATCTATCGGCCCTTCAACCAGTCTTTCGACTAACTTCATTCAGACTCTCCTTTTGGCCGGACCACAGCTCGCATTAGCCCAGTGCGACATTAGATCCGGTTTCTTTAACTTACTGCATTTCTAGTTGTGTTAGGTCTTTACATGAAATCCCGATTTTCTTGCGCGATTAATGCAAAACATTAACGGCCGCATCCTCCGAACGGAGTCACCACCTTGCCCGGGAGGCAGGTTGGTGGAGCTTTTAAATCAAAAAAAGCTCACTCAAGATACAATTTAAATATAGCAGGATAGAACAGAAAAAGCAATCACTTAGGGCGATCTGACAGACTGGACCCTGATGTTTTTTTAGCATGGCACTAAGGCTGGGGATGATAACTCAATGCACCCTCCATTGTTCTTGCAGCCTTTTCGTGACCGCGACTGTGCCTCATGATATGTTGAATATATGCGCTGAAAAGAATGAACTTTTCAGCCTCACATCTCAGCTCAAGGTGCTCCAAATTGGATATCTCATCAAAGATCGTGCTTTCTAACTTAGCACTCGCCGTTTATGGCATGGGTCCGCCACTCTTTATCTTAATTTTTTACAAACGGTTTCCCTTCGGCTATTGGAAACAACTGATCTATGGAAAGCTTCTTATAGCCTGGGCGATTGTCACGTTTTCATTTTTCACAGGGGCGCTAGTATCACTTGAGTCCGTTGATATGAGCAGCGAATCGCTTAAGACCAGCATACTCGACAGCGTTACTTTATGGGTGTTCGCTTATCCCGCAATCGTCATGTCAATTGGTGCAAATTTTGTCACTCAGTTCTTTTTGAGCTGGGATGAAGGATGACCGACCAGCTCATTCTGTTCGCCCTTCTGTTTACTGTATTTATTCTCCTTATCTGGGGGCGCTGGCGCTACGACATTGTTGCCTTTGCTGCCTTGCTGGTTGCATTGCTTACCGGTGTCGTGCCTAAAGAACTGGCGTTTTCCGGCTTCGGCCACCCTGCCACGATCATCATCGCCTTGGTGTTGATTGTGAGTCGTGGTTTATCAAACTCAGGCGCGATTGAATTATTGGCCCGCTTTGTTATCGATGGCTCACGCAAACTGGGCATGCATATTGCGATGATGTCGTCGCTGGCTGCGGTGCTTTCAGCCGTCATGAATAATGTGGCGGCACTTGCACTGTTAATGCCGGTCGACATACAGGCGGCTGCCAAGGCAAAACGCAGCCCCGCACTCAGTCTCATGCCGCTGTCATTTGCATCAATACTCGGTGGCATGATCACCTTAATCGGTACGCCGCCCAACATTGTGATTGCAGAGTTTCGTAACGAGGCACTGGGTGCTCCATACAGCATGTTCGATTTTGCACCTGTCGGCCTCGCGTGTGCGGCTGTCGGCATCGCCTATGTCACACTTATTGGTTGGCGCTTGTTACCCAAAAACCGACAGCAAGCTGATTCACCTACAGAGCTGTTTGATCTCGCCGACTATATCGCCGAGCTTAAAGTTACCGAAGGCTCAAAAGTCATCGGTAAAAGAATCAACGATCTTGATGCCGAAGCCGAAAAATCCGATGTTGAGATTATTGGTTTAATTCGTAACGGCAATCGCTTGGCCGGCATTACGCGCCGCGTCGAGATTAAGGCTGGCGATACATTAGTGATCGAAGCCAATCCGGAAAGCATCGATACTCTGCTGGGCAGCATGGAGCTCGAGTATGTGGGTAGCGGCCTCACCGCACTCCAGGATGAAGACCTGCAACTCAGCGAACTCGTCGTACCGCCAAGCTCCAACCTTGCCGGCCGCTCCACCGCATCGCTGCGTTTACTGTATCGCTATGGTGTGGCGCTCGTGGGCGTATCGCGGCAAGGCGTGCGTTTTCGCGACAACGTAAGACAACTGGTGATCGAACCCGGCGATGTTCTGCTGCTGCTGGGGTCGGATGAACGCCTGAGCGACGTCATCGGCCGGCTCAGTCTGTTGCCCCTTAAGGATCGCGGTCAGCGCGTTATCAAGCGGGACAAAGCTTGGCTTGCTGTGGGGACATTTGCCATAGCGATTATTCTAGCCAGCGCCGGGCTTGTCTATCTACCGGTGGCACTCGGCTGTGTAACCACGCTTTATATTTTGCTGAATATTGTCCCCGTGCGCAGCATGTACGATTCCATAGAGTGGCCGGTGATTGTACTGCTGGGCTCAATGATTCCAATCGGCGCTGCCTTGCAGTCCACCGGTGGCACGACACTCATTGTCGACTCTATTTTAAGTGTCTCCTCCGAGTTTTCACCCGCCATCGTGCTCACGCTGCTCATCATTGTCACCATGACGCTCTCCGATGTGATGAATAACACCGCCACCGCAGTCATCGCCGCACCCATTGCGGTTGAAATTGCGACACGTCTGGATGTAAACCCCGACCCGTTCCTTATGGGCGTTGCTGTGGCCGCATCGTGTGCGTTCCTCACCCCGATAGGCCACAAGAACAACACCCTCATTATGGGGCCCGGTGGTTATAAGTTCGGCGACTACTGGCGTATGGGCCTGCCGTTAGAAATTATTATCGTGGCCGTCTCAGTGCCGATGATCTTAATTGTGTGGCCGCTATAACACGCGACGATTTGGACGCCGCAGTATTAGAGGCAGATACCAGAGCCTGTGGCTTCGGAAGCAGACCTATGAAGCTCCTGAAAATAATAGCGCTGTCGGCAATTGCGTCAAGTATGTTGTCGCTAAGCGTGATGGCAGATGAACGCTCCGACTACGCCGATGCACTCGACAGCTGGCAGTCTGTGCTCGAAACCCATGTGGACGAATCCGGTCGAATTAATTTTGCAGCGCTGGCCGCCAACCCGACGGAGCTAAAGAGCTATGTCGATGCGGTAAGAGTGTATGGACCTAGCACCGACCCGGAGACATTTGCCTCACGCGAAGCCACCCTCGCCTTTTATATCAATACCTATAACGCCTTGGCTATGTATGGCGTAATAGATGAAGGCGTACCGAAAGACTTTGACAGTTTTTTTAAACGTGCCGGCTTTTTCAGGTTTCGCCGCATAGAAATCGATGGCAAGAATACCAATCTGCACGACTATGAGAATAAAGTGATCCGGCCATTAAATGAACCACGGGTTCATTTCACATTGAACTGCATGGTTCGTGATTGCCCACAACCGCCGCGGTCTGCATTCCAGGCGGCACAACTCGATGAACAACTCGAACAAGCCACGCGTGAGTTCATCAATAGCGAAAAATACGTCAGGGTTGATGACGAAAAGCAACAGATTTGGGTGTCGGCCATCTTCGATTTCTACACCAAAGACTTTGTGCCCTCAGGGAAAGCACGCGACCTGCCCGACTACATAAATCACTACCGCACAGAGCCCTTGCCAGTTGGCTATAAGGTCAAATACCTAGAATATGATTGGGCGGTTAACGTAAAAGCTCACAGTGATAGTGCAGCAGAGTAAACACCCATTAGACTGCAGCAACTAATCAGTTGACGCGATCCGGAGTCGGCGCTGCAACTCATCAATACGATCAAGCAAATCCAGTGCTAGCGCTGCACCCGCCAGGTTGACGCCCAAGTCATCCTGCAGGCGGATCGCTGTAAGAGTGATCCGTACACTGGTATAACGAAACCGCAGTTCGTTCGGGCCGGAGCCCAAGGGATCGAGCACACCCTCTTCAACCAATTGCTCAATGAGTGTCTGTTCCACTGAACATACCTCGCACAACTGAGTGAGACTGATTACTGCCGACTCATCAAACACTTCACCCGCAGGTGCGTTTCGATCATGTTCAATCATTTTCATACCTCACAGGTCTGCCCGCGGAGCAAACGGCAGCTCCTCCGACATTTTCTTATACAAGTCTTTAGCAACTTCGCTATCCGCTGGCGGCAGCTGCACATCAATCTGCACATACATATCGCCCGGCGTTTTGCCCGGCAGCCCTTTGCCCTTCAGGCGCAATTTACTGCCCTGACTGGAATTGGCCGGTACTTTTAACTCCACACTACCTGATGGCAGCGGCACGGCAATGGTTGCTCCCAATGCGGCCTCCCAAGGTGCCACCGGCAGGGTGAGATGGACATTTGCACCGTCAATGCGATAGCGCTTGGCCGGGCTAAACTCGACTTCCAGAAACAGATCGCCGGCTTTACCGCCGCCCCTGCCCAAACCGCCCTGGCCAGCCAGCCGGATTTTTTGCTCCGCCTGGATACCTTTGGGAATTTTTACATTAAGGGTAATTTCTTTGGTGACAACATGCCCGTCCGCGGTCACCTCGGGTGCATGCAAACTGATGCTTCGTTGCGTGCCGGTGTAACTGTCGCGAAAATCAATCACTATCCGCGCGTGTCTATCGTCACCCCGCATACCGAACTGCGAATCCTGATGCCGTCCGCCCGCTTTACGCTGAGCAAATAAATCCTCGAAAAAGTCGCTGTACTGCGCACCACCGAAACCGCCACCACCGGTGTACCCCCGACCTGCATTAGACCCCGCCCCGCTGAACTCAAAACCATCATCCCAGCCCGGCGGCGGCTGAAACTCCTGACCGGCCTTATGGTTTGAGCCCAACTGATCATAGGCTGCGCGCTTCTCTACATCCTTTAATACCTCGTAAGCTTCGCCCACTTCCTTAAAGCATTCCTCGGCATCACCCTCTTTACTCACATCCGGGTGGTATTTGCGAGCCAGTTTTCGGTAAGCGCGCTTAACTTCATCCTGGGTGGCATCACGCGCCACGCCCATCACTTCGTAATAGTCTCTAAATTCCATCAGTCACACTCATGCTATTTTTTGGTTCACGAAAAAGCTTTCGCTTGTGCTAACCGGTTATTATGAGTTAGCCACCACTTAACGCGGGAACAATATGCTTGCCGATGGTTCGAATTGCAGCATCAGCATTCCCATAAACCTTTAATGCAATCTGGGTCAATCCAGCGCGCTTAAACTCTCTGAACCGTTCTACTTCCCTGTCAATATTATCAAGCGATGATGCGGAGGTGCCTCGATCTACTATTTTAGTCAAAATATTGTCGGGCACCTTCTTGATATCAGGACTGCGATTATAAAATGCTTTTGCAAATTCACTGATGTTATCCGTCACGATTTTAGCTTCATCCTCATTGACAACATCACGAATATAATCCGGGTATATCGTGCCGCGGACACACAACCAAATACGAGCCTCACGCTGCGCTTCTTCGGCACTGTCTTTAACATGCCAGGCCCAAAAATTATTTAGCGGATAGGTTTGCGGACTAAGGTCACGCTGCTGCAGAACAGGATCTATGATTTCATGCGCCCAACGGACTCTGTCGGGCGTAAAGTCGCTGAACATGATGCCCTGCGCATAGGCCGCTGCCGATTTCAACATTTTAGGCCCGTTCGCACCAACGAACACCATGGGCGGTGCCTGCGTTACCCAGCGTGTATCCATCCAACTTACCGGATAAAGCTCACCCTCGTATTTTCCGGGCACGCCGCTGGCCGCTCGAGAAATCAATTCGGCGCATTCTCTGACTGCACGAATCATGCGTTTTGGTTTTTTACCCATAGCATCTGCGGTACCACCACCAGCGCCAATAACTATCTGCGCCCTGCCCTTGGCTATCTCATTCAAGCTTAACAGCGACACCGCCATTTTTAATGGGTGCAATTCGAATGGGCTAACGGCAATCGGCCCCATCGCGATGCGCTCTGTCTGCGTGGCCAGTGGCGTGAAATTAACAAACGCATCTCTGCCATTCGCATTGTTGGCCACCCAAACACCACCCAGGCCAACAGACTCAGCCAACTTGCCCAGCTCAAGCCACCTCTCTACGGGCTTGTCCGATTCAATAATGACGTCAATACGCAAGATGTTTTCTCTCTAATTATTGTTGCTGCGGTATTCTCAATCTACCTAAGCAACCCTCAACTGCCGGAAGACACTTGACTGAAGGCAGAGCACGCTAAGTCGATGACAGCCATGGCTTAACCAACTGCGCAGACACATTCCACAGCTTTAATGCTAAGGCCTCGTTTTCCGCATGCGGACCTGTCATCGCTGAAGGATTACAGTCTTCAAAGTAGTAACCGGTAACGCCAGCCAAACGGGAATCTATGGCCACGTAAACCTGAGTGGCCGCACCCTGAGCAGGGTTTTTAAACCCTTTACGCAGAGGCTTATTCGGATCACGGGGTTTGCTGGACATATAGCGGCCCAGATTGGTCGCCACAATGCCGGGATGCACTGAGTTTGAGGTCAGCCCCGTATTGGCATAGCGACGCGCAACTTCATCGGCAAACAATGCATTCGAAAGCTTGGTCTGACCGTACGCCGAAAACGACTTGTACTTTACTGCAGCCGAGAGATTGTCAAACTGAATACCTTCAGCGGGTGCCAACGAATAACCCGTGCTGGATAGCATCACCACTCTGCCTGCGGCGGCCTCTACCTGCGGCAGCAGATTTCGGGTCAGCAGGTAATGCCCCAAATGATTGACCACGAATTGTTTTTCAAGGGTTACACCATTGACATCCACCTGTTCCAACTTAGGCAGCGCCATAATACCGGCATTGCACATGAGCACGTCAAGATGCTTATTACTTTTATTAAGCAGCTCATCTGTGGCAATGGCGCATGCCGCTACTGAATCCATATCGGTGAGTTCACACACCAACGGTGTCGTTTGCCCCTCAACACTACTGCAGGCTTGCTGTGCCTTTTCCAGCGTGCGTGCGGTACCGATCACATGCGCCCCCCGGCTGGCGAGTGTGCGCATCGATTCATAACCCAAGCCTGAGTTGCAACCGGTAATGAGTATTGTCTTGCCGGAGAGATCGTATCCGGCTGCCACGTCATCGCAGGTCGTCGCAAAGCCGTAATCGCTGCGCGGAACCTCACTGATTAACGCCGGATTCGGACTCCGCCCGCGGGATGTCGCACAGCCTGGTAGCAGTGCGGCAATGGCTAAAGCTGAGCCTCCCTGAAGCAATAAACGACGATCAACACGTAAGGTCATATCAGTATTCCTTATTGGGTTTTTCATGAGATAAGCGAACTTAAGGGCTGCCCGCAAGCTGTGTTCCTGATAACAGCCACTCTACGTCAGGCAACCGCTATGCTGCAGGTTCTATACGCATGGGTGACCGCAGATAGACCGACCGCAGCGTGACCGGTCGCGGAATGAGAGACAAGCGCTAAGATCAGCCTAATGCTTAACTGCCGTGCCGGCAATGTGCCTTTAGCCTCCGGCGCTATCAAGGAGTTTAGTTTGCTTAAGTTTGTGACAATTTCGGGTTCGCTGATTCTGGTTGTGATTCTGCTTGCTGCCGCACTCGGCTTCTACAATGATTACGATGTGCAGCAGCGCGCCGCGGTTAAACCGGAAGATCCAAACGTGTTGGTGCTGCGCACCCCCGAATCGCGGTTTACCGTACTTACCGATTTTCCCTTCGAACCCCACTACATCAGTATTGACGATCCGGAACTGGGTACGCTGCGAATTCACTACCTCGATGAAGGCCCTAGGGATGGCGAAGTCATACTTTTATTGCACGGTCAGGCCACGTGGAGTTATTCGTTTCGTAAGATGATTCCCATTCTCACAGCGGCGGGTTACCGCGTTGTAGTGCCCGACATGGTCGGCTTCGGACGTTCCGATAAACCTGCCGACTGGAACGCTCACAGCTTTCAAAAGCAAGTCGACTGGCTTGATGCCACACTCGAACAATTGGATATCTATAACTGCAACGCCTTTTTATTCGACTGGGGCGGCTACTTCGCCTTGCGCCTGCTTGCCGAAGATCCGCAACTCTTTTCCCGGCTGATGCTGGTAACAACCACGATGCCTAGGGCCGACAGCATTGCCGGTGCCGTCTGGATTGCCGGCTGGCGACGCTATATCTATGGGCCGGAAGAGTTCCCGATCAGCGGCATGGTCAGCGATATGACCGGCACCGATATGGACACAATTACGTTGGCTGGGCTCGATGCGCCCTACCTCAATGAATCCTATAAGGCCGGACCAAAACGGATGCCCATGATGATTCCCGCCACACCGCTTCACCAAGCTGCCGGACCCAATCAGGAAGCTTGGAAGAAACTCAAAGGCTGGGATGGCCCTGCCATTACTATGCTGGCTCAATCAATTTCCGAGCGTGGCTTTAATCCTCAGGATTTTTACAACCAAATGCCTGGTACAGCAGATCAAGCCCACAAAATTTATCCGGGCATGGGCTTTTTTCTTATCGAAGACGTTCCCGAGGAACTCGCTGAAGCGACAGTCGAGTTTATTCAGGCTAACTGAATAACTAATGCAGATGGGCTGGCTTCTCGACCGTCCCCCAGGCGCAGCTCGCCATCAGGACGTGTTTGCAGTAGTCACGGGTTTAGCCATACTGGGCATGCTTGCCAGCATTATCTTTCGCCGCGTCACAAAATAATCTCATCTGAAATTTTTTAACTTTGACAAAATCGAATCTTTTTTATAAACCCATACGAATTGTTCAATATGTGGAAATATTACGGTCAACATCGTCCCGATTTTGCAAACCAAGCTCATGACCAGCAAGAGTCTGTATGGGATTATCCGCGACCACCTGCACTGGTGGAGTGCGATCAACTCATAGAGGTTAGGGTCGCCAATCTATCTGTTGCCCGTTCAGATCGTTGCAAGCGGGTACTAGAAACAGCAAGCCCACCCACAATCTACATCCCACCCGAAGATATAGCCCTTGAACACTTAATTCTGGTAAGAGGAAACTCTTTCTGCGAATGGAAAGGTGCTGCTGTTTACTGGGCATTAGCAGAATCAGTCAGATCACAAGCCATCGGCTGGAGCTACCCTGACCCGAAACCAGCCTTCGAAACCATCCATGACTGGATCTGTTTTTATCCTGGTAGGATTGAGTGCTACATCAATAACGAACGCGTCAGGCCTCAGGAAGGCGGCTTTTATGGTGGTTGGGTAACCAACAACATTGCTGGGCCTTGGAAAGGTGCGCCGGATACGGGGCATTGGTAGCTTGGCTATTTGGTTTACCCTATGTCAATAATTAGGCTGGAATGAAATATATCACGGAGAACCATCTTTGCTCGTCCTGCCATACTTTGCCTAAGGAAAAACCAGCTTCCTCTGCTAGAGCAATAAATTCACAAGGAAAGATTTGTTGCGCTCATAAAATTGCCATCAAATATCTGCAGCGAGACGAATACCAGAGCACTGCCAACGATCGCGAGGATAAAAAAAATTGCGATAACTTGAACGAATATGAAACGCTTGACTTAGACATGAGCCACCGCGCAATACCATCTGACCATTCATAAACTTACCATTGTATTCACCCACGGTACCCGACAAGGGTTTATAGCCAGGATAAGGAAGGTACGCGCTTTGGGTCCATTCCCAACAGTCACCATATAACTGATCAATCTTACCGCCAATATCACGACATGGTTGCGGATGTAAGCGACCTGTATCAGCCAAATTACCAGCGACGTTTTGCTGCTGAGCCACGCTTTCCCACTCCGCTTCGGTAGGCAGTCGCTTGCCTGCCCAAACCGCATACGCTTGAGCCTCGAAATAACTTAGGTGGCTAACTGGGATTGACTCATCGAGGTTTTGCAAACCATCAAGCGTATATTCGAGCCACTGACCATCGAGATAACCCCAGTACAATGGAAACTTCCAATTACTCTGCTGCACTTCGTGCCAGCCGTCTGCCAACCAATAATCTGGGTTCTCATAGCCGCCATCGGCAACAAACTCCAGATATTCGCCACTCGTCACCAAACGATCGGCAAATTTAAAAGGTGCGAGATATTCGATATGCCGTGGCTGTTCATTATCAAAACAAAACGCATTCTTGTAATGACCCGTTTCAAGCTTGCCGCCCTCACAGAGAATAAACTTCAAAGGCGCAATCTTACTATTCGGAATCGTAGCATCGACTTGCTGCCGATAAGCTGGAAATAAAGGGCTCTGAAACAGGTTGTATTTTACATCTGTAAGAATAAGTTCTTGATGTTGTGCCTCATGATGCAAGCCAAGTTCGATACGCTGATGAATAAGGTCAATTTTTGGATGATCAACCTGACTCAATAAGTCAATAATCGAAGCATTCACAATTTCGCGATACTCGAACACCTCTGCCAATGTCGGGCGAGACAATAGTGCCCGCTCTGCTCGGGGAAACTGTTCGCCAATACCGTTGTAATAAGAATTAAATAGCACTTCATACAGGGGATTAAGCGGCACATAATCCGAACTGTATTCGCCCAGCACGAAAGTTTCAAAAAACCAGGTGGTATGAGCGAGATGCCATTTGGCAGGACTCGTTTCAGGCATCGCCTGCAAGTTGCAGTCCTCAGGTGTGAGCGTTGAGCACAGAGACACACTGGACTCTCGCAGCGCCATAAAAGTCCCAGCTATGGTTTCGGATTGTTGTGAAGCGAGGTCTATAGTATTAGATTTCATGGTGCTCAACGATACTCGACCCGTGCCGTCAAATCGACTGAATCCACATCGCAACCAAGCTGCAGCCATGCGCCCTTTACTGACAGCTGCAGAGCATTGAATCGCTTCCGTTGCAAACGAGACGACCAGTAAGCTGCCAACTGCACTGCTGCGGAGCCGGTTGCGGCATCCTCCGGCGAACCGTACTGCGGCGCGAAGTAGCGAAACACAATGGTAGAACTACCACCAACAGCATCACTAGAACCGTCTGCACCCTTAGACTTTGCCGTAACGATGAGAGCCCGCTGAGTCGCTACAATTAACGCGCCGAAATCGGGCTGCAAGGCTTTAAGCGCAGAACTATCTGCCAATTCCAATACTAGATAACTCGAATCACCGCCAACCGTTGCAGCAGCGATAGGTTCTACGTCGAGTATGGCCGCAGTGAATTCCGGCACGGGGCACTCTACCGGTGACGGCTTGCTATAGGTAAGAGTGACTTCGGAAACACCATTGGCTGAACCTGCAGAAGCCAATCGCGCCTGCCAGTTTTGCTCTGCGTTTGAGAACTCAAGCACCGTTTCATCTTCTGTATCTGCTGCGAGCTGATCGAACACCACATGTGCCGCGGCGAGCGCTCCAAGACCACAAAACTGTATGCGCTTGCCATCGGAGTTAAAGCTTTCGGCAACATAGTGCGTGCCATCACCTGCAACAAATACCTGCGTGTTATCACACGTGGCATCGCCCGCAAAAAACACCTCGGCGCTCGACAGTAGTTCGGTACCGGAAATACCCTCGATAAAATGCACATTGGCCAGCCCCCCACTATGAGGGTTCAGATTGTGCATACAACGCACTAGTCGCTGCTCAGTCATAGAGGTTCTGTGACACGCTACTCAACAACTTGCACGCCCTTCCAGAATGCGATGTGATCTTTAATTTCATCTGCAGCCGATTTGGTCTCCGGGTAGTACCAAGCCGCATCGGTATTCTCTGTGCCATCGACATCCAGAGTGTAATAGCTGGCGGTGCCTTTCCAGGGACAGACGCTTGTGGTCTCGCTGGGCTTGAAAAATTCACATGCAATCGAATCCTTCGGAAAATAATGATTACCTTCAACCACCACTGTGTCGGTGGATTCGGCGATGACGGTGTTATTCCAGACAGCTTTCATAAGTTTTCCAGCATAAAAAATCAGTAAAAAAATATTCAGGCGGAGATTATAAAACAGATCGTTTACTGCAGGTTAAGTAACCAGGGTTTCGACTCGTGCCAATCCCAAGCAGTAGGTGCCAAGAAAATACTATCTAAGCCTCAACAGCCTCAACGACGATGGCTTTTGTCACTGCTAGCTCAAGGTCCTGTGCATTTAAAGACTTGTTTTTGTCTAGGCGAATCTCATGATATGCAGCATCCTCTGGAAACAACGAAAGATAAGAAACCAATTGCTCTTTTATATAGACAGGGTTATCAAATATCGCCTTTGCATCATATTCAGCAGATTGACGTTTTATCAGCAAGCTAACTCTGGCGCCCTCACGGAGATTCCTCCACCACTGATTTTCAGCCGCAGTAAAACACCTCACAGTATCACCCTTCTGGATGTAGCGAACCGGCGTCGTAAAACGCTTGCCACTTTTCCTGCCGGTAAAGGTGATAAGCATCAGACTGTCGCTCAACACACTATGAAAAGGAGATCTCAGCAAAAATTTCATCATTGGATTAATGATCTTGAATAACCACTCAGGGAGTTTCACATTGACTCAACCTATAAATTTTAGTTAATAAACTATTCGCGACTTTAGGACGACCAGATTCACTTTTCTAGGCTGACTAAGCCCATATGGGGGCTCGAGCACTCCATAAACTCAAAAAGGTCTAAACCCAAATTAAATGCATATAATGGTCACGCTGTACATGAGCTTGCGGCCGTTAAAGACACCCAGAATATGCGCGCCGGATTTCAGCTCAAAAAAGACCGAGCCATCCTCATTTATCGGCTTTTCGATTTCTCCATCAAGCGCTGCCGTCAAACCAAGTGTCAGCATTTACTCGTTCCGTCCACACATTGATTGCAGAAAACGATCGCATGGCATAGGAATCTCACCTCTGCTTAAATGCTACCAACATCAATCCAGCGAGCAGCACACATGAACATCGTTATCACCGGCAGCACCCAGGGTATTGGCTTAGGGCTTGCCAAAGAGTTTTTGCGGCATGGGCATGACCTGATTATTTCCAGCCGCAGGCAAAATGCTGTCGAAGCTGTTGTGCGCGAGCTGCAAAGCGACTGGCCGGAACGAAAAATTGCTGGCTGTGTCTGCGACGTTGGCGTTTATGCAGACGATCAGAAGCTCTGGGATTTTGCCATCGATGAACTGGGGTCTGTCGATATCTGGGTAAACAATGCAGGCACCGAAGTCGGTCAGGCCATGCTGTTTATGCAAGAGCCCGAAACCATTGCAGCAACCATACAAACCAACCTCACCGGCTTGATGTACTGCAATCAGATTGCGATTAAAGGCATGTACGGCCAGCCTAACGGCGGCAAGATTTTTAACATGGAAGGTTTCGGCAGCAATGGCATGGTGCGCCCTACCGTGAGTGTCTATGGCTCAACCAAATGTGCCGTCCGGCATTTCACCAAATCGATGGTGGCGGAACTCAAGGGCACCAACGTTAAAGTCTGCTACCTCAGTCCCGGTATTGTGATTACTGACCTATTGGTGCCACCGCCAGAAAAACGCGGACGTGGCTGGGAAGAATCGAAGAAAATCCTCAACCTACTGGCTGACACCGTTGAAACCGTCACGCCGTTTCTTGTCGAAGGCATGCTTAACGCTAAAGACGGGGGCAATGCGGTTCGCTGGCTAACCCCACGCAAGGTGATCCGGCGAAAACTCATGTCTTACTTTAAAAAGCGAGACATATTTACGCCACTGGGCTTATAGTTAAAAAAAATAAGCCATAACAACTACTTTGGCGCCGCTTTTTTGGTCTAGATGCTAGCAACCTGACCCTGGTCGCAATAATAAAAAATCGCGAAGACCGCGTTTTTTTCAGTATTACAATTGAGACGACCTCAAGTCATAGCGATCAAGCAGCATCACCTTGCCCCATGCATTCACAAAGTCTTCAACAAAAATTGCCTGCGCATCATCCGCACCATACACCTCTGCGACCGCACGCAACTCTGAGTTAGACCCGAAAATAAGATCAACCGACGTGGCTTGCCACTTCAGTTTGTTAGTTGCACGGTCACGCCCATCGTAGACACCTTCCTGTTTATCTGACTTTGTCCATTGAGTCGACATATCGAGAAGGTTAACAAAGAAGTCATTGCTCAACGTCCCGGACTTATCGGTAAGCACGCCGTAATCGCTGCCGTCGGCGTTGGCATTCAGTACCCGCATCCCACCCACCAGAACTGTCATTTCAGGCACGGTAAGGTTCAGCGTATTCGCCTTATCAACCAACATAACCGGCGGTGAGCGACTACCACCCTTAACGAAAAAATTTCGAAATCCGTCTGCCTGCGGTTCCAGCGCAGCAAACGAGCGGACATCCGTCTGCTGTTGCGAGGCATCCATGCGGCCAGGCTCGAAAGGCACCTGGATATCGTCATAACCGGCATCAGCCGAGGCCTTCTCAATCGCTGCAGCACCGCCCAGCACGATCAGGTCGGCCATCGACACCTGTTTGTTACCTTTGTTAAAGTCATTTTGGATGCTCTCCAGACTCTTCAGCACCCTGGCCAGCTCTTTAGGGTCGTTCACAGGCCAGTCCTTTTGCGGCAAGAGGCGAATACGGGCACCATTTGCGCCACCGCGCATGTCAGTATCACGGAAAGTGGATGCTGATGCCCAAGCCGTCTTAACCAGTTGGGGCACTGTAAGGCCTGAAGCCAAAATCTCTTTTTTCAGGTAATCAATATCCTCCGCATCAATCAACGACTGAGTGGGAGTGGGAATCGGATCCTGCCAAATCAATTCTTCGACAGGGACTTCAGTACCCAAATAACGAGAACGGGGCCCCATATCGCGATGAGTCAATTTGAACCAAGCCTTCGCGAAGGCAAGCTCAAACTCGGCAGGGTTTTCCATGAAGCGCTTCGCAATTTTGCGATACTCGGGATCAAACTTTAATGACAGATCGGTGGTAAACATGATCGGCGCATGCCGCTTGTCCGGATCGTGTGCATCCGGAACTAACGCAGATGCTGCACCGTTTGCCGGAATCCATTGGGTTGCGCCTGCAGGGCTTTTAACCTGCACCCAGTCATAGGCGAACAGGTTGGTCAGATAGGAAATAGTCCAGAGTGTCGGCGTGGCTGTCCAGGCGCCCTCCAAGCCACTGCTAATCGTGTAATCGGCATTACCTGTACCGCACTTATTATGCCAACCAAAACCTTGCTCTTCGATGCCTGCTGCAGCCGGGTCTGGGCCCACACACTCACCCGGAGGCGCAGCGCCATGCGCTTTACCGAAGGTGTGCCCGCCAGCGATAAGGGCAACGGTCTCTTCATCGTTCATTGCCATACGGGCAAAGGTCTCGCGTATATCTTTAGCCGCTGCCAGCGGGTCGGCATTGCCATTAGGGCCCTCGGGGTTCACATAGATAAGCCCCATTTGAACAGCCGCAAGCGGTTGCTCTAGCTCCCGGTCACCCGTGTAGCGCTTATCCCCAGCGAGCCACTCTTGCTCAGGGCCCCAATAAACTATGTCGGGCTCCCAGGCATCTGCGCGGCCGCCGGCAAAACCAAACGTTTTAAAGCCCATCGACTCCATCGCAATGTTGCCGGAGAGCACCATTAGATCTGCCCAGGAAAGACTGCTGCCATACTTCTGCTTAATAGGCCAAAGCAAGCGCCGAGCCTTATCAAGGTTTACATTATCCGGCCAGCTATTCAGCGGCTCGAAACGTTGCTGCCCGCCACCTGCTCCACCGCGACCATCAGTAACCCGGTAAGTGCCGGCACTGTGCCAGGCCATACGGACAAAAAACGGACCATAGTGACCGTAGTCGGGTGGCCACCAATCCTGTGGCGTGGTCATCACGGCGGTAATGTCCGCCTTAACTTCGTTAAGATCGAGTTCTAAAAATGCAGCCGAATAATCGAAATCTTCACCTAAAGGATTGGATCTCGGATCATGCGCACGCAGCGGCTCCAGATTTAGTTGCTTAGGCCACCAGTATTGATTTGGCTTGGGTTCGCCCTGAGCAAGAGCCGTTTCTGAAAAACCGACAAAGGCCATCGTCAGCACAACAGCTACAAATAGAGACAAGGTGTCTTTCAGCATTTTTATGGCCTCCGCCAAGTTTAAAACAAGGATGCTCTTAAAAAGATCAAACAATCTTTATACTGGTTCTATTTTTATACTGCTTTTAGATAGGGATTACCACTAGCAACAGTCATACGTCATCATTAGCAACCGGTCGTTAGCGCAATCGCACAAAAGCCTCCACCTGCTGGCCGATGCAACTGAAACTGTCCTACCATTTGAGATTAGTGGCATTTTGAAGGTCATACAAAGACTGGCATCCAATTCGCCGACTCGCGTGGCCGAGGCCTGCCAATTTATCTAGCCTCATAGCAAATATCAGGATACAAGGACTCACATGGATCCCATTACTCAAGGCGTGCTCGGAGCGAGCGTCCCGCAGGCTATCGCCACGAAAAAACACATTGTTGCGGCGACTGTATTTGGTGCTTTAGCCGGTATGTCGCCGGATCTCGACAACCTCATCCGCTCGGGCACCGACCCGCTGTTACGAATGGAGTATCACCGTCAGTTCACACATTCGCTTGTGTTTATTCCGGTGGGTGCTCTGATATGCGCACTGCTGTTCTATTTTTTGTTTAGCCGACGTTGGCAAATCAACTTTAAATACACCTATATCTATTGTCTGCTGGGTTACGCAACCCACGGTCTACTCGATGCCTGCACCAGTTTTGGTACCCAGCTACTCTGGCCGTTCACTAACGAGCGCTTTGCGTTTAACACCATCTCGATTATTGACCCGCTATTCACATTGCCACTGCTGGTATTGGTAATCCTGGGCGTCAAAAAAAAATCGGCACGGTTCGGCCAAGCCGCCCTATGTTGGGTACTGATCTATCAGGGTCTGGGTTTTTATCAACATCAACGGGTTATGGGTATCGGCGCACAGTTGGCCGAGCAACGCCAGCATGTTCCCGTGCGTATGGAAGTAAAACCCAGCTTTGGCAATCTGCTGTTGTGGAAAGTGATCTATGAAATAGAAGACGGCTACCACACCGATGCGGTGCGAGCAGCAAGAGACGTTACCATCTACCCTGGCGGTTTTATTCCTAAGCTCAATATCGATAGCGACCTGCCCTGGTTAGACAAAGATTCGCAACAGGCGAAAGATATTCAGCGGTTTGGGTGGTTCTCCAAAGGCTATCTTACCCTCGACCCGACCAACCCGCTCCGGATCACCGACATGCGCTATTCAATGGTGCCAAATGAGTCACAAGGTATGTGGAGCATATGGGTCGACCCCGCAGCCGCTGAGGGCGATCACGTCACAATGAAACAAGACAGAGACACGTCAGCATCGAGGCGTGCGAAATTAATGCTGATGCTTCAGGGTAAAGACTTGGAACCTGATTCGTCATCTGGCCTCTAAGTAATTTTTAGGCGGAAATAATACGAGCGCAATTACTAGCGCCTGCCGTCGTACCAAATACCTAAAGCCGACTTGTCACGCATAGTTTTAAGCGGTCGCCAGAGCAAACGGAGCATCTGCCCGGCTAACTCTCTCTCTGTATAAAGGCCGACTTTGCGATTTGATGTGTGCAGCGGATGGTTTTTCAGCACCACAAATTTACTTTTGTTATGACGCGCATATTGCTTAATGCGGCGAGAAAAATCGATTTCTTCCGCAACAAAAAGCTGCTCACTGAAGCCGCCCAACTCAGCAAAAACATCGGCACGACACACAACAAACGAACCCGCTGCCCAATTGAGGGTTTTGGACAACAATGACCAGATGCGTAAAGCCCAACCTGCAAGCCCCGGCATATCATCCATATGCATCAAACTGCCGCAACCCACATGCTTACCCCCATCAATCATTTCCAATACATCGGCTAACAGCCCAGACGATAGATCGCTGTCGGCATCGACAAAGATCAGCCAATCACCCGATGCCGCCATAGCACCTGCATTGCGGGCCCTTGATATTTGATTGACGGCCTCAAACACAACCAAAGCACCGGCCTGTTCTGCCCGCTGTGCTGTGTCATCGGTCGAATTGTTATTCGCGACGATATATTCAACAGCAAACTCGTTGCCCGACTCAAGTCGGCAGACCTCAACAGCGGCAGCAATATGCTCAAGGCAGCGCTCTATCCACTCGGCTTCGTTATAGGCGGGAATGACAAATGAAAGTTTCATAGTTCACCACAGTAGCAGACTAAAGAGCGCACAGAGGGCGCGCGCATAGAATCGGCAGCAAACGCAGCCAACACCATCAATTGGCGCAAGGTTCAGCGCAACATACGTCCATTGAATCCATTCGCCGAGGGTCAACGTATACTTATTATATGGGCATTTGAGGAGAACGTAATGACCATTAAGCGACGTTCACTATTAGCAATTGCAGCACTTTCACCAATCATGAATTGGAGCAAAGCAATGGCGGCATCAGACGACAGCGACAGGCTCATGCTCACGGACTTCACCCTGGATGAACCCTATTACATTGGCGGTAGTAGTTGGCGCGGTTTCAGCGACAGAGTCATGGGCGGCATCTCTGATGCGGCCTTTGGTGGCGACAACATAGCGGGCAAGAAATGCGGCCGCATGACGGGTGATGTAACCCGCGAAAGTAATGGTGGCTTCATTCAAATGGCCATGTCCTTTGGTGGTCGTAACGCCGAGCTCGATGCCTCCGGCTATGATGGATTAGAAATGCTCGTTTACGGCAACAATGAAGACTATAACGTGCACATACGTACGGCCGATTGTGGATGGTACGATCAGTCTTACCGCATGACCTTCTTCGCTAAACCCGAGTGGCAGATCGTCAAGGTGCCTTGGGGTGAATTCAAGCCCAATGGTCTCGAAGCCCCTCTTGATATTGCCCACATTAACCGGATTGCCATACTGGGTTGGATGCGCGAATTCAAAGCTGATATTTCACTGGCGGAAATTTCACTCTATCGCTAGCAGTGAACAACAATATATTTGGTTGTGCTTTAAACCACATTCTCTGAAAATGCGAATAATTTATTATGAATGAGTTGCTGAGAAACTATTTTTTTGTGAGATTAGCTTTACCTAAGTTTGCTTTATTGTTGATCTTCACACTCATATCTTTGTCGGGCTGCGAACGCCAGCTAACCCAGGCGGCGGATAGCGAGATGAATTTCAAGCAGATACCACTGCAATTTATCGCTGCCTTGGGTGAACCCGATGCAAACTCAGGAACAGGTGCAGAAAACTGGGCCATTTGGCCTATTGATCCGGGTCCTCGAGGTGTTCGACTGGGCAGCTATGATCGCTTACAGGCAGCTGGCGGGGTTGCTCCAGCGGGTTGGCGCTTTGATGCCAGTGATTGGTGGCTTGAGGAGAATGGGCTGATCATGGAGCCGCCCGACCTTCCCGTAGCTCCAGGCAGCTATATGGTCACTGGTGATCGTGAGGTCACCACAGTACTGACTGTTTTTCCTCCGGACCCATCAGGTGCAAAACGCTGGGAGCTGGCCGATGGAGCGACACTCTATGATGTGACTCACCTTGGGTGTCGTTCGGCTCGCTACTCACCCATGCCAGGTTCAGAGGCTGAATCATGCTCGCCGGCCAACGCGCCACAAGAGGCATTTCGGGTTTCTCCCGGGGCTGACATGCCTCCGGTAAACGGTTGTCAAAAACAGGATTACGCGGTGCTGTTTTTAGTTGCGATTGAATCCTAAAGAACTCAGATCAATCGGGCTGACTCATGAACAAGAATCTCTGCCCCTGCCGCCTACTTCTCACGCTCTTTATTAAGTTCCAGCACAAAGGCTTCATCAACATTTGTCACGCCGCGTGCTTTGGCCTGTTTAACGATGCCGCCAAGTACATTCCTTAAAAATGCATTCGGAATACCGGTGAGCTGCTTGCAGGCATCCACAGTGAAACGCACCTCATCGTCAAGACGGTTGGCTTCGTAATGCACCAGTTCGTGCTTTGCGCCCAAATCAGGAATGGGCAATTTATACGCGGCCTGCACCTCGCCGAACCAAAATGAGCTGCCACCCCTAAAACCATAGGTCATAGGGATTCTAGGCATTTTCTCGCCACTGCCGTCGATACCCCCCATCCACTTTTCTTTGACTAGAATATTGTCGATGTTCAGCAACAAATGGGCGGATAGTGAGTCACGCAGAATCGGGTTCTCATTGATACGATCAACATCCAAGGTGCACTCATACACCTGATAGGCATCCGCCAGAATCTTTGGATAGACACTGTTCGACTCGCGCCCAGCAGTCGGGCTGTCAATCAGATCGAGGGTGTTATAGGCCATCTTCTCGGCGGTGGTCTGACCGGGGTACCCCAGCTTCAGGATGGTATCTATATGCGCTTCATCGTATTCGATAAAATTAAGCGCGCACTTCAAGGTGCGGTGCACATTAGTTGCCGTATTTGACGTATTGCGACTAATCACCATCCATGAGCGACCGGTGTTGACCTCGAACGGAAAACTCAGCTGGTATGGACCAATATTGGTCTGCCCATGCTCATCCACGGTGGTAATTAACGCAAAGGTAGAGCCCAAGTATGATGAACGCTGGTACCAGTTATCCCTCATAGGGCTAGAGACAAATTGATCCGAACTGCCTGAATCGGCCATCGTGCTTTCCTTATATTGGTGATTGGCAGGAAAGATAGCAGACCGCCTGCCGTATGGGCCTCAATAATCGTGCCACGTTCAGAGGGTGGACTTTTTCAGGGAACCGCTTCGGAGTTTTTCGCCATCGCCTGCCGATAGCAGGCTTCAATCGTTTAGACTTTAGAACATCACCCGTCTCGAGCTGGCTCAACAAACGGGCATTGCTGCTCCAAAGGACCACGATCATGTCAACCGTTCGTTTGTTTCAATCGCTGATACCCCTTGCAATCATTCCCATAGCATTTACCGCAACTGATCTACTGGCGCTTGAGCAAGTCAACACAACAGAAGCCTGCCTAATCGACGCTCTTAGAACGGCAGAGCCCGAAACCACCGTCGAGGCCATTCGCGCTCAATGTACTGAGCAGGTATCACCGACACAAGCATCAGCAACTGCGGCAACTGATAAGCAACTTACACCGATGCAAAACCGTATAGCCGATGAACATGAAAACTACGATCATCCATTTGCGATTACTGCCTTCAAACCCAATTACTTGATTGCCACCTACTCAAAAGACCCGAACCCCTCTACGCTTAATTCGGGTGGGGGTAACAATTTATTGGACAATGAAGAAGCTCAGTTTCAAATAAGCATTAAAGCACCGGTGTGGCGCAATATGTTTGGTAGCAACAACGATATTATGGCGGCTTATACTTCCGTATCGTGGTGGCAAATACGCAATGATAGAATCTCTTCCGCCTTCAGGGAAACCAACTACGAACCGGAGCTGTATTTCAGTCATCGGGGTGGCCCATCGCTGTTCGGTGGCACTGTTGCGGCGTTCAATATTGGCATTAATCATCAGTCCAATGGTCGCTCGCAGTTACTCTCGCGCAGCTGGGACAGAATTATGGGTCGATTGTATCTGGATTTTAATAGCGTGGCCGTTGAGCTGCGGGCCTGGTACAGGCTTCCGGAAGACGATGAAGAAGATAACAATCCGAACATGTATCGATACTACGGTGCCGGCGATATTCGTGTGGCCTACGCACCCAACAAAAACACCTTCACTGCTATGTTCAGGCCCGGCACACAAAAAAATGGTCTCGAACTTACCTGGAGTTACCCGATGACAAAATCGTTGCGGGTTTATGCCCAGTATTGGAATGGCTATGGCGAAAGCCTGCTCGACTACGATGCGCGTATACAGCGCATTGGCATCGGCGTGTCATTAAACGACTATATACAGCGCTAAGCCTGCTCGGCTAAAGCAGTAAACCCTTCTCAACCGGAACATAACTGCTTGCCGCTGTAATTAATGCTGCGGCTGTTAACGGGAACACGCTATAGACCTCCGACCGAGTTTTAAAGCGCTCTCTGATACGTTCCAGCAAAATAGCAAAGTCACCATCGCCCGATAACAGCACCACTTTGTCACACTGTGATGCCGACTCGTATACATCCAGCGCAATGCCCACATCCCAGTCGGCCTTGGTAGAACCATCGGCTCGCTTGACCATAGGTTTCAGCAACACAGTAAAGCCTATCGCCCGCAGAATATTCTGAAACTGCTGCTGTTTTTCATCGCCTCGATCGGTGGCATAGGCATAAGCACCAACTAACTCGTTGCCGTCAGTCACTCTGGCCCAAAAAGCGTTGTAATCGAAATTACGCCCATAGGCCTCCCGACAGGTGTAGTAGATGTTTTGCACATCGACAAAAATGCATATTTTTTCGGGGGCTTTTACCTTCATTTTTTATGGCCTTTCATGTTTCATGACTTATGCACCGAAGCCAACGAAAAAACAGTTTCATCAGGGTGCGTCCGCCACCCATACATCGTTATCCTGAGGCCATGGCGAGATGCGCTCGCGATCACCGCCAAAGGTCCATATTTTGTTGTCGCGGACCTCGATCATAAAATCACTCTTGCCCTGCCCGACCGACTCGCAATTCCAGACGTTGTTGCTGTGAAGCTGCCAGCCTTCCATGCCTTCGCCGCAGGCCTTTGGCTCCCAGGTCCACAGATCATGGCCCAGATCCTGAATGTATTTGCCCTTACCCTGTTTATGGCCGCCAATTAAGGCCACCTTGCCATTGTGAGCGATCGCCTGATGTCCTGTGCGGGGAGACCACGGCGCGTGGCCCAGCATCTCCCAGGTCTCACCTAAGTCATCCGACTTCCACACATCATTGCGACGCCCGGGCCAATTGGCCTGCCAAACGGGATTGTCGTGATCACCACCCATGAAATAGATTGTTCCGTCGATATACACAACCTGCATACCGGCGCGGCCCATATCCTCGGGCAACTCGCCACGTAGCTCCCAGGTTTCACCCAGGTCTTTACTAACCCACAACTCAGGATAAAACTGTCGATCGGTTGAGTTACGGCCACCCCCGAACATATAAATATGGCCATCGATAACATGGCTGTGATGGCCTGCACGAACATTCCAAGGTGCTTGAGCGCACACCTGATCCCAGCTTCGCCCATGGTCAGCCGAACGCCAGACATCATTATAAAAAGTTTTAAGGCTCTGTCCGCCGTTAAGAATAAGGTGCCCGTCGATGCAATCGACTTCCGGATAACAGCGCTTACCCCAACCCGCTTTAGCTGACATCAACTCCCAGTTCACACCATCGGCACTGCGCCAGGTATCGGAGTAGATTTTAAACATCCCCTTACGGCCGCTAATGACATAGAAATAGCCGTCCATCTGACCGCCGCGCGGCATAGCCCTAACGCCCCATGGCGCTGCCTTCAAAAGTTGTTCCCATTTCATTGCAAATTGCTCTATTGAGTGCCCGAAACCAAATATAGCCTATCAACAGGAAAAGAAGCGAACCAAAAAAAAGGGCCTGACCCTACTTTATTCTGTGAATGACTAAAGTGGAGCAAGACCCTGACGGTGCTTTGGGTATTTTTTTTCAGCCGTTAGCCAACACAAACTTGGCGTTGCGGACCAGTTCCGGTGGAATATCACCTTCCAACTGCTTGTGCAGCTCAGGTAGTTTTGACCAATGCAGGCCCTGCTTGTAATGGTGGGCGGTGTGATACCCCAGGTTGCCCGTCATCAGATTAAAGAACGGGCTGGTATTGTTGTACGAAGCCTCCATGGGGTCGTCGCTATCCAGACCGCTGTGATGATCAAAGGTTACCCACGCAGTAAACAACAGCGCCAGAGCCATCGGAATAAGAAACACGAAAAGTGCGGGAACTGGGCGATAAACCGTTATAGCAATAACGCCGACAAGACTCAGCAAAGCGTAAGTAATGAAATCACGCTGCAGGCGCGGAAACTTTTTGCCAACTTTGTAGCCACGAGGGTAAGCGGTAGCAGCAATAGTAACGCTGTATTCCAAAACTCCCATTACAGTACCGTCTTTTCGCTTCCAGGCGCTTTCATCGCGCTCCTGATCAAGGAAGTTACGATGATGACCAAGCACATGATGCAACACCCAGAGGTTGGTGGTTACCCCTGTATGCAATGCATAGAAGAATTCGAGTACACGGTTAGCCCATGTAGCATGAAATGTTTTGGTGTGTTGGTGGTGATGATTCCAAGCACAAACAATGCCCTTAGGAACAATCGTTAGCACTGTGTAGGTCACCAGCCACGCTAGACTATCAACGGTGAAATACACCGCGAAATCCACAACGCTGAATGCCAACACGCACGCGACAGGAAAACGGTCTGCAGAAAATCGAAACATAGATAAGGTACTGAATCAGGTACTACCTGAGTCAACTCAATAATAGTAATAAATAATTGGACACAACAACCGGTGCAGTTTGCCTGACTTGGACGCCCAGCACCATGCCCAACGCGCCACTATGTGGTCTTGCGCCCATGTTGCAAATATCAATAGTCGCGCAAGAGGCTAAATTTCCGAGCCCACAGAATCCACAACAGTGCTCACTCGGTCAGTCTGGGTGGCACAATTTGCAGTAATTACATGGTGTAACCGCTGTAATCACACAATACCCCAATGAGCGCGCTTGCGTTCCAGTGATAGCTTGCTGACAATCACCAGCCATCCGAAGCTAAGCTCAGCAGGAACAAAGACCATGCCAGAACGCAAACCAATCTCGCCACAGCCGCATGTGCATGGTCCCGACTGCGATCATGGCTCCACAGCAACACCCTATCAGCGCAGCGAACCGAAAGTTGGTCGCAACGATGTCTGTCCCTGTGGTAGCGGTAAAAAGTTCAAAAAGTGCCATGGAGCGGCCAGTTAAAGCCGATCTGCAGAGTATTAAACAACGTTTTATTTTTAACCTACGCCGACATGACAACCCGCGCAGAAATAATGTTTTCCATTAAGTGTTAACTAAAATAAACTGTGAATTGGCATTAGCCTCAGAATTAAAAAGACGTAACACAATGCAACCCACATCATGGACCCAGCCCGAATTCGAACGTATCGCACTTGTTACAATTGATGTACAACGCGACACGCTGGATGGTCAACCGTTTGAAATTACGGGTACAAGCAAAGCCTTGCCCCATATCAAAAGGCTCTGCCAAGCATTCCGCAGTAATGGCGCACCCATCGTTCATATTCTTCGGCTTTATCTGCCTGATGGCTCTAACGCGGAATTATGCCGACGTGAAGCACTCAGCGAGGGCGCTCAAATGTTTCTTGCGGGCAGTGAAGGCAGAGAACTCGCGCCCGAACTACTGCCTCACAACGCTGCTGCGCCAGATGATAATTTGTTGCTAAGGAACCACCCTCAAGAGATCGGCACAAATGAGTGGTATATCTACAAGTCTCGTTGGGGCGCATTCTATAAAAGCTGTCTCGAGGAAACGCTGCGGGCACAAGGCATTTCAACGATTGTGCTCGCGGGGTGCAATTACCCCAACTGCATCCGAGCCACTGTATATGAAGCAAGTGAACGCGACTTTCGTGTCGTAGCGATAACTGATGGCATCTCTAATTTTTCAGAGAACGGATGGAACGAACTAAGCTCCATCGGCATTAATCTCATGTCAGCAGAAGAGTTCATCAGCGAACTCAATGGAAACTGAACCCATTTTTCGACGTTTCCCTGCTATCCTTCTCGCGTGACATCTTCGGCGCAACAAATCCTAAAAACCGTTTACGGCTACGATGAATTTCGAGGCCAACAACAGGTCGCTATTGATCGTGCCTTAAAAGGTCAGGACTCACTGGTCTTAATGCCTACCGGTGGTGGTAAATCGGTTTGCTACCAGGTGCCGGCACAACTGCTTGAAGGCACAGCCCTCATTGTTTCACCCTTGATCGCTCTAATGCAGGATCAGGTAAGTGCATTGCATGAATTAGGCGTACCGGCTGCGTTTCTGAACTCGTCACTCACGCAGGAGCAACAACGGAAAATTACAACCCAGCTGCGTAACGGCGAGCTCAAGCTTCTTTACGTAGCCCCGGAGCGACTCATCCAGCTCGGCACAAGGGTTCTGCTGCAGAGCGTGCCTATATCGCTGATTGCAATTGATGAAGCCCACTGCGTATCGCAATGGGGGCATGATTTCCGGCAAGACTACCTATCACTGCATGAATTGCGAGAGTGGTTTCCGGGCGTGCCAAGAATGGCCCTTACCGCAACGGCCACTGCACTCACGCGAGAAGAAATTATCCAGAGACTCGCGCTCACCGATGCGGAGACTTTGGTTAGCAACTTTGATCGGCCCAATATCCGCTATCAAGTGCAGGCAAAGACCGATGCCAACAAGCAACTCGAACAGTTTTTAACTCGGCATCGCAATGAAGCCGGCATTATATATTGTCTCTCACGCAAGAAAACCGAGAGCACGGCCGAACGACTCAATCGACAGGGGTTTACTGCACTGCCCTATCATGCGGGCCTGGAACCGGATGTCCGTGCAGAGAATCAACGCCGGTTTCTGAATGAAGACGGCCTGATTATTGTCGCCACAATTGCCTTCGGCATGGGTATTGATAAGCCAGACGTAAGGTTTGTCGCTCATCTGGATTTGCCCAAAAGCCTTGAGGCTTATTATCAGGAAACAGGTCGCGCCGGACGCGATGGACTTCCTGCCGAGGCCTGGATGATCTATGGCTTACAAGATGTCGTGCGGATCAGGCAAATGGCTGATGAATCGTTAGCATCAGAAGCGTACAAGCGGCATGAGCGACAAAAGCTGGACACCCTGCTTGGCTGGTGTGAAATCACGGCCTGCCGTCGCTCACCGTTGTTAACCTATTTTGGCGAACCGTCAATCGATAGCTGTGGCAACTGTGATAATTGCCAGCAACCGCCCCTCACTCGTGATGGCTCAAAAGATGCGCAGAAGCTCTTGTCTGCCGTATACCGCAGCAATCAGACATTTGGCGCTGCGCATATCGTCGATATCCTACTTGGAAAACTCACGCCAAAAGTAAAACAGCACAGCCACAATGATCTAAGCGTTTTTGGTATAGGTGCCGACAAGCCTCAGCAAACGTGGCGTTCAGTCATCAGGCAACTTGTCGTGCATGGCTGCCTGCGAGCAGATGCCGATCGCTACGGCGCACTGGTATTAACCGAGAGTGCCCGTGCCATTCTGCGAGGCGAAGAACGTGTTGAGCTCCGGATAGATGCTGATACGCCGAAGAAACTCAGAGCAAGCGGCAGCGGCAGCGGCAAAGTGCGTTCGACGGCGACCGATGCCGACATCGATACAGCCGATCTCCCTATGTGGGAAGCACTGCGCGAATGCCGGCAGCGCCTCGCCTCGGAGCATGGTGTGCCGCCTTATGTGGTCTTTCACGACAGCACACTCAAGCAAATGCTCACCAATCGACCTCTAGATCTGGACGATATGCTCAGCATCAGTGGCGTAGGTCAGTCAAAACTCGATCGTTATGGCGAAGAGTTTTTAGCTGTACTCAGCGGAGTTGGTTAACCTTTCTGCATAAACCCTAACTAAAAAAAGCATCAAAATGTCGGCTTTTATAGTCTGACTTAAACCGTATCGGTTCGTACAACCTCTGACGGCACATCCATCTCATCTGTATCCATCACCCTATCCCAGAAGCGAAAATACAAAGCGTAATTGGTTTTGTATTTCAGGTGATGCATATTGTGATGGGTTGCCGATATCCAGTGGCGGCCGACAAAGCCCCGCATCCAGCTGTCGGGAAAAATCTCATAGCCCGCATGATTGGTAATACCGGTCACCGTCATCACCACCAACATAACAATCAATACGCCAACATGAATAGGGATTGTGTAGACCAATACGGGCAAGATTAAAGCGCCCAGCACAGCCTCAGTCGGATGGAATGAAAAGCCAGCCCATGGGGTCGGCTGCCGTGACTCATGGTGCACCTTGTGCATCACCGGAAAGATCTTAGGATGATGCATGGCACGATGCGTCCAATAGAAATAGGTATCGTGAAGAAACATGTATATCGGCAAACTCAGCAGCAGATAAATCACACCGTACTCAGACACATCGAAATAGATCTGAGTACCACCGCTGCGCCAGGCCTCTATAACCCAAACGCCCGATGCAGCATAAATAAATGACGATACAACCGACCAATAAATCTCATGCCGCATGATTTTTTTAGACGGCTCATTTTTTGCGAGTCTGCGGGCATGCACTTTTTCAGCAGGTCGCTTCCACAACGCCCAATAGAAGAAACCCGCCAACAACAGGTAACGCAGCACAATAAAAAAAGTAAGGACCAACTCAGTGAGTACCAAACTGGCTAGGCTAAACGGCGGAAATTGAATCATAGATTAAAGACAAATATTGGGGATTATCGACTAATAGTAACGCCAAACTGACAATCCGGTTAGCCCATAATTGAAAAGGCGGCCAATAATGGCAGCATCTGTCACACCTGACCAATGGCAAGCGTGCTTTCATTCAAACCTGTTGAATCCTCAGCGTCTTCCAAACCCCTATCAGTAGATTAGTCATAGATAAGTATCTGACCTGAAATACCCCGCATGAAAACTGAGATTTCGGTATAGTGCACGCCTTCTTCAGGTCCAGAGCTCAACTCGGCCTCCTAAAATCCCGACTGATCCCACAAACTGCTGCGCGATAGCGCGGTTATAGCGAACTATTTGCAAATGATTTTTAACATCTTCGTAAAAAAGAACGGCAACTGGAAAGATGACACTCTCTCCGGCTTAACCGTCGCCCTCGCACTGGTACCCGAAGCCATTGCGTTCTCCTTTATTGCCGGCGTTGATCCGATTGTCGGGCTCTGGTCTGCTGTATTTTTAGGGCTTATCACTTCGTCCTTCGGCGGCCGGCCCGGCATGATCTCCGGTGCTACAGGCGCCATCGCTGTCGTTGTTGCGAAGGTTGTCGATATTGGTACGCAGGATGGTCTCGCAATGGGCATCGATAACCTAGGTATGCAATACCTGTTTGCTACGCTCATGCTGGCCGGCATCATTCAGGGCTTAGTGGGCGCTTTCAAGCTGGGTCGGTTTATCAGACTTGTGCCGCACCCCGTGATGATGGGTTTTGTGAACGGTCTGGCTATTCTCATTTTGCTGGCGCAATTTGATTCATTCCGTGGGCTCGATGGCAACTGGCTGCCCGAGCAACAACTTTACGTAATGGCTGGCCTTGCCGCGCTCACCATGTTTATCATTCAGTTCTTCCCCCGCATCAGTAACGCCGTACCTTCGATTCTGGTGGCGATTGTGGGTGTGAGTCTGCTCACATACTTCGACGTGGTGAGCACCAAGACCATTGCCGATGTGTTGTTCGAAGGCACCGGCAGTGCGGAACTCAATGGCACAATGCCGATGCTGGTATGGCCCGGCGATATTGTCTGGAATCAGCAAACCATTATGCTGATTGGTGGCGTATCACTTACCGTGGCGATGGTCGGGCTCATTGAATCGCTCATGACCCTTCAGCTGATTGATGACATGACTGAAACACGGGGTCAGGGCAACCGTGAATGCTTCGCACAGGGTGGCGCCAACTTCCTGTCGGGACTGTTCGGCGGCATGGGTGGCTGCGCAATGATTGGCCAGAGCCTGATTAACATTAAATCGGGAGGTCGCGGCCGCACCTCCGGTGTGGTTGCCGCACTAACCCTCACCGCACTGATTATGGTGGGTGGCCCGGTTATTAGTCAGATTCCGATTGCCGCACTCGTTGGGGTGATGTTCATGGTCGTTATTGGCACCTTTGAATGGTCAAGCTTCAACACCATCGGCAAAGTGCCCTCCAGTGAAGTCATTGTCATTCTCGTGGTCACACTGGTTACCGTATTTATGCACAACCTGGCACTTGCTGTGTTTGCCGGCGTTATTGTTTCGGCACTGGTGTTTGCCTGGGAAAATGCACAACATGTGTGGCTAAACCCGCATGATATCGATGATAAAACCCGCATCTATAACCTACAGGGTGTGCTCTATTTCGGCTCAGTAAGAGAATTTTCAGACAGCATGTCGCCAGCCACAGATCCGGATCAGGTCATTATTGATTTCAAGCATGCTCGTGTTGCCGACTACTCCAGCATGGAGGCGCTCAATGCATTGACCGAACGGTATCGTAAAGCAGGCAAACGGCTGCGACTCCGCCACCTAAGCCCTGAGTGCCAAAAAATGATTAAGACCGCCGGCAAGCTTATTGAAATTGAAGTGGCCGAAGACGATCCACATTACTCGGTAGCACGCATCTGATTCCTCCATAACGGAAAATCGTTACTCTGGCTTAGCCCCATAGCCTGTTTGCTCCGGCAAAAGGCTACAATAAGCGCTCACAGATATAAGAGCATTCAACGTGGCATCTCCGCACGGCAAAACTCCTGCTACCCCGGCCAACACTTGGCGCGAAGCACTGACCCGCAACATGGCCGTATTCGTCTACTCCCGGCGGGCGCTCGCACTGGTATGGGCAACCAACCATCGCCTAGCAATAACACTTGGTCTGCTAACTCTGGCGGCCGGCTTACTGCCTGCCGCAATGGCCTGGGTCGGCAAACTGATCGTTGATGCCGTTGTGCTGCAAATGAACCTGGTCCGGGCCGGCAATATCGCCGACTACTGGGTGGTATTAAAGCTGGTGCTACTGGAGGGAGGCATTATTGCCTTGCTGAACGTTGCCCAACGCGGCATCAACGCCTGTCAAGCGTTACTGCGCGCCGAACTTGGTCAGCGGGTAAACGAAATGATTTTGGAAAAAGCCCTCACGCTGGACCTCAGCCAGTTCGAAGACTCCGAATTCTATGACAAACTGCAACGCGCCCGTCGTGAGGCATCGAGTCGTCCTCTTAGCTTGGTGATGCGCAGCTTCGCGTTAATCCAACAACTCATTGCGCTGATAAGCTTCAGTGTATTGATTGCCCAGTTCTCTATCTGGGCCATGGTGCTGCTCATAGTTGCCGGCCTACCCGCGTTCTTTGCCGAAACCAAATTCTCTGGCGATGCCTTCCGACTGTTCCGCTTTCGTGCCCCAGAATCACGACTTCAGAACTACCTTGAAATAGTGTTAGCGCGTGAAGATCACGCACAGGAAGTAAAACTCTTCGGACTTGGCAACATGTTGCTCGAGCGCTACAGGGCAATTTTTCGCAAGGTCTATGCTGAAGACCGTGCGCTCACTATCAGACGTGAAACCTGGGGGCTGCTGTTAACTCTCGTAGGAACCATTGCCCTTTATGGGGCTTACGCGTGGATTGTTATTGCTGCGATCAACATCACCATAACGCTCGGCGCGATGACCATGTACCTTCTGTTGTTCCGTCAGGGGCAATCGGCGGTTTCTGCCGGACTCGGTTCCATTGGCGGCATGTACGAAGACAATCTCTACCTCACCAACCTCTACGAGTACTTAGAACAGGCACCACAGCAGCACCAAGGCAGTGCCATGGATGGTCCTGACCCCAAAGACGGCGTTCGCTTTGAGAACGTGAGCTTTAAGTACCCGGGTGAAACTACTGCCACGCTGGTGGATATTAATCTGAACGTGCGACTCGGCGAAAGCCTCGCCTTGGTGGGTGAAAACGGTGCCGGTAAAAGCACCATCATCAAATTATTATGTGGCTTTTATACGCCCGCATCAGGGCGCGTTTTATTGCATGGTCGAGACATACAGGAATGGGATAGAGACATCTTGCACCGACGCATAGGGGTAATCTTTCAGGACTTTAACCGCTATCAGTTCAATGTCGGCGAAAACATCGGTGCGGGCGATGTAGAGGGTTTCAGTGATGAAGGCCGCTGGAAGGACTCTGCGAACAAAGGCATGGCCACGCCGTTTATTGAGCGCATGGAGTATGGGTTCAAAACACAATTGGGCAACTGGTTTAAATACGGCAAAGAGCTATCAACCGGGCAGTGGCAAAAGATTGCTCTCTCCCGTGCCTTCATGCGCAGTGGCGCGGAAGTCTTAGTACTGGATGAACCGACCGCTGCGATGGATGCTGGAGCCGAAGCGGAACTGTTTGAATATTTCCGCGACCACACCAAGGGGAAAATCACCGTTTTGATATCGCATCGATTTTCAACTGTGCGCCAAGCTGACCGGATTGCCGTACTGGAGCATGGCCAAATTATTGAATGCGGCACGCACGATGAGTTGATGGCAAAACCCGATGTATACGCCAAGCTATTCAGATTGCAGGCCGAGGGTTATCGCTGAGTCGATTAGCTATCAATACGGCATATAGAAAAATGCCACGCCACAAAAAATACCGGCGCTCGTCATGCCGATGAGCAATAATACGCAGCATGAAGAGACTCACCCTGACCCTGCTGTTAGTACTCGGCTCTGCGCTAAGCCATGCCGAAACGGCAATACCGCCGGAACTCACCGATCAATACGGCAAACCCTACAGCTATGAGAGCATGTCGGGGCAGCCGCTGCTGCTTATTATTGCTGATGCGCGCAAGCTGCGATGGATAGGCAGCTGGGAAAAAAAGCTTCGCCGGAAGCTCCCAGAACTGCGCAGCTACCGTGTATCTGGTGTGCTCAAAACACCAACGCCCACGGTTGATGAGGTGGCCAAGGTACTCCGACGCTGGGTACCCGAGAACGTGCCTATCGCTATCGACATTAATAACTACTGGGCCACGCGCTTTACACTCGATATTGATCAGCCCTGCCTGGTTCTGCTCAACGCCAACGGCGAAGTGGTAGCGAAATGGCGGGGACGACCAAAAAAAGCGCTATTGCGCGAAGTGCTAGAAACGCTGCAGCCCTACTTCGACACGCCAACTGCGAACACCACCCCGTCACCGGAATGAACGATCCTATGCATGCTGATCTGATTCTGGTGGGTGGCGGACTCGCTAACACGCTGATTGCCCTGCGTCTTAGTGACGCACTGCCCGAAATCAAAATCATGATTCTGGAACAGGGTCCGGCACTCGGCGGCAATCACACGTGGTCGTTTCACGGCTCGGACTTAAATGATGCTCAGCGCGACTGGCTGAAACCGTTGATTGACTTTAGTTGGGATGAATACGAGGTTCGGTTCCCGAACCGGCAACGCACACTGCCTGGTAGCTATCACAGCATCACCTCTGAAAACCTCGATAGCATTGCCCGTAATCGGGTCTCTGGCGCTATTATCTTCAATACTAAAGTAGCCGAGGTGCACCCCGATGCCGTAATACTGATGAACGGCAGCAGACTCGAAGCCCGGGCTGTGATCGACGGTCGTGGACCCAAACCCAGCCCGCATCTCGACGTTCGCTTTCAGAAGTTTGTCGGTCGCGTGGTGCGCACGAAGATGCCTCATTGCCTGACCCGACCCATCATTATGGACGCCACCCAGAGCCAGGATGACGGTTACCGATTCTTTTACACACTGCCCTTTGATGCAAACACCCTGCTCATTGAAGATACCCGCTACAGCGATACTCCTGATATTTCTATTAGTGGCTACAGTGATGCGATCGATGCCTACGCAGCGTCACAGGGTTGGCAGATTGAAACCACTTTGCGCAGAGAAGACGGCGTACTGCCGATTACACTGGGCGGCGATATAGATGCGTTTTGGGAGCATCTACCGGGGGTCCCACGATCCGGACTGAATGCCGCACTGTTTCAGCCTGCTACCGGCTATTCTTTGCCCAACGCTGTCAGGCTCGCCGATAAACTTGCATTAGAGCTGGAAACAAATCCCGACTGGGCAGCTGACGACGTCTATCAGGTAACTCGTCATGCGAGTCGCAAGCTCTGGCGGCAAACCGGCTTCTATCGTGTATTAAATCGTATGTTGTTCCTTGCCGCCAAACCAGAAGAGCGGCGCCACGTGCTTGAACGCTTTTATGGACTGGGCACGGGCCTAATTGCACGGTTTTATGCCGGCAATAATGGTCTTGCCGATAAAATGCGTATCCTATCGGGCAAGCCTCCGGTTAAGATACGCAAAGCGTGGCGAGCCGTCTTTAAGTACCCCAATGCCTGAA
>JABIQA010000181.1 GCA_018699155.1 Chromatiales bacterium
CGCAGTATGGGTACGAGTTGCGCTGCTGACACGTTATTCACCACCACAACCCGGGTCACAATGTCATCGTCGCGGCCATCTTCGCGACCTTCCCATCCGGGCATTTGGCGGGCGTTGGCATCGGGCAATATTTTGATGATATCGCCTGAGGGTATGGCGACAAATCCGTAGACCTGCAAAATAGAAAGAAAGGCTTCGTAAAATGCGTCGGGACTCATTGGCGAGGATGACAGCATGGTGACCTGAGCCTTTACCCGCGGATCCAGCACAAAGTTTTTGCCGGTGACCGCGCTGACGGCTTCGATAATTTGTTGTATGTCGGCGTCTTTGTAGTTAGGTGTGATGGTAGCCTGCGCCGATGCAATAGAAGTATTTAGGCTGAGTAAAACCAGCATCGCCAGTGGAGCCAATAGCTGCGCGCGCAGTGTGCCTATGCCTGAAATCATTATTCGTTATCGTCCTTGTTTGCAATTTCACTGGTATCAATTGTTAATACCTGTGGTTGTCCATTGCGCTCTAGTGTAACCGTGAGTTGAGTAACCTCACCCATACTCTGAAACAGACTCATTCCCTGTGCCATATCATTCAGAGGAACGCCATTTATGTTGGTAACAAGGTCGCCGGGACGCAGGCCTATAGCAGCAAAACGTTTGCGATCGCGCCCGGGGTATAGCCGGTAGCCCTTGAGCTTTCCATTTGGCATGTAAGGCTGAGGCCGAACAATATCGGTGAACCTGGCAATTGTTGCTGAATCTTCAGAAGTATCGCGGAAGCTGCGAGGGCCAAAAGAACGCCGTGCGGCGCTGGTGGGCGCCTGAGCAACTGAACTGCCTTTTGTCAGTTCGGGTAGCTTCAGTGTTTCCAGCACGCCGCCACGATTTAGAACAACCAGTCTGCTTTGAACTTCATGCAGCTTGGCGCCGCCTGGAATTGCATCGCCGGTGAAATAGACTTCGCTGCCTTTGCCCGATTCGCTGATGATGGCGTGGGCCGCATTCGGATCTGTCGACATAACTGCGCCATGCAGTTTCAGGTTTAGCCGGGTTTCGGGTGCGTTCTCAGCAGCCACAACGGGCAGGGGGTCGTTATTAGTGCTTTCGCCGAAAATATGCGCATCGACAATACCCTCGTAAGATGGTTTGGTTACGGCGGGGGCTGCGGCATTAGACAGACCCTGTGATGGAGCGTTCGGGATTGCAATGCCAGGCTGGGGAACCAGAGCCCAAAAGATTTGTGCCAGATACCAGGCAATAACTACAACCAGACTCAGAGACACCCAGAACGGCACGTATTGATTGACAGCAGTGAGCGTCGAAGTCATATCCTGACTTCTCCATCCCTCAAGTTTTGTCTGTAGATCCAAAGTAGGGCACCCCGCGGTAAGCTATCCATGCTTCCCGTCAGTATGTTCAGGTATGTTGTCGATAACACAACCCTAACAGCCACAACTGCACTTAAGAGTAACCCCGACTGCGGCATAAGCCTGTGGCACAGTCGTAACAGATTCCATGATAAGGGCTGTTAGCCTCCTGTCTCAAGTAATTAGGGGTGAAATACTAATTAAAACAGAGGTTTTCGATTGTTTTTGTGAATTGTCTGCTTTGTTACCATGCTGCCGGGCGGTCGTTGGCCGTCGATTGGACGAATTAGGGTGCCGCTAAAACCTTAGCCAACTTGAATTCGGTGAGCTCGACCCCATCTCTTTACAGTGGATTGCTTGCGTTTCCGTGCTTTGCCCGACAGGATTTTTGAGTACACTGAGACAGCAGGTATGAGTTTGCAGCCGCGCACTGATGCGATCGGCTCGCAACATGGAACAAATTGATTAGGGATGCTGTCTGTAACGCTATGTCAGGTGATGAAAGAAATAATCCGAATCCGGATATGAATGATGACTTCGGGCTGGCCGTTGAGGAAGCTAAACCACGGTTAAAAAAGCCGCCACTGTATAGGGTGTTGTTGCTAAATGATGACTACACTCCGATGGAGTTTGTGGTCGAGGTGCTTGAACTTATTTTCACTCTGGACCGGGAACAGGCAACCCGGGTCATGTTGGAGGTGCACACTAAGGGCAAAGGTATTTGCGGTGTGTTTACCTATGAGATTGCTGAAACCAAAGTGGCGCAGGTGTCGAGTTTTGCTCAGCAAAACCAGCACCCTCTATTATCCACTCTGGAAGAAGCGTAATACGCAGCTAACGTGAGCCATTACTGCAGGAAGCTATTTTATGCTAAGTAAAGAATTAGAGCTTTGTTTAAACGAGGCCTTTCAGGAAGCCCGTGATAACCAGCATGAGTTTATGACCGTTGAGCATTTGCTGCTGGCGTTACTGGATGCGCCCGGAGTGTCTGAACTGCTGAATGCTTGCGATGCTAATGTCGGAAATCTGACCGATGAGTTGCAGGAATTTATTGACGAGTCGACGCCACGTTTGCCTGGTGGCAGCGAGCAAGACGTTTCACCAACCTTGGGTTTTCAGCGCGTGCTGCAGCGGGCGGTGTACCACGTCCAGTCTAGCGGCAAGCCTGAAGTTTCCGGCGTGAATGTGCTGGTAGCCATTTTTGGTGAGAAGCAGTCGCATGCCTTGTACTTACTCGATCAGCAAGGTGTTGCCCGACTTGATGTCGTGAACTATATATCGCATGGCATTGGTCCGATGGAGGGTGTTTCAGCTGGGAATGCGGAAGGTCAGGCAGGCCAGGAGGGCGAAACAGCCAGCGCTCTAGACACTTACACCACCAACCTTAATCAGCGTGCTGCAGACGGTAAAATTGACCCATTAATTGGCCGTGATGCTGAGATTCAGCGCACCGTTCAGGTGTTGTGCCGCCGGCGAAAAAACAATCCGTTATTCACGGGTGAGGCTGGCGTCGGCAAAACTGCGCTGGCCGAAGGTCTCGCCAAGCGCATTGTTGACGGCGATGTTCCTGAGGTGCTGAGCAAGAGCACAGTCTATGCGTTAGATATGGGCGCATTGTTGGCCGGAACAAAATACCGCGGTGATTTTGAGGCGCGAATGAAGGGTGTGATGAAAGAGCTGGCTGAAGACCGTGAGGCTATTTTATTTATCGATGAAATTCACACGGTGATTGGTGCAGGCGCGGCTTCAGGCGGAGTGCTTGATGCGTCCAATCTGATTAAGCCTGCGTTGGCTAACGGCGAGTTGCGCTGCATAGGCTCAACCACTTATCGCGAGTACCGTCACATATTTGAAAAAGACCATGCGCTGGCACGTCGATTCCAGAAGATTGATGTGCTGGAGCCGAGCATTCCTGAGACTATCGAAATATTGAAAGGTTTGCGTTCCCGATACGCTGAGTACCATTGCATTGAGTACAGTGACGAGGCTCTTGTTGCCGCTGCAGAACTGTCAGCACGCCATATTAATGAGCGGCAGTTGCCTGATAAGGCCATTGATGTCATTGATGAAGCCGGTGCAAGTTTACGTTTGCTGGAAGAAGTCGATCGTCCAGAGAAAGTGGGTGTCGAAGAGGTCGAAGCAGTGGTCGCGCGTATCGCTCGGATCCCGGCGAAGAGTGTCTCAGCCTCCGATCGTGATGTGCTCAAGAGCCTCGAGCGCGATCTTAAGCTCACTATTTTTGGTCAGGATAAAGCGATTACTGCATTAGCATCAGCTATTAAAATGGCTCGTTCGGGTCTGCGTGAAGAAGAAAAGCCGGTCGGCAGTTTCTTGTTCAGTGGCCCTACAGGCGTTGGCAAAACCGAAGTTACTCGTCAGTTGGCTTATTGCCTGGGCATAGAGCTGGTCCGTTTTGATATGTCGGAGTATATGGAGCGCCATACCGTATCGCGATTAATTGGCGCACCTCCGGGTTACGTGGGCTTTGATCAGGGCGGATTGCTGACAGAAGCTGTGAGCAAGAACCCTCATTGTGTGGTGCTACTTGATGAAATCGAAAAGGCGCATCCGGAAGTCTTTAACCTGCTGTTGCAGGTTATGGACCATGGCACGCTCACTGATAACAACGGACGTAAAGCTGATTTCCGTAACGTGATACTGGTTATGACCACAAACGCGGGCGCGCGTGAAATGAGTCGTCAGTCGATTGGTTTTACCAAGCAGGATCACAGTTCCGATGGCATGGCTTTAATTGACAAAATGTTTACTCCTGAGTTTCGTAATCGCCTTGATTCGATTATTCAGTTTTCAGCGCTGGACCGTTCGTCTATTCTACGGGTCGTTGATAAGCTGGTGCTCGAGCTTGAGTCTAAGCTTGAAGCCAACAACGTCACTTTAGAATTGGATGTGGCGGCGAGAGAATTGATTGCTGACCAGGGTTACGACGAGAAGATGGGGGCGCGACCAATGGCGCGGGTGATTCAAGAAGAAATTAAACGTCCGCTTGCTGAGAAATTGTTGTTTGGCGATTTAGTTCAGGGTGGGCACGTAAAAGTTGTGGTGGATGCTGAAGGCAATTTGATACTTGATATTGAGCCCGATACCAAGGGTTTAGAGCATCTCTCAACGAGCAGTGTGCATTAGCCAAAAATCTGTGCAGAAAAAATCAGGTAAAAGAAAAGGCCGGATCAGATTGATTCGGCCTTTTTTATGCTGTGCGCTGACTTGTCGTTAAATAAGTAGCGTATCGATAAGCTGTTGCTTAGCGCGCTCGGTAAACGATTCGTCCTTTCGATAGATCGTAGGGGGTCAGTTCAACCGTCACCTTATCGCCAGTAAGAATGCGGATATAGTGTTTACGCATTTTGCCTGAGATGTGAGCGGTAACAACATGACCGTTCTCCAGCTCGACGCGGAAAGTGGTGTTAGGAAGTGTCTCAGAGACCGTACCTTCCATTTGAATGGCTTCTTCTTTCGCCATGAATAAATCCGTATGTTTTCGTTAACCGAATCGCGACTGCAATCCTTTGGGTGGCGCGAATTGTGCAAGAACTGAGGCGTTCACGCAACTTTCAGCCATTTTATTCTGGAACCAGCCAGCTACCGGTTGCCCGGGCTGGGCTGCTCCAGTCGGGGTTGTCGGGCTGTCTATCGACATTTTCGGCCAGTATTTCACTTAGGCGCTGACGCTTGATGAGCCGGCTGCCGAGTCTCGACAGGTGAGCGGAGGGCTGTTGGCAGTCAATTAATGGAATTCCGGAGTCCTCGCAAAGCCTTACCAGCATTGCCAAAGCAACTTTTGAGGCGTCAGAGACTGTGCTGAACATCGATTCGCCAAAGAATACCGAGCCGATCCGGATGCCGTAAAGCCCCCCGACCAATTTATCATCAAACCAGGTTTCCACAGAGTGGGCAGCGCCCTGTCGGTGCAGTTGGCGGTAAGTCATCAGCATTTCTTCGGTAATCCATGTGCCTGAGTTTGCGCGCAAAGCTGCGCATTGACCGATGACTTTATCGAAGCTCTGATTCACTGATACTTGAAAGCGGTTTTTGCGCAATACCTTGGCAAGGCTTCGTGAACAGGAGAACTCAGCAGGTAGCAAAACAGCTCGCGGGTTAGGCGCCCACCAGAGTATTTCTTCTCCTTCACTGAACCAGGGAAAGATACCACGGCGATAGGCGGCAGCCACTCTAGCTGGTGATAGGTCACCACCGATTGCGAGCAGGCCTTCGAAATCGGTGCTGTCGTTTAGCGCCATCTCCACATCATTAAAATGGATGGGGTCGCCCGGCTGAATCAGCTGCAATTCCGGCTTACTCATGACTCGCTATTGTTCGTTGATGAGTCTATCGACTTATAGGGCAGGTGGCTCTGCACCGATTCCATATAGGTCTCAATATGCTGGGTTTCTTGCTGTAAATAGTTATCGATAGCGGTAGCGAAGCGCTCATCATTTATCCAGTGTACAGAGAATGTTTCGGTAGGAACGAAGCCGCGGGCAATTTTGTGTTCTCCCTGAGTACCAGGTTCAAACAGGCTGATCTTTTCCCTGATGCAGTATTCAATACCCTGGTAGTAACAGGTTTCAAAATGCAGGCTGTCGTAATCGCCACCCGCGCCCCAGTAGCGTCCGTAAAGTGCATCGTTGCTGCGAAAGCAGATCGCAGTGGCGATGGCTGCATCATCTTTGTAGCCAATGATTACAACAATAGATTCCGGCAAAGTATTGCTGAGCTGCTTGAAAAACTGCGGGGTTAGATAAGGAGCGCGACCGCGCAGTATAAAAGTGCTTGAGTACAGCGGCGTAACCGCATCCCATAGCGCATCGGACATGTCTTTGCCTTCGACTATGTCGTAACGAATGCCGGCTTCACTGACTTTGCGTCGTTCACGTCGCACCTCTTTGCGCTTCTTCGATTTGAAACGGTTAAGGAAATCATCAAAATCACTGTAGTTTTGGTTGTGCCAATGAAACTGACAGTCTTTGCGCGATAGCAGTTCAAGTTGGCTAAAGCTTTGCTGTTCTTCCGGTGTTGGAAACAACAGATGCAGCGAGGAAATGCCATGCTCTTTAGCCTGGGCAGTGGCCACCTGAATGAGCTGGGCGCGAAGGTAGTCGGGTGAGTCCGGTGCATCGTTGGAGTAGAGAATACAGTTGCAGGTAGCTGGCGTGAATGGCACCGCGGCGACCAGTTTTGGGTAATACTCAAGCCCGGCTTGTTGGTAGGCACGCGCCCAGGCGAAATCGAAGACAAACTCACCTTCAGAATTGTTTTTTTGGTACATCGGCATAGCGGCGAGCAAGCGACCGTCGGCCTGGCTTTCGAGCACGAGGTGCAGGGGGCTCCAGCCGGTGTTGCCGCCAATGCAGCCGCTGTCTTCAAGCGCGGATAGGAATTCGTGGCGATGGAAGGGGTAGTCAGTGCCTTGCAGGTTGTTCCATGCATCCGCAGGCACTGCACCAATGGCGTTGATGAAGCGTGCCGTATAAGTGGCAGCTTCACTCATGCGCCATAGACCTTAGGGTAGATAGGGCGCATGAGTGATTGATGGTATTTAGTCTTCGGCCATTTCTTTGGCGTCGAGATACTTCTCGGCATCGAGCGCCGACATACAACCGGAACCCGCTGAGGTAATTGCCTGACGGTAGACCTGGTCGGCGACATCGCCTGCTGCGAATACGCCGGGAACACTGGTTGCGGTTGCGTTGCCATTTATTCCTGATTGTACCGTGATGTAACCATTCTTCATGTCCAATTGCCCTTCAAACAGGCCGGTATTGGGTGAGTGACCAATCGCAATAAATACGCCATCCAGATCGATGGCTTCTGTTTTGTCCGTATCTTCACTGCTGCGGATAAGCATTCCGGTAACCCCGCCAGCATCGCCGGTAATCTCGTCCAAGGTGCAGTTCCACTTGATGTCAACGTTACCGCCGTCACCGGTTTTGGCAAACAGTTGGTCCTGGAGTATTTTTTCCGAGCTGAGCTTGTCGCGACGGTGGACGAGGGTGACCTTGGAGCAAATATTGGACAGATACAACGCTTCTTCAACAGCCGTGTTGCCGCCGCCGATAACCGCAACAGGTTTGTTGCGGTAGAAGAAGCCATCGCATGTGGCGCAGGCTGATACGCCTTTGCCTTTATAGGTTTCTTCGCTCTCCAGCCCCAAATACTTTGCAGTGGCGCCGGTGGAGATGATCAGTGCATCGCAGGTGTACTCGGCATTGCCCGAGAGGCGGAAAGGGCGTGTCGACAAGTCGACGGCATCGATATGGTCAGTTATGACTTCAGTGTCAAAGCGCTCAGCGTGTTCGCGCATGCGCTCCATTAGCCCAGGGCCTTGGAGGCCATGCGGGTCTCCGGGCCAGTTATCCACATCGGTCGTGGTCATCAGCTGTCCGCCCTGTTCCAGACCTGTAAGCAGCACCGGCGTTAAGTTTGCCCGCGCAGCATAAACTGCGGCGGAGTATCCTGCCGGACCTGAGCCCAGAATGAGTAAACGACAATGCCGGGGGGCGCTCATGTATAATTCCTTAGGTTGTTGTAATGTCGGTAAAAGCTACTTATGGAGGCGGTCTTGCTGTCTTTCAAGTTGGTTTTCGATGTTAACTTGCGTGGTTCATTAGGTCGGTAGTTTTTGCTTCGATCAAGGCGCGCTAGTGTAGGGGAAAGGATTTCGGCTGGCAAAGCCGGGTGTCTGTTTCTGAGCATTAGTTAGGGCCATACGCTGCACTATCGCAAATTATCGTAACTCTGATATTATTTATTTGTTATATTTTAATTGTTTATCGAATATATAGAGAATAGGTGTAACGTGGGGAAAGCGGCAAAAGCAGGTTCAGGTGCTGGCGATTCAGCTTCGTCAGCTATCATTATTCGCAGTGTCCGTGAATCGGCTCTCTGGGTTCTCGGCGCCTTAGCGCTTATTATGCTGCTCGCCTTGCTGACCTATGATCCGCGCGATCCGGGCTTCAGCAACACCGGCGAGGGTGGTGAGCTGCACAATCAGATCGGTTCAGTTGGCGCATGGTTTGCTGATATAGCCTATTACCTCTGCGGAATGCCAGCGTATTTGTTCCCTGCAATGATCATGCTGGCTGGCTGGTTGGTGTTTTCAGCGCGCGGGACCGGAGAGCCTCTCGACCGCTCGTTGTTGCTTACTCGTTTTGGCGGGTTCGCACTCGCATTAGTCACCAGTTGCGGTTTGGCCACTTTGCACTTTAATACCCCGGAGCTGCGTGAGTCGTCCGGTGGTGTGTTGGGTGAGTTGGTTGGTCATGGCCTTGAGGATTCACTCGGCATGATCGGCGCAACCCTGCTTTTGCTGTCGTTATGGCTGGCCGCTATCTCGCTGTTTGCCGGTGTCTCCTGGCTTGCGGTGATGGACACCATAGGTAAAAAAATACTCGATACCAGCGAAAAGGTGCGCGATCAATTCATGGCGCTTAAGGCCAAAGCAGCGCTGCGTCAGGTCAAGGAAAAACGGCATGTGCAGGTGCGCGAGAAGCGTGAGAAGGCTGAAGAAAAAGCCCGCACTAAAATCGCACCGAAAATCGAACCGGTGGTTAACGAGCCTGAAGTTAGTGTCCGTGCAGAAAAAGAACGCCAGGTGCCGTTGTTTGAGCCGGGTGTAGCAGGTGAGTTGCCGCCGCTGTCTATATTGAACGAACCTCCGCCCAAGGCCCCCGGTTATTCGACCGAAGCGCTGGAAGGCATGTCTCGCCTTGTCGAGATGAAACTCGCTGATTTCGGTGTGGAGGTTCAGGTGGTTGCTGTTAAGCCAGGACCAGTAGTTACCCGCTTCGAGCTGGATCCGGCAGCTGGCGTGAAAGTGGCCAAAATCACCAGCCTTGCGAAGGACATTGCCCGCGCCTTATCGGCGGTTTCAGTGCGCGTTGTTGAGGTGATTCCTGGCAAGTCTTATGTGGGCTTAGAGATTCCGAACGAATCGAGGGACATGGTCACGCTGGGCGAGATTTTGCGTTCACGTGTGTTTGAAGAAATGAAATCGCCGCTCACGCTGGCCTTGGGTAAAGACATTAGTGGTAAGGCTGTGGTGGCCGATCTCGCCAGCATGCCGCATTTGATGATTGCAGGTACTACCGGTTCTGGTAAGTCGGTTGGTATTAACGCGATGATTCTGAGCCTGCTCTACAAGTCCAAGCCCGAGCAGGTGCGTCTGATAATGATTGACCCGAAGATGCTCGAGCTTTCTGTGTATGAAGGCATCCC
>JABIQA010000051.1 GCA_018699155.1 Chromatiales bacterium
AGATAGACTTTCACAAACTCAAAACCGATACCACGATTCGCCCCAGTGATCATTACAGTAGGCACATAGCCTTCAGGCAGCTCAATGGTCTTCTCAGGAATCTGCACTTCCATCAATAGTTTTTCTGCATTGTGACCGCCTGCAAAAGCGGTTGAAAACATCGCTATTGTTAACATGGTGAACAGAGCTATGCATTGCTTCTTCATTGTGTATTCCTGTCTCAAATAAATCTAAACCTAAGCCGAATAATACCTATAAATATAATCGGGAACTTTTTTTCATTGCAACAAAAATGGTCGGCTTATACCGACCATTCAGTGAGCAGTAAACCAATTAATACGTCCTTTGCAGTGACCTAACTGGCAGCCTTAAGCTTCTCTTCTGCACCACGACCACCTTTAACAGTAGGCACAGCATCGAGCACCCAGCCTTTAACGTTACGGCGCTCAGGGCTTGGAATGGCATAAGCCACGCGGCCCTCATTGGCCTCAATAGCCCGGCTATCAATACGCCAGCCTTGCTCGTCCCATTCTTTCAGGTGCTCACGATAGATGAGAATGCATTTATCTGAAGGCGTCATAAATTCTTTGGTATTGGTCTCAGGCGTAATGACAGGATGCAGGTTCTCAAGCACTTTAACGTCCTGATTAGCCACATACTGATTGCGGCTAATCACGTAGTCATCGTTCTTTTCTTCGAGCACACAGTTACGCATGCAGATGAGATAAACGTATGAGTTGTTTTCGTCAATAGGCCGCTCAATTAAATACTGATGCAACCAGAACTCGGGCGATGGATGAATGTATGTCCAGACCTGATTCGGGCCGTGGTAACCGGTGCCTGCTTCGAGGTCACCTGCTTTTTCGCGCAGCTCGCGCATTTGACCTTCCGGCAATGGTGGAGCTTTGAACGTGTGCCAGAAGCCCTGACCATAATCGCTGCCGTTATTATCAAGCCGCATATCGTTAACTTTATACTCTTCGTCTTCACCTTCCATGCCATGAGTGTCATGCACAAACTCGTTATGCGCAGGGTCAATGCCATTTTCAATGGAGCGCTCGTAGTTGGCCTTAAAACCGTAGTGCTGCAAAGTACCGCGCCAGCCCTCCTGATCCCACTCTTTGATATTAATAATCGGTGGGCGTTCCGCTTCGGGAAGATCGCCAAGAAACGCGAAAATCAAGCCGTAACGTTCTTCAACGGGATAAGCATCCGTGCGGGTACGGCCGGGAATGTTTGCATCCTTACCCAGCGAGGGCAACCGCTGCACATTACCGGAGGCATCAAACTGCCAGCCATGATAAGGGCACTCGATACAATCACCTTTGATTTTGCCGTCGGCAAGCGAACCGCCGCGGTGAGTACAGGTATTACTCAAGCAAGCAGCCTTGCCTGCCTCATCTCTGAAAACCACTAAATCCTGTCCAAGAGCCCGCACTTTCAGGGGCTTATCAGCGGTCAACTCTTCCGCGGTGGCCATCGGATACCAGAAGTTAATGTACATAGTTCTTCCTTTCTTAGATTTTTTAAGTCGGCACATGCACCTTTATAAGGTGCAGTTATATAAACTATTCGGCTAAAGCACAAATTCAGGTGTGTGAACTATAGTACGAGAACGCTCGGCTGTCCTAATATCAGCCCGATATGACCTGCGACGGCATTAAACCGTATCTAACCGGAGACACCGGCACGCATGCTGCGCCGACGCACACTCACCACAATAAAGAAGCACGGCACTAACACCGCAGCTCCCAGCAGCAACGGACTGTTTACACCCAGAGTTTGAAACATTAAACCGGAGAACGTCGGACCAATGGCCCGGCCAAGGTAGACAAATGACTGATAAACGCCGATGACTGTGCCCCGCTCCTGCTCACCGGCATGCCTCGATACCCAACTAACAGCAACGGTATTAAACAGTGCACCGGCAGCACCCGTGAACGTAATGCCCACTATCATCCAATGCCAGGTGGGCGCTAAGGTCATAATCACCAAGCCTGCCGAATAAGAGGCCACCGCAATCATTAGCAGGCGGCCCTCGCCCAGAATCGGGGTCAAACGCCCGACCAAGCCCAGTTGCACCACCATTACTATCATGCCGAGGTACATGAAGATGAAACCCACCTGCTCGGAGGTCCACTGGAATCGGGCTGCAGACCACAGCGGCATAATTGTCTCAAACATCGCCATAACGAAAAAGACGATGAAACCCATGAGCACCATCTGAGCCAGAAACGGGCGACTCAGAACATGTTTTATTGAACTCCAGCCTCCACCAACCTTCTCCTGATACACCTTAGCTTTAGCCTGCAACTCAACAGAGTGGCTTTCCTGCAGACAAATCAGCACGCCGAAAAAGGTAATCAGGGCAACGCCGGCAGCAGCAAGGCTCGGCAAAAACATACTGTGCCCGTCAACCCCGTTACCACCCAAAATGCCGCCTAAAGCAGGACCGATCATAAAGCCCAGGCTCACTGCACCACCGACCAACCCCATACCTTTGGCGCGTTTTTCCGGTGGCGTAATATCAGCAACATAAGACACAGCTGCAGCAAAGTTGCCGGCCAGAAGCCCAGTAGCCAAACGCGCGCCTCCGAGCACCCAAAGGTTATCTGCCAGAGCCATCACCACATAGGCAATAATCTGACCGAATATCGTCATCAGCAACACCGGGCGACGACCAATACGGTCGCTTAAACGACCCCATAACGGGTTGGCAACAAACTGCCCAAGCGAGAAAGTGGAGATAATAAAGGCAGCGACCATAGGGCTGGCGCCCAGATCTTCAGCGGCAAACATAAAGGGTGGCAAAATAAGGCCGAAGCCAAGCCCGCTGGACATGACAACAAAAAAGATAACAAGCATGGGGCTTGGCTTAACGCCGCCGAATGAAAACATGGGGTTTATTTATACTCTAGCGCAGCGCGCTCACTAGTAATGGAGCTGACATCTACTGTGCGTAAAAACTCTTTAGCCGCCGAATCATTTTTAACGTAAGCATCTAGGAATGCGGTATTCAGAACCCGCACAATTTCGACGCCCTGAGGATCGTTGTCGCCGCCACGATTAGGACGACAGATCTCACCACCCAAATAATGGTCACCATTTTCCAACACCAATGAATATTTGTCCTCGGGTGGGCTCAACGTATAAGGCGACATGCGCCATTCCCATGGGAACTGTTCACGGGTACCGACATTACCGGTATCAAGCGTGCCGCCTGAAGCGAATAACGGACGATTAATTGAATCAAAAGCCGCTTCGGTCAACCTAGACTTATCGACCATGGCAGCAGGGCCAACGCCACTTATAATAACCGCGGCATCAAAACGTTCATCGGCGTATGAAACCACTTCGCCATCAGGCCTCGTAATGGGCGCACCAACCATCACTTCACTGATCATGCCGCCAAAGGAATGACCGGCCACCGCGAAACGCTCACGATCGAGCTTGCCGGCAAACTCGGGAATACTTACCTCTATATCATCCAGAGAATCCAGCACAAAGCTCAGGTCTTTAGCCCGCGCCTCTTGCAGAATAGGCAACACGCGGGGGTTAATTTTTCCAAGGTTAGGCGAGTCGAGGTGATCGAGCGCTACAACCACATAGCCGTTCGACACCCAGAAATCAGTTATGGCACGATAATTCTGTGGGTAACAAAATGCCCCATGGGAAAATACAACGACTGGAAACGTGCCCTTGCCTACCGGATAAGACACCTGCATCTGAACATCACGGTCTTGGCCCGCATCATTCAAAACAAGCGCATCGACATGCTTAACCTGATACGGACCCGGCGCTGTATTCCAGACACGGGGTTGGTCGGATTGCGGCAATCCACAAGCAGAGAGAAAAAGAACAGCAAATAATGCGACTACAGCGCGCGTTTGAAAGAACTGCTTCATGATAAGAATTCCGTTCGGACTTGGCCACTGTCCGTTTGAGTTATCGACCAAATCACTGATCCTAACCCGAGCAAAGCTATTATTCGTTGTCAGCGGCGTAAATGCACCCCCCCCGACAAAAATGGTGACTAATTCGAACAGGCTTACACCGCCACGCGAATACCAATAGAACAATGACAGACAGCAAAAACTCTGGGGGAAGCTATGAAGTACTTCAACGATCCGAATGGCACACGCAAACTACGCCAATGCTGCGGACCCAACGCATGTCACTTATGGTCCGCGGGATAGACGCGAGTTTTTATCGTTATTGAAAATGACCGGCGGTTAATGCCGGTCATTCAGCCGGATGCTTGCCGTTACTTCGCTTTGGCGAGGGCAACATCCGCATCAGCTGGCAGTAAAGGGATTGAGTCCAGCACCCAGCCCTTCTGCTTACGACGAGCCGGACTCGGAATGGCATAGGCGATACGATTCCTGTCACGCTTCACCTGCGCCATATTAATGCGCCAACCCTTCGCATCCCATCCTTTCAGGATGTCACGATACATCAGGATAACTTTGTCAGCCGGTACCATAAACTCTTTGGTTCTTGACTCCGGCGTAATCACCGGGCGCAATTGATTGAGCACCGTAATATCCTGCTGAATAACATTCCAGTTACGCTTCACAATTTCATCATCATGCTCTGGCTCAAGGGCCATGTTGCGCATGTTAATAAGATAAATCTTGGTGTTGTTTTCATCAATCGGTGCTTCATACATGTACTGACCGAACTCGGCCTTTTCTGAGAATCGGATAATAGTCCACAAATGGTTCGGGCCGGTATTGCCCGAACCAGCTTCGCGATCGCTCTTGGCCTTCTTAAATTCAGACATTACCGATTGCTTTTTCATCTCGGGCGAATTGAATTTGCTGAAGAAACCAAAGCCCCATTCGTAATCTTCATCGATCAGACGAAGGTCATTAACCTTATACTCGGCATTCTCCCCACCGAAGCCATGCGTTGGATGAACGAACTCGTTGTGCGCAGGATCAAGACCGTTCTCGATAGAACGCTCATAGTGGATCGGCACTTCATACGTAATTTCACTGACAGCCCAGCCTTCCTTGCTGTAGGTCGGGATTTCAAGAATCGGCGGACGCTCTACCTCAGGCAGGTCGCCCAAAAAGGCGAACACGAGACCGTAGCGCTCTTCCACCGGATACGCATCAATTCGAGCGCGGGCCGGAATCTTGGCGTCTTTGCCTAATGACGGGATCTTGGTGACTTTGCCGTCGCCATTGAACTCCCAGCCATGATAAGGGCACTGCACACAATCGCCCTTTACCTTGCCATCACCCAGCGAACCGCCGCGATGCGTGCAGGTATTACTCAAACAATGTGCTTTGCCCGCGGTATCACGAAATAGGACCAGATCCTGGCCTAAAATGCGGGTTTTTAAGGGGGTGTCGCCGAGCTCTGCGCCCCAGCAGGTGGGATACCAAAAATTGATGTACATAGTGAACTTCTCTCTTTAATAGCGATCTTTGGACTATAGACGGTTTTAGTCTTACTTGGCTATTCGCCCCATGCTGCGCTTCAGATTCGATCCGATTCTTGCTGACCTGCTGAGTTGCGGCATCGCCCAATGCGCGGATAAGCGCCATTAAACATACATTGCAACAAATACTTAGAAGGTAAGGTAAGGTTAGTCTAAGATAATATTTTTTTAAACAATTATTCTTTGAAACTCCATATAAGAGAGATTAAGACCATGGCACAACCACAACATCTTGATAGTTCTCAGCAGCTAGACAACATTGTCGATAAACCCAAGTCTTCAATTGTCGATAAACCCAAGTCTTCATTCAAAGGGGCTAAAACAGGTTTCGAAGGCCGAGAAGAAGACATCGGCAAGGCCGTACAGCTCGCACTTAGAACTATGGCGAGCAGCGCAGGCTATAAACATGAAATGAATGACGCCTTGGTTAAGGCCAGATTGCATGCGATGCAGTTTGCAAAAGACATGAATATCATGGATCAGTATGTTGAGCATGATGTGAAAACCATGCGGCCTATCAATTCACGCGTGGGTCAGGTCATTGCTAAAACCGGTGACAAAGAGGCAGCTTTGGTTGGCCTTACTGAGCGTACCGCCTGTCACTACCAATTGGTTATGGAAACAGAGGTCGAACCAGGCAAACGCACCTGGCAGTCGCCTTGGGGCAATGTACTTAATGCCTGCAAGCGCATGGGCATGTTTACCATCACAGAGAAAGAGATCCATGAAGAGTGGTTCACGCCCCGCATTAAGGGCTTTGCTGCAGACTTAGGTGTTGAGGTTAAGGTTTCAGAGTGGAATGACGACGGCGTCGTCTCCATCGAACTGGCTGAATAGCACGCACCCAAGCGGTATTAAAGAAAGGGGCCTTTGGCCCCTTTCTTTATGGAATATTGTCAACTTCTGAAGAATTGCATTAGCGCCGTAGCGCCGGGGATAACTGCACTGCCGAATATGCCCAAACACCTTGCTGCCATAGTTATTCTGCTCACCCTGTTGCTGCTCGCTTGCGGCAGAGGCCCGACCACCTCACAAGCTGATGTCATTATTGTGGGTGCAGGCATAGCAGGCCTTGCTGCAGCGCTCGAGGCGGCCGATAAGGGGGCAGAAGTTATTGTGTTGGATGCCAACTCTGTGGGTGGTGGCCATGCCGTGAAGGCTGGCGGGCTTGCTATGGTGGACACCGCCCTACAACGTGACAAGGGCATTAAGGATTCGCCGGAGTTGGCGACACAGGAACTGCTCGCCTGGGGTGAAGATGCCAACCCCGAATGGGTAAAGCGTTACGCAGAAGACTCCGGCACTGAAGTTTACGACTGGCTCGTTAAACTCGGCGTCGAGTTTAAGCTTATTCTGCCAACACCCGAGAGCTCGATACCGCGTTTTCATTTCACCAAAGGCACTGCTGTGCATGTGGTTTTGCCGATGCTGCGCGAAGCACTTAAGCAACCCAACATACGCTTTCTGTGGAGCATTAATGCCGATGCGCTGTTACTGGCGGAGGACCGGGTTATTGGTATACAGGCCCGCAACCTGCGCACAGGTGGCACATTCCAGCTTTACGGCGGTAGCATTGTACTTGCCACCGGTGGCTTTCAAAGCAATATTGATTTAGTAACAAGCCATTGGCGGGAACCGCGCAGCAGTCCCGGACGCTTGCTTATAGGCTCGGGCCAGTTCGCTAATGGCAGCGGTTATCTGCTGGCTGCTGAAGCAGGTGCGCAACTGCAACGGATGGATCGCCAGGAGACATTTGTTAACGGCATACCGGACCCGCGTGATGCCACCAACACCCGCGGCCTCACTGTAACCAATCGCCAAGCCATGCTGATAAGTGAAGAAGGCAATCGGTTTGTCGATGAAGCCCTGCCTAGCAAAGACATTGAGAAAGCAGTGTTCGCCCAGGTTCAGCAAAAGTTCTGGATGGTGTTTGATACCGATGGCGCAAAAAAACTCGGCGTGCGGGGTGCCGCCTGGCTCAACACCAACAGTGTTCGTGATGAGATCATTAATAACCCAGCACTCATCGTCACCGCTGCCAACCCTGAAGAGCTTGCTGCTAAGCTCGGTATAACGCATACATCACTGCTTAATAGCCTGCAGACCTACAATACCAGCGCACGTAAACTGATTAGCAATCCGCCGTTATACGCACTGCAATTGCACCCTCTTACCCGCAAAAGCATGGGCGGCCCGGCCATTAATAAAAACGCACAGGTGTTAAGTACGACGGGCGAAGTCATTCCCGGCTTGTATGCGGCTGGCGAACTCACCGGGGTTGCCGGCATCAATGGCAGCTATGGCGGCTCGGGAACATTTCTGGGGCCCTCGGTGTACATCGGCCGTATTGCAGGCGCTGCTGCTGCCGCTAATAGCAGCTTTCCCACAGGAGAGCTCGAGGTTATCAGCACCAAAAAGTCGACCTTAGATCTTGATGGCTACTGGCACTACAAAGTAGCTCACGATGTGGTTCATGCCAATCAGCTTGACTGCGACAGTTGCCATAAGCAAACGCCGATGGCAGAAGTAGCCTCCAACCAACAATTGCTCACCCGTCTGCCAACCTGTCTGAACTGCCATTAAGCTCAGAAAGCGTTGTAGTATGATTCTCAAGCTAAAGCCTTGAGAATTTGTATGAGCGAGAACAAACCCCCTGAGTACCCAAACCCAACCTATGGTTGGTATGTTGTTTGCGTACTCACGCTGGCCTATGTGTTTTCATTTCTCGATCGCCAGATTCTCGCCCTACTTATTGAACCTATCCGCAAAGATATGGATATTAGCGACACCCAAATTAGTCTGCTATTGGGTCTCGCCTTTTCTATTTTTTACACGCTGCTCGGTGTACCCATTGGTCGCTTAGCCGATCGCAAAAGTCGTCGCGGCATTATTGCTGTGGGCATTACCATCTGGTGCATCATGACGGCAGCCTGCGGTCTTGCCAAAACGTTTACTCAGTTGTTTCTCGCTCGCGTTGGTGTGGGGATTGGCGAAGCCTCTTTAAACCCCAGCGCTCTGTCGCTTATCAGTGATTACTTCCCGCGCAATAAACGCGCCCGGCCGATTGGCTTTTACAACATGGGTGTCTCGTTGGGTGCCGGTGTGGCAATGGTCATTGGCGGCCAAATCATAGCGTGGGTATTTGAAGCACCGCCCATTGAATTGCCTGTGGTCGGTACGCTACAGCCCTGGCAGGCAGTGTTTGTCATGGTCGGTCTGCCCGGCCTGTTAATTGCATTGTTGATGGCGACGGTAAAAGAACCAGTACGGCATGACAAAATTACTACCGCTGATGGTCAGCCCGATTTTCTTCCCATGAAAGATGTCATGCGCTTTTTGCTGGATAGAAAAGCCACTTACCTGAGCCTGTTTTTGGGCATGTCGGTGGTTACGATTGTTGGCTACGGATTTCTGTTCTGGATTCCGACCATGTTCATCCGCACATGGGGCTGGAGTATCGCTGAAGTCAGTATGGCCTATGGTTTGGTGGTGTTAGTGTTTGGCCCCATCGGAGTAAACCTCGGCGGCTGGCTGGCACAGCGGTTATATCAACGCGGCCGTCGTGCGGGGCACATGCGCGTAACGATTCTCGGCGCATTTATTCTCGTACCTTCAGCAACATTGGCGCCATTAATGCCGACACCGGAATTGGCTTTGTTAATGCTGGTGTTTGTCACCATTGGCGCCGCCATACCCTCTGCCACTGCCGCCGCCGCACTAATGATGATTGTGCCCAATCAAATGCGCGGACAAACAGTGGCCATGTATTACTTTGTGACCAATATATTGGGGCTCACAATCGGCTCATCCGCCATTGCGATGATGACCGATTACGTGTTTAAAGACGATGCGGCATTGCGCTATTCAATTGCGTGGGTATCGGGAACAACTGGGGTGATCGCATTAGCATTACTGCTTTATAACCTTTCACACTACAGAAAAAGCGTTATCGAAGCCGATGCCTGGAGCAATGATTAAGTTCCGCGCTTAAATGCCTGCTCCAGCGCTGCAGTGCATTGCTCGTGCTGATTTAGAAACGACTCCAGCACCTTTAACTGATTCCGGGCTCTGGCCTCATTGTGTTCACCGCGGGTAACAAACCTTCTCTGATCCCAGCCGAAGTAACTCTCGTTAAGTGCATCGGCACAAAACCTTGCGGCTAACTCCACCAGAATGGTCTGCGTGCCGTCTAAAAAAGTACGCCATTCGGCAGGTTCCAGAAAGTCGCCGGCGTGCTCTGCGTAACCATTCGCTGCAGCAGTAAAATACTCAATCGAGAACTCCCCCGTCTCGGCATCCTCACTTTCCGGGTTGCACCAACTGCGGAAGGCATCGCCCATTTCCAATGCCAGCGGCATATG
>JABIQA010000104.1 GCA_018699155.1 Chromatiales bacterium
GTAAAGTTGACTCGATACTTGAAACCGGTGCGAATGATGTATTGGTTATCGAAGGCAAAAAACGGCGATTAGTGCCGTACGTTGTCGGAGATGTCATTAAGTCGATCGACATGGATGCCGGTATTATTCAGATTGACTGGGTGGAACCGGAGTAATAACAAAATATAGAAGGTAAGTGTTATGGATATAGGCGTTGTTAGTCTGTTTCCTGAGCTTACTGAAAGCATGGTCTCGTATGGTGTGCTCGGTAGAGCAATTAAGCGGGAGCAGGTGACCTTCAGTTGCGTTAATCCACGTGATTTCGCGACAGATGTTCACAGGACTGTGGATGACCGGCCTTATGGTGGTGGTCCAGGCATGGTCTTAAAGGTTGAGCCGGTGCGTGCGGCAATCGATAAGGCGCTGGCTGAGTTGCCAGCAGGTAGCCCGGTTATTTTTCTGGGGCCGCAGGGCACACAGTTTGACCAGAGCGTCGCGATAAAATTATCGCAGTTGCCAGGCATGTTGCTGGTGGCAGGGCGCTATGAGGGTTTTGATGAGCGCTTGCTGGAAAGCTTAGGTGGCGAAGAACTTTCACTTGGTGATTTTGTACTGAGTGGAGGTGAAGTAGCCGCCGCAGCAATCATCGATTCTGTGGTGCGTTTATTGCCCGGAGTGTTGGGTGACGATAGTTCCGCTGAGCAGGATTCGTTTATGGGTGGGTTGTTAGATCACCCTCACTATACGAGGCCGGAAGATTTTGAAGGCATGACGGTGCCACAGGTGTTGCTGAATGGTAACCATTCTGAAATTCGTCGCTGGAGATTAAAGCAATCTCTGGGCAGAACCTGGCAGCAACGCCCGGATTTGCTGGAACAAAAAGAGTTAAGCGAAGAAGAACAAAAACTTCTTCAGGAATTCATCGCAGAGAGTGCCAAGTAGGCTAGTGCTGCGGATTAAAACTTTAGAACTAATCAGAGACAGGTCATGAGTGACATTATTAAGCAAATTGAAGCCGAGCAGATGAACCGTGAGGTTCCTAAGTTTTCACCGGGTGATACCGTTGTGGTTCAGGTGCGTATTCGTGAAGGTGAGCGCGAGCGTTTGCAGGCCTACGAAGGCGTTGTTATTGCTAAGCGTAATCGCGGGTTGAATTCTGCATTTACGGTTCGTAAAATATCACATGGCGAAGGCGTTGAGCGTGTTTTTCAAACATACAGCCCTTCAGTTGCCGACATCACCGTAAAGCGTCGTGGCGCTGTTCGCCGTGCGAAGCTTTATTACTTGCGAGAGCGCAGTGGTAAATCTGCACGTATTAAAGAAAAGCTCTAAGCACCTCCGGTTTAAGTTTTTCTTAACATCGGTTGGTTATGTTAGTGATTTCAACGGTGCATTTTATGCGTAAGTTGTATGAATTAGCAGGCTTAGCAGAGGCCCGCATTACTTTTAGTAGCGCGGGTTTTTTGTTGTCTGTCATTCTTGGTTCAATCTTCTTTTCGGGGTGCTCCACAATTGCTACGCGCGCTGGCGCCGGGCTAGCAGAAAATTTGACGACCGCGATGATGGAGCAGGATGACCCCGAGTTAGTTCGCGAGGCGGTGCCTTCTTACCTGCTTCTGATAGATAGTTTTATTGTTAGTAATCCGAACAATACAGCCATGCTCAATGCTGGCGGCCAAATGTACGCGGCGTACGGTGCAGTATTTGTTGATGACCCGGAGCGCGCTAAGCTTCTTACTGCGCGGGCTCGCCTTTACGGCGAGCGTGCCTTGTGTGCGGCTGACGAAGAAGCCTGTAATCTAAACGGTCTGTCGTATGACGAGTTTGTCGCAAAAGTCAGTCAGGTTAACGCGGGTGCTGCTGCCGAGTTGTATACTTATTCGTTAACCAGTCTCGCTTATATCCGCAGCAACAGTGACGATTACGTTGCAATTGCCGATCTGCCTAAAATTCAGTTTGCGATGGAGCATTTGTTGAGCATCGGTGGCAGTGAGAATGATGTCGACATTTATTTATATCTTGGTGTCCTTAGTACTTTGCGACCGGAAGCGTTGGGCGGAAAGCCCGCAGAGGGCAAGGCGTATTTTGAGCAAGCCATTACGCTGAGTGAAGGTGAGAATCTTCCAGCGAAGGTGGAATATGCTCGCAGCTATGCGCGCCTGGTCTATGATCGTGAGTTGCATGATCAATTACTGAACGAAGTGCTAGCTGCGCCTGTCGAACAACCTGGCATGACATTATTTAATGTTATGGCGCAAGAGCAGGCTGAAGCATTGCTGGAATCAGCAGACGACTATTTTTAGGCTTCGAGTGCTTATTATCGGGCGCTCTGGCTGATGTAGAACTACCGAACGGATACACCATAATGAAATCAATCAAAATGCTTACGCTGGTTAGCGCTATGTTCTTATTGGCGGGGACCGCAAGTGCGCAGGTGTTTAAAATTGCGACCATCGCTCCTGAAAATTCTGCTTGGATGATAGAGATGCGTGCCGCCGCCGCCGAGATA
>JABIQA010000101.1 GCA_018699155.1 Chromatiales bacterium
AGCTGTTGCCTGTGTTTCTGCAGACTTATCGCGGCCCACATTAGCGGCGTTGGTAACCTCAACAGCCCCATCGAGAACCGAAACATCGGGATTCGCGGGCTGCTGAACGGCATCCGCTGAGGCCTTATTCGTCCAAACAATCGGTTTCTTGTGGTTCTGCTCTGCTGACATCCACCCAATTGTGCCAGATTGAATGCCCGTTTTCATTCAGTTTTCGCCTGCAAGACAAGCTAATCAGCCATCCGGGGCAAGTCAATGATGGCAAATATCAACAGAAGCTGTGTGGCGGACTGCATGCCGACACTCTACACTGAAGCCCATGCCCCATGGCCCGAGCCACCGACTGGTTAAGACCTGGACCAGAATCACCGCATTTGGCGCAAACGATGAATGAACCCACAAACCCATAATGAGAAGCCCACGATGATCGAATCCAACAGTCCGCCCCCTTGGTACTGCCGCCTTGACGGTGAAGATGGCGTATCGGCACTCAAAGTTTCCGGCAGCGATCGCGTGTCTTTTTTGAACGGCCAGCTCACCAATGACATAACCCTGCTAAATCCTGAGTCCACAATGCTCGCCGGCTGGTGCAACAATAAAGGCCGCTTGGTCACTATTTGTCAGCTTGTGGACTGGCAGGAAGCCATCTGGCTACTCATGCCGAGTTCGATTATCGAGAACGTGAAGAAAAAGCTGGGTATGTACGTGTTACGGGCGGATGTTCAGCTGGAGATAGCCGAAGCAACTCTGGTAGGTTTGGGCGATGGTGCCGATGTCGATACCGCAGAACTCAATGGCAATGTCTACGCCGATGAAAATGGTTTTATTGTGAAAGTGGTCAGTGACCCGACTCGCTCTATCTATTTAATTCCTGACCTTGTCGATGTCGACAACGAAGACATCGACGAGGTAGAACCGGGTTACTTCTGGCTGCGTGGAATTCAGCTGAGTCTGCCGCGCCTTCATCCCGAAACCCAGGAAAAGTTTGTTGCGCAGCAGGTGAACTTGGACTTGCTCAATGGCATCAGCTTTAACAAGGGTTGCTACATCGGTCAGGAAATTATTGCCCGCACGCAAAACTTAGGTCGCATTAAACGGCGCATGTACAGCTACACCTGCGCGCATAACGAGCTCGCAGAGCCAGGCTCTACTCTCCTAGCAGACGGCAAGCCTGCCGGACAAATTGTCGATACCGTCAGCGATGGCAACCAAATGTATTTCACTGCGGTGATGTCTATCGACAAGCATCTAGAAACCCTGCAACTCGAAGCGGACACTCACGCCACAATTCACATCGAACACGGCGAACGGGCCTACGCGATTCCCGAATAACGAGTCCTGCATGCAGCGAACCCTTCGGTGGCTTACTTCATTCTGCCTGAGAAATCCCAGGAGTTAACCCAGTCAGGCCGGATACAAATAGCGACCTCGCCTTCACTGCGAGAAATTAGCCAGCGTGCAAAATCGCTCTCCCGATCATGCAGGTAGCGATCAATAAGTCGCAGTAACATGAGCTCGCCCGCTGCAGCATCCAATACCGCCGTACCCTGCCCCCGCACGCCTTTATAAGGCATGTTGTCGCCAGCCACCTCAAATGCGCAGCGCGGACTATCTTCAAGCCAGTGGATTAAACGGGCATCGGGTCGCGTGGCACACCAGATAGCGCCGTCTTCATACAAATACCACAGCGAACTTACCAATGGCGCGCCATTGGATATACTGCCGAGGCGAACCGGGATTTCTATAGTGCGAAGATAGTCCTCAATCTGCGCTTTTGTCCACGCACTGCCGGTGCGTATGTTTAAGGGGTTCATGGCGCCGTATCCTTTGCAATACTTTGGGTGTATAAAACTAAAACTGCTTACGTAATGAAAGTACTCTTAACCACTGCAAAACACCATTAATGGCATTGCTATGTTTGAATCATTCCCCAACCTATGGACTCCGGTGTTGCCGCTCACACTCATCGACCGCAACCCGATGTCGGCTGAAATAGCCGGCGAGAAGCTGGTTATTTTTAAAGACACCAGTGACGAATGGCACGTATTGCTCGATAAATGCCCGCATCGCGGCGCTGCCTTGTCGCTGGGTGACATCACCCCAGAAGGCGAAATACGTTGCGCTTATCATGGCTGGCGCTACAAAGGTGACGGCAGTTGCGCCCGCGTACCG
>JABIQA010000024.1 GCA_018699155.1 Chromatiales bacterium
TGCGGCGGCTGCGAGAAAAGTATTCGCAACGCATTGCTGGGAAAAGAGGGGGTTAGCGACGCCAGCGCCAGTCACGAAACCGGCATTGTCAAAATTGACTATGACGAAGCAAAAATCCAACAGGATGCGATTAAGCAGGCAATTGAAGATGCCGGCTTCGACGTGGCCGCATAAATAAGTCCATCAGGAGATCAATGATGTTACTTACTTCAACAATGAAGCCGTTTGAAATTGGCGACATATTTCTTGGCTGCACCTACGTTAATAACCCTGATGATGACCATATGGGTGACGGGCGAATAATGCAGTTTGATAAGTATTGGCGGCCTAAGGGTACTTTATATACCGAGGGCACACGCTATTTTATCGTGGGCTGCAAAATGGGTCCGGATGGCACGCTGTGGGCCTTTGATTGTCACGATCACATTACGGTTCGGGTGGGCCCTGATGGCAAGCAGATGGGGTCCTGGGATTTGGGTCGTTCATTTGGCAGCATCAACTGGCACGATGACGGCAATTTACTGTTTGGTGAATACTTTATTGGTACCGAGATTTGGAAAGGCACAAGCGCCAAGATGCTCGACAGCGGCATTCTCGGCGACGGCAATATTTATAAATACACGCCCGATCTCAAACCGATTGAAGTGTATGACGTTGAGACAGCTGTTGAACCCACCATGTTCAAGGGCGTTACGCATTCGACACTCCATCCATCAGGCGATTTTATAACCTACACGACTGAAACTGCTCGTAGACTGATGCGGTATGACTTGCGCAACAATCAACAAATGGACGATCTCGATGGCTACCCCGATGCTGATCCTTTAGACCGGGCTGATAAGCGCTGGTTTATAGCACCCAGTTATTTGGCCGATGGACGACTGATGTGCACGGTGGCCGATGGCCTGCGTATCTATGCTGAAGACGGCAAGACCATCAAGGACATCCCATTGCCAGGGTATGGCTGGGCACAGGTCACGCCTGATGTGGATCAACGATACGCATTGGCAGCGAACGTATGGACCGGAGTGGCGGCACGTATTGACCTCGATAAAGGCGTAATTACTGAGTCCATTGATGTTGGCTTCACAGCACCTAATCGCTCGTTGGCTGGAATTGCAGTCTACACGGGCCAGGGGGCGTAACTGTGAAACTTTATTCATTTTCGCCGACGCCGAATAACCGCAAAGTAGAGGCCTTTATTAAGCATTTTGATCTGCCCGTTGAGATTCACACAATGGGCTTCCGAGATCAGGAAAATAAAACCGACGAATACCTGCAGATGAACCCGATGGGCAAGGCGCCGGTGCTTCAGGACGGTGATTTTTCCCTATGGGAATCCAATGCCATCCTGACTTATCTGGCAACATTGCACCCGGAAACCGGCATGTTGCCGGGCGATGCACGGGGCCGGGCTGACTGTGATCGATGGCTTTACTGGCAGGCCTTTCACTTGCTCAGCATTATCATTTCTCTCAGTGATAAAAAGAAGAGCTTGCAGAAAGATATTGATTTGAATTTTGGCGTACTTAATGCGCAGTTGGAAGGGCGTGATTTTATTCGCGGCGACCTGTCCATCGTCGACTTCGCCATTGCACCCTACTTATTGGCTAGCCGCGCTCTGGTGATCGACCAGACTCCATTCCCTAATGTTCAGGATTGGTTGGCGCGCTGCAACGAGCTTAAGGGCATGGTCGAGACAGTGTATAAACCGCCTGGCACCTAGCGTTATCAGACGGCTTAGATCCGTAGTTTCGCAAACTTAGTATGAGCAATGATGAATCAGACCCAGACGTTAACTATGCCGAAAAGTAAAACCTTGCTGAAAGTAGCAATCTATTTGGCGCTCATGGGAATCATGGCACTGCCGTTGTTCGGCTTTCGGGTGCCCAAGCTACTGCCTTCTATATGGTTACTGCTGATCCATGAGTTTGCAGCAATCATCTTTGTCGGCCACACCGTATTCAGCAATATCTGGTCGATGCGTGTTCGTCAGACGCAACCGGCGCAGACCGGCGTTTGGGCACGGGCTTTTATCCGTAAACTGGCATTTAGAATTACCTTGCCCACTACTATCATCACGCCATTGGCAGGGTTAATGTTAATTGAGGACTGGGGTGGCTTAATGGCTACGGGCTGGGCCTATGATGCGTACCTGTGTTTCTGGCTTATGGCAGGCATTAGCCTGTGGCCTGACCTGATCCGACTCTTTATCGATGAGCACGCTAAATCAGCAACCCATGGGATGAGGGGCGGTCTGATTCGCAGCATGATCGCGTTGGCACTGACGATTTACATCTTGGTGGTGATGGTGACCAAGCAAGCATGGATTACTGGGTAAACGGCAGCGCAAGCTCTGTTGCTCTCGTCATACACCCTAGAGTCTTTACTCTAGTCTAGACTCTAGGGTGTATGATGAGTGCTATGAATGCTCAAATCCAACCTATTCTTAAGATCGGTGCGGTCGCTAAGGCGGCTGGCGTCAGTATCGATACCGTGCGGTTCTACGAAGGTCGCGGCTTGTTGCCCAGTCCGCAGCGGAGTGCTTCGGGCTATCGGCTTTATGATCAATCCACTATTGAGCGGCTTAATTTTATTGGCCGTGCAAAGGGCCTTGGTTTTACCCTGAACGAAATTATGCTGCTGCTGGATTTGCAGGATAAGGGCGGTAGTAAAGCCGAAGTAAAGTCGATTACCGGCGCAAAGCTGGAACAGATCGAACGCAAGATTGAAGACCTTCAGCGGATGCGCAGCGTGCTTGGGAAACTTAATAGTGATTGTTCGGGTTCCGGCAGTGTGACCGGTTGTCCGATTATAGAGGCGTTAGTGGATGGAGATAGTGATGATTGTTGCAAATAGTCAGTGGGCTGCCAGCTTGATGGGTTCGCAATGAGCACTATCGTTAAAGATTCAAATGCCGAGCATGTGCTTATACCTGTTACTGGTATGACCTGCAGTGCCTGTTCTGCACGCATTCAAAAAGCGTTACTCAAGGTGCCTGGTATTGGACCGGCCTCGGTTAACTTTGCCACTGAACAGGCCGATATTCATTTTGATGCAGATGCAATCGATGTTGCGGCTGTAGCCGGTGTGATCACCCGGGCCGGTTTCGGCGTTGGTGAGGCTCATTATTCCTTTTCAGTAGGCGGCATGACCTGCAGTGCTTGTGCCGGGCGCATCGAAAAAGCTTTAAATCGTTTGCCTGGAGTGCTCGAGGCTACTGTGAATCTGGCATTAGAGCGCGCCGATGTTCGCGCTGTGTACGGGCTGTTGAATGAATCTGTGTTGATGCAGGCCGTGGAGAAAGCCGGGTACACCGCTGCCTTTGCTGCCAATGATGTCGATGCTGAGACAGAACAGCGTGAGTTGGCGAACAAACAATTACGGCGTGAGCTTTACACATTATGTATTTCAGTATTACTGACCTTGCCGCTGGTGTTGCAGATGGCCGCAATGTTCTCCGGCGTCATGTTGCATCTGCCACCGTGGGTAGAGCTAGCGCTCGCAACACCGGTGCAGTTTTTGATTGGCGCGCGGTTTTATCGTGCGGCTTGGAACGCGGTGCGAGCCGGTTCAGGCAACATGGATGTGTTGGTGGTGATGGGCACGAGTACCGCTTATTTCTACAGCCTCTATTTGCTTATTGCACTGGGTTCGGGTGCCGCCGGTCAGCTGTACTTTGAAGCATCTGCCGTGATCATTACTCTGGTGTTGCTCGGTAAGTATATGGAGGCACGCGCTAAGCGCGGCACAACAGCAGCCATTCGTGCGCTAATGGATTTACGTCCCAAAACAGCTCGGGTTTTACGTGATGGCAGTGAGATTGAATTGCCTGTGGCAGAAATCCAGATCGATGATGTGGTGGTAGTGCGCCCTGGCGAGAGTATTCCGGTTGACGGTGTACTGATGGAAGGCAGCAGTGATGTGGACGAGTCGCTAATTACTGGCGAAAGCATTCCTGTTGAGAAACAGCCGGGCGACAAGCTCACCGGCGGCGCTATCAATGGCACGGGCATGATGAACATTAAAGCCACTGCTGTAGGCGATGACACCACGCTCGCAAGAATTATCCGTTTAGTCGAAAACGCTCAAGCGGGCAAAGCCCCTATTCAGCGCCTTGTTGATCGCATCAGTGAGTTTTTTGTGCCGACGGTTCTGGTTATTGCGGCACTGACCTTTGCTGGTTGGTACTTCACTGGCGGTGAAACCGCTGAGGCCTTAATTGCGGCAGTCTCTGTACTGGTTATAGCCTGCCCCTGTGCGCTGGGTTTGGCGACACCCACCGCAATAATGACCGGGACTGGTGCTGCCGCTCGCTCGGGAATTCTGATTAAAGATGTTGAGGCATTGGAGCATGCGCATTCAATTAATGCCGTGGTGTTTGATAAGACCGGCACTTTAACCAGCGGGCACCCTGCAGTAGTTGGAATGCATGCTACTAACGGCGACGAAACTGGGCTACTGACTCTGGTGGCATCGCTGCAACAAGGCAGTGAGCATCCTCTGGCGCGAGCGGTTTTATCTCGTGCCAAAGAAGCGGCAGTAGAGTTGTCTGCAGTGACTGAATTCAAATCCCACACGGGCCATGGTATTGCCGGGGTTGTTGATGATGCCGCTGTCATTACCGGCAATGAACAATTTATGTGCGATAACGGCGTCGATACAGAGCTGGAAGCAGCACGAGCTGCAGAGTGGGAACGCGAGGGTAAAACTGTAACCTGGGTTGCCGGCAATGGCGTCTTGCAGGGCCTTCTTGCTATCGCTGATCCGTTGCGCCCGGAGTCGGCTGCAGCAGTTGCCAGCTTACAGGCTATGGGTATCCGGACTTTGTTGTTATCGGGCGACTCTGTACTCGCTGTTGCCGAAATAGGTCGCCAGCTGGGCATCGATGAAGCTATTGGCTCAGTGAAGCCGGCTGAAAAGTCGGCCAGAGTTGAGAGCTTACGCAGCGAGGGTTATGTTGTTGGCATGGTCGGAGATGGCATTAATGATGCGCCGGCTTTAGCGTTGGCCGATGTTGGTATCGCGATGGGTTCCGGTACTGACGTTGCGATGGAAACAGCCGGTATTACGCTGATGAGATCCAATCCGTCTTTGGTTCCGGCGGCTATCTCGGCGAGTCGGGCCACCTGGAGCAAGATCAAACAGAATTTATTCTGGGCATTTGCATACAACCTGGTAGGTATTCCGTTTGCCGCCGCTGGCTTGCTTAGTCCTACTATCGCCGGTGCGGCGATGGCATTTAGCAGTGTCAGTGTTGTTACAAACTCCTTGCTGTTGCGCCACTGGAAGCCGGCAGTACCGCGTTCTAGCGCAGATTTGTAAAGATAAACTGTTTAAGTTTTTTGGAGTAAATACGATGGCTATACAGAGTTTTAATGTGTCGGGTATGACGTGCGGCGGTTGCGTAAAAAGCATTAAAAATGCATTGCTGGCTCAGGATGGTGTGGTGGGCGTAGAGGCCAGCCATGAAACCGGCGTGGTCGACGTAAGTTGCGATGGTACTGCGGCTACGCCTGAACTGCTAAAACAGCGTATCGAAGATGCCGGTTTCGACGTCGTAGCCTGAGTGAGGGCCGGGGTAAAGAGCCCAGGGCCAATTTGACGGGGTGTTGCCGAAGCTGGTTTGATAGCCTTATCCAGGAATCCGGAGCGAGGAAATACACGATGAACGATAGCAGTGCAGACTTTAGCAAGTTGCAGTCACGTACCTTCGAGTTGGCGGTTCGCCTAGCTGCACTTTTCGTGCTCCTTTACTGGTGCTTTATCCTGATTGAGCCGTTTCTGCTGATTGTGCTCTGGGGCATTATTGTCGCCATCGCGTTGTTGCCTGTGTTCCAGCGACTTAGCCTGCTTTTGGGTGGGCGCTCGAAACTGGCGGCCAGTATTCTTGTTGTGCTGCTTATCGCCTTATTGGTTATTCCGGCTGTGATGCTCACTGACAGCCTTATTATTAGTGCTCAGGCATTGGCGAAGTCCGATGGCTTTAAGTTAATGACCCCGCCAGCGTCAGTTGCACAATGGCCGTTAGTTGGCGAACGCGTTTTCGATATCTGGCAGCGTGGCGCAACCAATTTGCCCGATGTGTTTGATGACTTTGAGCCGCAGATACGTATGATCGGTTCGTGGCTGCTTGAGACAGTCACCAATACCGGCTTGGGTATTCTTAAGTTGCTCCTGTCGTTTGTTATTGCCGGCGTGCTAATGGCCAACTCATCGAAGGCTGTGGTCGCTGCACAGATGCTTGCGGCGCGCTTGGTTGGGTCGCGCGGCCCCGAATTCACCCAGTTATGTTCTCTCACTATCGGTAATGTTGCACTTGGTATTGTCGGTGTATCGATTCTGCAAGCCAGCTTTCTTGGCTTTGGCTTTTTGTTAATTGATTTGCCGGGCGCTGGCTTGCTTGCGCTGCTGGCTCTCGTGCTTTGTATTGTGCAGGTTGGTGCGGGGCTGGTCAGTATTCCGACAATTATCTATGTGTTTTCAACGTCTGATCTTGCGCCTGCCATAATTTTCGCAATATGGACTATGCTCATCACGCTGAGCGATAGCGTGCTCAAACCCATGGTCTTCGGCCGTGGTGCTGCTGTTCCAGGGCTGGTGATTTTTCTGGGCGCCATCGGCGGCCTATTGTCTTACGGCATTATCGGTTTGTTCGTGGGTGCCGTGGTGTTGTCGTTGGGTTACAGCTTTTATGGAGCCTGGCTTGCTGAAACCCATCAGCTTCCATCACCTAAGGAAGACTGAGCTCTGCTTGTCGTTGTGTTGGCGCTAACCCTACTCATCATTAACCTTGCAGATTTTTACGCCACTGTTTTTTCCGGTGAATAAATCTTCGACCGCTTGCGGCATGTTTTCAAGTCCATCGCTAAGATCTTCGCAAAAAACCAGTTCGCCGTTGCTGTGCCATTGGCGTAATGCTTGTTCTGCTTCGGCAAAGCGTTCCCAGTAATCGAAGACAATAAACCCCTCCATGGTGGCACGTTGATACAGTAGGTTGCGATAGTTAATGGGCCCGGTATTGGCGTTTGGGTCGTAATCGGTTGAGATAAATCCGCACAAAGCCACCCTGGCATTCAAGCTTATGTGGGCGAGTCCTATGTTCAATATATGGCCGCCTACGCTATCGAAAAACAGGTCAATGCCCTTTGGGAATTCTTTTGCGAGCTGATGACTCAGGTCTGCATTTTTGTAATTTATTGCCGTATCAAAACCCAGTGTATCAATCAGCCATTGGCATTTTTCATCGGTACTCGCTAGCCCGACTACCTTGGCTGCGCCCTTGATACGGGCTATTTGTCCGGCTGCGCTGCCCACGCCACCAGCTGCCGCTGAAACGAGCACGTTGTCGCCGGCTTTAACACGACCGGCTTCGAGCATACCGAAGTAGGCGGTGGCACCTGATTGACCAAGAATACCCAGTTCAAGCGAGAGCGGTCGCAGCGGTGAGCTGATTTTTTTGGTGCTAAAGACAAACTCTTTACCACGGGGCTGTTGCACAGAGTAATCCTGCCAGCCCA
>JABIQA010000114.1 GCA_018699155.1 Chromatiales bacterium
ACGCCGGCAAGCATCCACAACCCAACTACCCAATCGATAGAGAGGATCGCAATAACCAAAAAAATAGGAATAGCGATAGCCACCCAAATCTGCACGAAGTAAACGCTGAAGTAGTAATCAAGATACTCAACACCTTCAGTCGCCATATTCGAAATTTCGCCGGTGCGACGCTTGCCCAAAATGCCGGGGCCCAAGCTCACCACCTGTTTGTAAATCTGATCGCGGACGTTCAGCTTCGCTTCACTGGAAGCACGGAACTGACCGGTGCGAAACACCCAGGCCAATAATGCTTTCAGCAGCACGAGTGCGGCAAACCATGGAAGGTAAGTCTTAAGCACGTTGATGCCCCCCGACACATCACCCCCATTCCAGACGTCATCCACGGCCAGGCCAAGGATGAAATACAGCAAAATTGTGGTTGGCACGGTCAGAAGTCCCGCACCCAAGCCAACTTTGACCCACTTCATCGTGGCCGGGGTTACCAGCCGATCATCTACACCTAGCATTATTACCTTGCTCCAATTGCCCACTGCTCAGGGGGCGGTCGACCTAAAACGCCCGCAGACGGATAAAAAACACTTTTAAGGATTGTTTGTATCAAGCCTAAGCCCTAAAGTACGGTTTAAGGTCAAGCGCCGAAGCATATTATTCAATATATCGGAGCGATACCACGTGCACCAGCCTCCTCACCCCCCAATCAATACGGACCTTCTATATGTCGAAAAACACACTGACAATAGGCGAACTTGCTAAACAGGGGAATGTCGCAACGTCCCTGCTACGCTATTACGAGAAACAAGGCCTGCTGGAGCCATCAGGTCGCACAGCATCGGGCTATCGCCATTACTCCACCGATTCGGTTCGTCACCTTAGATTCATTCGTAAAGCGCAGCGCTACGGATTCTCTTTAAACGATATTAAGATGATGCGCGGCGTGGCGCATACCGCCGGCACCGGTGAAGACATTAAAGCTATAGCCGAACAACGATTCATTGATATCGAACGTCGGGTAACCGAGATGCTGGTGCTGCGGCATGAGCTGGAGATATTCCTCGATGACCTTGCCGACTTAATTGATGAACAGGCTGGAGAAAAAATCGGCGGTCAGTATCGCGAGCTCATGGAACAGGCCTGCGGCCATGAGCATGGCGGCAATACCCGCTCATCATTGCAAAAACTCACCGAACGAATGAGCTGCAATCTGGCAAAAGGTGAATGGGATGAGTTACTCAGCGACCTGCGCGGCAGACATATGCACATCTGGCAAGAAGACAATTCGTACAGCACTTTATTTATAGGTGCCGGTGCAAAGGCACAAAAAGCTCTCGATACCTTAGCCAAAAGCGAGTCCGGCTGCGAGGCACACCAGCAGCCTCAAGTAAGCAAAACCGACGATGGCATTCTGTTTACCGCACGCGGCAATAATGCCTTTTTATACGCTCAGTTATTCTTAGCACTGGAAAGCCCCGATGCCTAATGCCATGCGCCGCCGATGCAGCACTGGGGCAGCAGGCGTAAAGGGTTGCATACGTTATTCACCCGGGCCCGAAGCAATATTCCAACCTTGATAACCCGCTATCGAAGCAAAGGCCTTCATGGTGTTTATCGCACACCCAAATCAAGCAAATGATTTAATTTAATCACTTAAAGCCTTAATATTAAACAGTATATTAATTCGAAAATAAAGCTCTTGACCTTCAACCCGCCTTTAAGCCTTAAGGTAACGTCCATAAAACGTATGCTCAATATACTCAAGGATTTAAGGCATGAATCAGGCAGCAGCAGAACAGGATGTGGCCTCCCCGCTTAAAATAAAAATCGTCGGCATGGATTGTGGCAGTTGTGCCATGACCATCGAAAACAGCATGCTGCATCTCGATGGCGTTCAGGAAGTCTCAGTATCATTTACCACCGAGAGCATGGAAGTAACCGGCAATATCTCTATAGATGAGATTGCATCACGACTCAAAGATCTAGGCTATCGCATTGCCGATGAAGCCGATGCTGCCGCGATGGTTCTTCCTCAGGCAACCGGCTTTAAAGGCTTTTTATACTTCTTATGGAAACAGCCACCGCTGCGTTCTGCACTTATGATTCTCGCCGCTGTGCTTGCAGGCCTGCTGATTATTCCTGCCATGAGTATTCCCGATGTTATGGGTGTGTCTGCACGCACTATTATGTTTGGTGTGGCAGTTATCATTGCTGGCACACCTGTCTTTGTTAAAGGCTTCCGTGCGCTGATCTTTGCACGACGCATTACTATCGACGTGCTAATGGCGATTGCGGCATTCGGCGCCATCGCTATCGGCGAAACCGTCGAAGCCTTTAATATTATGATGCTCTTTATGCTTGGGGAAGCCCTTGAGGCGTATAGCGCTGAGCGCTCCCGCGACTCATTGCGATCACTGATGTCATTGCAGCCTCAGGAAGCTACGGTACTGAAAGCTCATGCAAGCGAACACGACAGCCATAACGATCACAGCAGTCATGATCACCAAGCTCATACCAAGCAAGAAGACCATAGCGGTCACTTTCAGGGAGCTGAACCCCATGATCATCAGGTTATCAAGCCTGTCGGCGAAGTTATTGTTGGCGACCGCGTACTCGTGCGCCCGGGCCAGCGCTTCCCGGTGGACGGCGAAATCATTAAAGGCATTTCATCGATAAATCAGGCACCGGTCACCGGCGAAGACATGCCTGTACTAAAGCAGGTCGGCGACGAAGTCATGGCCGGTACGGTTAACGGTGAAGCCCCGATCGAATTGCGGGTTACTCGCCCGGCCTCCGAAGGCACCATTTCTCGTATTGCACGCTTAGTTGAACAGGCGCAGTCGCAACGCAGCCCAGCGGAACGCTTTATTGACCGTTTTGCTCGCGTCTACACACCAAGCGTGGTGGCATTGGCCGTATTAACAGTTGCGATTCCCGTTCTGCTGTTTTCGGAACCCTTATTGGGTACTGAGGATGGTACTCATGGCTGGTTATATCGCGGCCTCATGCTGCTGATTATTGCCTGCCCCTGCGCACTGGTTATTAGTATTCCGGTAACCGTAGTCAGCGGCATGACTCGTCTGGCGCAGCTGGGTGTGCTGGTTAAATCAGGTGAGTTGCTCGATCGTATGGCCGATGTGCTGACTGTTTGTTTCGATAAAACCGGCACACTGACCCACGGCAAGCCCGTTATCGTCAGTATGCAGACTATTGCTTGCGACCATACCGGGGATCAAGTTATTGCCTGCGCGCCCTGCGATGAACTGCTGAGTGCGGCAGCATCAATTGAACGCTACTCCGAGCACCCGGTGGCCCATGCTATTGTCACTGCTGCGGGAAGCCGCCCCAGCTTAGGTCATATTTCTCATGCAGATGATGTGCATGTAACACCCGGCAAAGGTTTGTCAGGTATCAAAGTCGATTGCGGCCACAAGATCATTGTCGGTAGCGCCGATATGTTCACTCAAAACGAAGCTGGCTGGGACAAAGCGAGGTTGTCTGCGAAAAGAGCTGAGGCTTCCGGGCAGAGTTTGATGTATATCCAGCATGGTGAGAAAGTGGTTGGCTACATTGGTGTGCAGGACGAAGTCCGAGAAGACAGCCGTGATGCACTGATCGCGTTGGGCAGAATGAAACCTCCTGTGCGCCGGGTGATGCTCACCGGCGATAGTAACCAGGCGGCCCACCGTATTGCTGATAAATTGGGCAACGTTGATGAAGTTCATGCCGGTTTGTTGCCGGCTGAAAAACTCACTCAGATTGAACGCCTGCAGCACTATGATGCGGTCGCAATGGTTGGCGACGGGATTAATGATGCCCCGGCTCTTGCCCGTGCCGATATCGGTATTGCCATGGGTGGCGGTGGCACCGCACAGGCCATGGAAATCGCCGATGTGGTTCTAATGCAGGACAATCTATCGCATGTGGGCATGGCACTGCATATGGCCCGCGATTGCCGATCGATTGTGAGGCAGAACATCATCCTGAGTCTGGTGGTTAAAATTGCGTTCCTCGCTTTTGCGCTTCTGGGTATTGCGACTCTGTGGATGGCGGTGGTAGCAGACGTGGGCGCAATGGTTCTGGTAACATTGAACGGTATGCGTTTGCTGCGTAAGAACTAATCGCAGCGTAGCTGCTCCGATAGCACTTCCAAGCAATACGGTTCAAATGCCAGCTCAGTTATGAGCAGGCATCAATCCAGAGTTAAGCAGTAAACAAACCACTATGAATTCAACTTCGATTAACTTCGGGCCCATTTTGTTGGCGCCCGGCGTTTCCCGCCGCCACGTTGCCTGCTACCTGTTTGCTGCAGGCGTTAGCATTGGTTTATTTACCTATCTGGTATCGCTATCACCGTATATTTTGACGGTAAACCTCGGTATCCCCGAAGCCGAACAAGGCCGACTTATGGGCAACCTGCAATTCCTGCAGGAAATCGTCGTTATTTTATCGATTAGCTGGTGGGGAGCGATGTCGGATCGCTTTGGTCGCCGCTCCATCTACGTCATCAGTTGGCTCATCATGGGCGTGGCGTACCTAACCTATTCATTTGCTACTTCGATACCGCAGCTCATGGCTTTTAGGGTTATCTATGCTTTGGCCATTGCCGCAAGCACGACCTGCCTCTCAGCCATCCTTGCGGATTACCCTTCGGAACAATCGCGGGGTAAATTTACCGGCATGGCATTTATTCTCAACGGCCTCGGTGCGGTGGCCTTTTTTGCCGGGCTTAATCAGCTGCCCGATATCTTTCAGAAAAATGGGGTGGATGAACTCTGGTCCGGTCGCTACGCCTTTCTATTTGCCGCAGCACTGAGCTTTATTGCCTCAATTGTAATGATTGGCCTTAAACCCGGACGGCCCGAAGGTGTTGCGCCGAAAACGCCCATATCGCAATTGATTCGTGAAGCTCTAAAGGCCGCGCAAAACAAGCGCATTGGGCTGGCCTATTTCGGGGCCTTCGCCGCACGTGCAGACATGATTATTATTACGCTGTTTTTAGTGCTCTGGGTGGTTAATGCCTCCAATGCTGCAGGCTTAACTATGGGAGAGGCACAAGCTCGCGCGGGCATGTTTGTCGGTATTACGTCATTGGCCGCAGTTCTCTGGGCGCCGATTTTTGGCATCATCTCCGACAAAATCAATCGTCTTACTGCAATGATTATTGCCTTCGGACTTGCGGCGATTGGTTACACTTGGCTCGGCACCCTCACGCATGTCGAGTCTTTTTCAGAAACGATACCGGCATTATTGTTCGTGGGCGTAGGCCAATCCAGCACCGCACTCGCCTCTACCGTAATGCTAGGTCAGGAATCGCCGGTTAAATACCGCGGCTCCGTGTTTGGCATGCAGAACTTCTTCGGCGCACTAGGTATTTTGTTCATCTCATCGACCGGCGGGTATATGTTCGATCTGATTGGCCCCGGCACACCGTTTATCGCCATCGGTGCGGCAAATGCCCTGGTGCTTATCGTCGGGCTTATACTGTGGAAACACGAGAGCAGCAAAGCCTCCTAGCCCCTAATTACTCCAGACGCATCCGTTCAATAATTGTGTCGAGCTGACCGGAAGCGCGCAGCTGTTCAATTTCTTGTTCGAGTTCGGCTGCGGCAGCGTCTCCATCTGCGCCAACAATAAATCGCATTGGCTCATCACGAAATACCGCGCCATCAGCACTATCGAGTTTA
>JABIQA010000084.1 GCA_018699155.1 Chromatiales bacterium
ATGCACATCGGTCCGCCAAGAACGACCATCGCATCGTATTTGCTGACATCGGGCAGGGTGTCTGGATCACGCCCGAAGTTTACATAGCGGATTCTAAAGCCGGCACTCCGAAGCATCGGGTCGAGCTTGCCGAGAACTTCATAGGGTACGTGTTGGAAAACCAGCAGTCGTTTCATGAGATTTTTTGAGGGGCCTTGTTAGCTATTTAGCAGTGGTAGGTGAATTTCAAGACGGCTGCACTTGCGTTCACCATGAACCAACGATGTAGCAGTGCATGCGCTCTGTCAACAACAGGCTGCAGATTTTCTAACACTATAAGCGCAAGTTCTGACTTTAAAGTTGAGGCTGTTGTCTGCTTTACTAAGCGCTAATGCTAAGGTTATGTAGGGTTTAAATGCAGTTTTTGGTTGCGCGGGGCATAGCACCATCGGACTAAAGGGATTATTGCGCCGGATCAAAGGTAAATTTATCGCCGTCTTTCCACGCTGGGAATTTTTCCCGATAGCGCTTGGCGTTGGAGCCTTTCAATGTCGCTGTAACTGCGCTCTCGGCAATTCCGCTGCATTTAACGCTACGACCGAGAAAGTCGAGAACCATACTGCCGCCCGTGTAAATAATGCTGTTGCCATCGACACCTATGCGGTTAATGCCGGCGACGTAGCACTGGTTCTCCACTGCCCGTGCTGGCAGCAGAATATCCCAGGAAGACTGGCGGGTTGCAGGCCAATTAGCCACATAGATCATTAGATCGAACTCATCCAATCCGCGGCTCCAGGCGGGAAAGCGCAGGTCATAGCAAATCTGTGGAAAGATTCTCCATTCGCCAACCGTAAATACACGGCGTTCGTTGCCTGCTGAAAAGCCTTCGTCTTCACCGCCCATGCGAAATAGATGCCGTTTGTCGTAGTGACCCATAGCGCCATCTTTTAGTACCCAGACCATGCGATTGAAGTACTTGCCGTTGTCGTTAACGATCAGGCTGCCACACACCGCTGTTTGCTGACGGTCAGCCAGCTTTTGCAGCCACTCAACTGTCGGGCCTTCCATGGTTTCGGCGTTGTCAGCGGCATCGAGAGTGAAACCCGTATTAAACATTTCTGGCAGAATGATTAAGTCAGTGGGTTCATCCATCTCCGCGATCAGTTGCTCTGCCGCGTTGTAGTTTCCGATGGGATGTCGCCACTGCAGGTCCATTTGCAGCATGGTGATAGTTAAATCTCGCACAGTATTTCCGCAGCCTTTTCGAGAGTGGAGTTGTCTTTGGCAAAGCAGAAGCGTAGCAGTTTTTGCTTTGGCGGCCGGGAATAAAATACTGACACCGGGATGCTGGCAATGCCCGCATCCACTGTGAGTTGCTTCGCATAGACAGTATCAGCTTTATCCGACACACCGCTGTAGTCCAGCAATTGAAAGTAGGTGCCGGAAGAAGCCTTTAGTGTAAAGCGCGAGTCTGCCAGCAGTTTGCAAAAGTAATTTCGCTTCGCTTCGTAGAAATCGGGTAATTCGCGATAGTGCTCCGGTGCATCGCGCAGATAGTCGGCGAGTGCATACTGCAAAGGTGTAGCCACACAAAATTGATTGAACTGATGCACTTTGCGAAACTCTTGCATCAATGCGAAAGGGGCGACGCAGTATCCGATTTTCCAGCCGGTGGCATGGTAGGTTTTACCGAATGATGACACCACCAGGCTGCGTTCACGCAGTTCGGGATGGGTGAGCAGCGACTCATGACGATGCCCGTCAAAGATGATGTGCTCGTAGACTTCATCACTGAGCACCAGAATATTTCGCTTGGCGATGAGTGTATTCAACGTATCCAGATCACTGCGCTGTATTACCGCGCCGGTGGGGTTGTGCGGCGAATTAATTATCACCAACCGGGTTTTATTACTTAAAGCCGATTCGAAGCGCTGCCAGTCGATAGCAAAGTCCGGTGCACGAAGGGGTAGATGAATACAGGTGCCGCCAGCCAGGGTGACCGCTGGTTCGTAGCAATCATAGGCCGGATCAAACACGATGACCTCGTCGCCTGAACCGACAAAGGCTTGTATCGCGCTAAATAATGCTTCCGTGGCGCCCGAGGTGATGGTGATTTCGGTGTCGGCATTTGTATTTATGCCATAGCACGCAGCTATTTTCTGCTGCAGTTGATAACGTAACTCTGGAATGCCAGGCATTGGCGCATACTGGTTATGGCCGATACGCAAGTGATGGTTCACTCGATCAAGCAGTACTTCGGGCACTGCAAAATCCGGAAACCCCTGTGAGAGATTTAATGCGTTGTGTTCCCGCGCGAGTTCGTTCATCACGGTGAAGATAGTTGTACCTGTGTGCGGTAATTTACTGTGCATCAGAACAATGGCTGCCCGATAAAATTCATGTGCTTGAGTGCTGCTTCGGTTTAGCTGTTACTCAGCTTGCCCATATCTTCGTTGATCGTTTCGGTAACCCTTGTTAAGTGAGGCTCAGCCAGAAACTCGAGATGCAATTTTATGCCCTTCATTGTATGGACCGTTGCACCTTCGGTGAGAACCGAATTCCAGAAACGTATGTACGACTCGCTATCATCTTCGGACATTTCCGGGTGGAAAATAATGCCCTTACCTGCAAAGGGTTTGTAGATATAACTGTGGTGAGATGCGCGGATAGCGCCTGCGTGACGCACCCGGCGCAAATCAATAGGCAGATCTTTGCCCAGCAACTCATAAGCCCAGGATTTGCTGACTCTGCAGAAGGTATGAATCCGAGAGGCAGCGGCCTGAATCCCACGCTTGATGAAGTAGCTTATTGCATCAAGGCGGCGTCCTTCGACAGTAAATGCATTCATCATCCATTTTACGCGCGACCATTTATGGCTGGAGAACACGGGGTCTATAAGTGCCAGATACTGCACTTGTTGTCCTTTGCTTACGAGTTGGCGAGCCATCTCATAAGCAATCAGGCCGCCCACGGAAAAGCCGCAAATATGATAAGGACCTTCTGGCTGCACCTGACGCATTTCGCGGACATAGATTTCCGCAAGTTGTTCGATACGGGCAGGCGGTTTAAAGTTGGGGTTGTAGGCGTTACAAAGCCCATACAACGGCTGGTCTTCATCGAATATCTTTGCCATCTTCAATGGTTCGCCGTTAATACAAAACAGAGGCGCACGTTCACCAGCTGTTTTAATTGGCATCAATATCTGCATCTAACGTTTTACCTTTTTACTGCCACAATCTCGTAAGTATTTCCGCAAGCTGTTCACTACCGACGTAGTGCATCGGGGTGTCATCCGTTGCGCTGAGCCAATAGTCCTCTGCATGCGCAGAACTGCTAATTATTGTTAACGATGTTCCATTTTGGAGCAGCGGACTGAGTGCCGGAGGCCGGTAACCCTGAGTTGCTGTTTGCATACGGAGCTCATTGTCGGCAGGTTGCAGGAACATTGGCATGTTGCCACTCATCCGGTTGTAAATGCCACAGAGCGCCCTTTGGAAAATATTTATTCGCGCGAAATATAACGGTTTTGAGGCAGATTGACCATGAACTCCGCGATTTTCTCCAATAGCGGATAGCGGTATGGGAGTTGGGTCGATAACTGTAAGCTGGATACCGGCACCACCTTCTGCATCCAGTTGACGCCCCATTTCCGCCGCAACCAATGCTGCGAAGCCCACTGCGGTGATATGCCATGGGCCTTGCGCCTGCACGCTGCGCATTTCTTCCACATAGATCTGGGCTAGAGCAATAAGGTCGGTTTCCGGCATTTCGCCCTGTAAATACGGGAGGTTTAGGCTATATAGCGGGCGACTGACGTGGATTTGCCAGCTCAGGTTCAGCTCATCCATATGGATCATGAACATCGGAATGCCATCTTCGTCGGTGCTAACGGGTATAAGTGCACGTGGTCTATCACTTACACTGCTGTTATCCATTACAGCAGCAAGACCCGCCACAGTGGGTTGCTCAAAAACATCAGCGATGGAGAGCTTAATGTCTGTAGCGCGTTCAATATCGCGCAACAGCCGGATGGTCATTAGAGAGTGGCCGCCAAGATCGAAGAAGTTATCGTGAATGCCGATGATGTCCTGTTTTAGCAGTATGAGCCAGATGCCATGCAGCAGCTTTTCATTAGCTGTTTCCGGCAACGTCGCTTCATTACTGGCAATTCGCTGAGGGTTGTAAATCGGCAACGCCTGGCGATTGACCTTGCCATTGCTTGTGATCGGAATGGTATTTAGCGGAATAAAAGCCGAGGGCAGCATGTAGCCTGGCATGGTCTGCCGCAGTTCCGCTCGCAGCGCATCAATATCGAACTCATCGTCTGCACTTGCTACGAAGGCCACCAGATAAGGGTCATCGGTGTCGGCATTCTGAATTATTGCAGCAGCACGATCAACGCGCGGGTTACCGGCTATCAGTTGTTCAACTTCAACCAGGTCCACGCGATAGCCGCGAATCTTGACTTGTTGGTCGTGCCGCCCGGTAATTAGAATTTGCCCATCTGCACTGTAACGCGCGTGATCGCCGGTTTTGTATTGTCCGAGTTCAGACCGTGGCGCTAAACCAAGATAGCCAGTAAACAGGCGCTCACTTTCGATGGTGATTGCACCACAGATGCTGCTCTGTGAGCCGCTGCGATCAATGAGCTGGATACGTGTATCGGCAACCGGGCTGCCTGCGGGCACAGCTTTGCCTCTGAGCACAGTACTTTGATCAGCAAAGTACTGCAGGTTGACGGTGGACTCCGTGAGGCCATAGCCGTTGACGAATACAGCTGAGGGCACAAAGTGCTCATTAAACAACTTCAAATCATGCGTCCGTGCGATTTCGCCGCCAAGCACGACAATGCGCACCGCAGGCAGAGCAACCTCATCGTCATCGAGCAGATGACGGAATACCGTGGGCGTTGCATGCAGTACCGTAATGCCGCGCTGCTTTAGTGCCAGCGAAGAGTGGCCGGTTTGCTCTTCATTGCGCAGATCCACCGGATGCACGCTGGCACCGCTGAGCAATGCGCCGAAGATATCCTGAATTGATGCATCGAACGCGTAATTGGAAAACAGCGATAAGCGGTCGGCGGGGGAAATACGCAAAGCATTCGCATAGGTCTGGACATGGTGCAGAATGTTTTCGTGTGTCTGTAATACACCTTTTGGTGTTCCGCTGGAACCCGAGGTGAACAGAATGTAGGCAACATCACCCGCATCACCTTGCGGTTCCGGATTAATATGCACAACATCATTCATAGGTTGTTCAATACAGATCACCGGAATATTCGACAGACTGTTGGCCAATTCCTGATGCGCATCATCAGTGAGCAACAGTTGCGGCTCTCCCAGTCTCAGCAGTTGTTGCAGTCGCTGTTCGGGTTGGCGCGAATCCAGCGGCAGATAGTGCGCGCCGGTTTTCAGTACGCCGAGTAGGCCGGCAATCATATGCGCATCGTGTCCCAGTAATACGGCGACCCGTGTCGCCGGTTGCCCATGTGCTGTCAATGTTGACGCAATCGAATTGGCGTAATTATTGAGTTCGGAGTAATTCAGCGTTTGCCCATTGTCATCGACCGCGAGCGCAGCCGGATTTATGTCCACCTGCCGCTCGAACTGAGCAGTGAGCGTTTCGGCATCTAATGTGTGAGCTGTTTCCTTATGCCCGTGCCATTTGATTGCAGGAGCCGCCTGCAAACGTAATGAGTAATCGCTCAATGGTGCATCCGGTTGTATAGCGATGTCTTCGAGCAGACCTTTCAGGCTTTCGAGCATGGTCTCGATTGTTGCGGGGCTGAACAGATCGGTGTTGTATTCGAAGTCGATCCAGAACCGATCACCGACATCCGCCATCGCCACCGAAAGATCAAACTTGGCAGAGACGCGCTCCGGTTCGATGATCTGCGCATTCAGTTCGGAGTAGACAATTTCCTGTTGGGGTTCGTTGTGATAATTGAACATTACCTGAAACACAGGGGTATGACTTTGATCGCGTGTGGGTTGTAAAACTTCCACCAGCTTCTCAAATGGCAGATCCTGATGCGCATAGGCATTCAGTGAGTTCTGTTTCACCCGCGATAGCAGTTCGCTGAATCTGGGGTTGCCCGACAGATCGGTGCGGATGGCCATAGTGTTCAAAAACAGACCGATTAATGCTTCAAACTCGGTACGATGGCGGCCTGCAATAGGTGTTCCAACCACAATGTCATCTTGTCCGGCATAGCGGGCGAGCAAGAGATTAAATGCCGCAAAAAGCAGCATATAGGGTGTGCAGCCTTGTTCGTTCGCAATCCTGGTAAGCTTATTGTTTAACCCGACGGTCGTGTAACTCGTTAAGTGTGCGCCGTTATAGGTTTGTACTGGTGGACGGGGGTTATCCGTTGGCAGTTCAAGTATTGCCGGAGCACCAGCAAGGTGTCCAACCCAGTAATCAGTTTGGCGGGTAAGCTCCTCGCCCTGCAAAAAATGCCGCTCCCAACCGCAATAGTCAACGTACTGAATAGGCAATTTGGGCAGTGTGGCTTTCTGTTTGGCACAGCGCGCATTGTAGAAGACCATAAGTTCACGGAACAAAATATTCCATGACCAACCATCTGCAATGATGTGGTGTAGCAACAATGTCAGCACGTGATCTGTTTCGGTGTTCTGAATCAGTTGCGCCTGCATGAGCGGGCCATCTCTCAGGTCGAAGGTTTTAGCCGAGAACTTCGCCAACAGTCGTTGTAATTCGTCTTCATCTCCCGCAGTGATTTGCTCCAGCGGGATGCTTAAGCTCGGGTGAATGATCTGTTCGGGCTCATCTTCACCGCTAACAAAGGTCGTGCGGAGTGTTTCATGACGTATGACCATGTCACCGATTGCGGCTTCGAGCGCTGCAGCATCCAAGGTGCCCGTTAATCGAATCGACCAGGGAAGGTTGTACACCGGATTTCCTGGTTCCAGTTGATCTAGGAACCAAAGGCGTTGTTGTGCATATGAGAGGGGCAGTCGGGTGCTACGATCGATTGTTGGAATCGTGAGAGCTTCGCTACTACTGCTTTCAGTGATGTCGACTGCCAGTTGTGCCACGGTCGGGTGTTCAAAGAGTTGCCGCAACGCGAGTTCGACATTCAAGGTATCGCGTATTCTAGATACCAGCTGGGTTGCAATCAGTGAATGACCACCGAGCGCGAAGAAATCATCATGAATGCCCGCTTTTTCCACGCCCAGTACATCGCCCCACAGTGCACAGAGGGATTCTTCAAGTGCATTCCGTGGTGGCACATATTCAACTTTCGCCAGCTGATTCTGATCTGGCGGGGCCAGAGCTTTGCGGTCAATCTTGCCATTAGGGGTGAGCGGGAAACGTTCTAGTTGCACGTATGCTGAAGGTAGCATGTAGTCTGGCAGATCGGATGAAATGTGTTCTCGTAGGCCTGCAGGGTCAAGCGTTACGCCTTCAGGCGCTATCAAGTAAGCAACGAGACGCTGGTCTCCTGGAATATCTTCGCGCAGCCTGACGACTGCCTGAGTAACATTGGGATGATTAGCAAGTGCACTTTCAATTTCACCGAGTTCAATACGGAAGCCACGCAGCTTGACCTGGAAGTCGGTTCTGCCAAGAACTTCCAGGTTGCCATTATTCAGCCAACGAACCCGGTCGCCGGTTTTGTAGATGCGACCATCGCCAAACGGGTTGCTTTGGAATTGCGCCAGGTTGAGCTCATCACGTTGCCAGTAACCACGTGCAACACCATCGCCACCAATGTATAAATCACCGGGAATGCCTGCCGGCAAGGCTTGCAGATGTCTATCTAATACATAGATTAGAGTATTGGCAATCGGCTTGCCGATGGTGATGAGTTCATCGCTCGCCGCATAGCGATGGCAGCTTGACCAAACAGTAGTTTCAGTCGGGCCATACATGTTCCAGAGTTCTGCATTACCTGTTACCAGCTGGTCGGCAAGGCTCCTGTCCAATGTTTCACCACCACACAGTACTTTGAGCTCGGGATTACCTTGCCAGCCAGCTTGCAGCATCATGCGCCATGTAGCAGGAGTCGCCTGCATCACATTTACAGAATGCCTTGTTATGAGCTCCTGTAAGGCAAAACCATCTGCAGTTTCACTTTGGCTCGCAATAACCAGCTTTGCTCCCACTGTTAATGGCAGGAAAAACTCGAGTATTGAAATATCGAAACACAGCGTGGTGACCGACAGTAGTGTGTCGTTGCTATCAAGCCCGGGGGTATCCGCCATGCTTTGCAGGAAGTTCACAACTGCACTGTGTTCTATTTGTACTCCTTTGGGGAGACCGGTCGAACCGGAAGTGTAGATTTGATAAGCAAGGTCATCGCTATTAACCGTCTCAGGCAGTTTTGTATTGCTTAGCGATGTGCTTTGGTCTGCACAGATCACTTCTATTCCATCAGTCATTAACTGTTGGCTAAGACCGGTCTCTGTGACTAAAACTCGGGCTCCGGAATCCTCCAGCATGTAACTGATACGATCTTCCGGATAATTGGGATCAAGCGGAACGTAGTTGCTCCCCGCTCGCAGTACCGCCAGCAAACTGATGAGCATATCGGCAGAGCGCTCTAGGCATACGGCTATGGGCACTCCAGGGCCGGCACCAGCAGCCAACAATTCAGTAGCAAGTCCGGCAGTTGCAGCATCGAGTTCGCGGTAAGTCAGGGCGGTGTCATTATGAACGAGCGCAACCTTGTCCGGGTTCAGCATCATTTGTGTTTCGACTAAACCGTGTAGGGTGCTCGCGCCATCAAATTTAACTGCGGTTGCATTCCACTCGCGCAAAACTAATTGCTGTTCGTCGCCGCTAAGCATGGGCAAAATATTTGTAGCCACTTCGGGCTGTTCGCTGAGAGCACCCAGCAATATCTCATAGTGCTGCAACATGCGCTCGATGGTACTGCGGTCAAAGAGGTCCGTGGCATACTCGCAGGTAATACCTATTGCACCATCGCTGCTGTCGGTAACTGAAATATTTAAATCAAATTTGGCGCTGTTGTACTCGTAAGCAACATTATGGTCATTTCCGGCATCACCTATTTCGGCATTCTGCAGTGTAAACATCACCTGGAAAATGGGTGAGACGCTCATGTCACGCACTGGTTGAAGTTCTTCAACCAGTCGTTCAAATGGAAGGTCCTGATGAGCAAAGGCATCAAGAACGGTTTGCTTGATTTTCGCAAGCAGTGTGTTGAAGGAAGGCGAGTCGGATAGATCGCTGCGTATTACTAGAGTGTTTAAAAACAGACCGATAATACCTTCGAGCGCAGGCTGTGAACGACCTGAAACCGGTGTGCCTACGACAATATCTTCTTGTCCTGAATAACGCGCCAACAGCACGTTCAGAGCAGTGAGCATCGTCATGTAAAGCGTTACGCCCTGACTGCCGGATAAGCTGCGCAGTTTGGCGGCAAGTTCTGGTCGCAAAACGCGGCCAGTAAGGCTGCCTGCGTAACTTTGGGCGGTGGGTCGGGGCCGGTCAGTAGGTAATTCCAATACCGCCGGAGCACCCTCGAGGCTGCTGCGCCAGTAGCTCATTTGTCGTTCGACTGCTTCGGCCTGTAATTGCTGCTGTTGCCATGCTGCATAATCAACGTACTGGACACTTAGTGTTGTCTCAGTTGCGGTGTTGCCCGCTTGTAAACTCCGGTAGTCGTCTAGCAGTTCTCGGGTTAACAGGTCTAATGACCAGGCATCAGAGATGATGTGATGCATGACCAGCATTAAGGCGGAATCCTGACCTTCGCTCCCAATATCAATCGCAGTAACTGTTAGCAGTGGCCCTTGATCAAGTTCGAATAATTTTCGAGAAAGTCGCGTGAGTGTTGCCTGCAGTTCCGTTTCGTCAGCGACGCTGATGTGATCTACAGGTATCTGCTGTCCGGCATTGATTCTCAGTTCGGGTTTGCCAGCGTCGCTAATAAAGTTGCTTCGTAGGGTTTCGTGCTTTGCGACAAGCTGGTCTAAGGCCTGTTGCAGTAATGCAGTATCGAAGTCAGTAGTGAAACGCTGCGCCCACGGTACGTTATACATAGGGTTGTCGGGCATGAGTTGATGCAGAAACCAGAGGCGTTGCTGAGCAAACGACAATGGCAGATGGCCATCACGGTCTATAGTGGCAATTTCAGGGGCGGGCTTATCGGCGCTGCCATCAATGGCCCCAGCTAGCGCGGCAATTGTAGGGTTCTCAAATAAAAGACGCAGTGTAAGGTTGCTGCCGACGTGCTTACGAATTCTTGCGACCACCTGAATGGCCAATAGCGAGTGCCCACCAAGCTCAAAGAAATCATCGTGAATACCAACCGCGTCAATGCCCAGTATGTCTGCCCAGATACCGGCCAACTGTTGTTCGAGGTCATTGCGCGGTGCTGTGTACTCATTCTCCGAACCCCATTCCGGCGCGGGTAAG
>JABIQA010000022.1 GCA_018699155.1 Chromatiales bacterium
ATGCGGCATCGGATTAAAGCCGACGCCATCAACATCACGCCAGACGTTTACCAAATGAAAGCTGCTCATAGATTTTTCCGTCACTAAGTGGTCCATCGATGTTAACACCTGCCCCAAAACGTCACCTGCTCGTTACCATGCGCTCAACTTCCTCTTTGGCAGTAAGGAATTGAGCATGCCTAAAATGCTTCACCGAAACCCAGTCTCTTCATGAAAAAGTGTCCTCAGTCAATCCTGATCGCCGTCGGATTGTGGCTTAACCTAGCCACATCTGCCCTCGCAGTCGAGGTGCCATCATCCGCCGTCACTGATGCATCCAATGATCCGCTATGGGAGATGCGTCTGGCTGGGTTTGGCCGCTACGGGCCTTCCTACCCAGCCTCAGAGGAAAGTCAGGTCAACATTGTGCCATTGCCCTTACCCATATACAGAGGCAAATTTCTGCGTTTAGGCGAAGACTCGGAAAGTCCGGTTCGCGGACGTATATTCCGTCGGGGAAGAGTCAAACTGGATTTTGCTTTTGATCTCAACTTCCCGGTGGATAGCGAAGACATATCAGCACGCACCGATATGCCCGACCTAGACCTAATGCTGGAAGTAGGCCCGGAAATAGAGTTTCAATTCACTAAAACGCCGAAACTTGGCGGACACTGGTACCTGGGCTTGCAACTTCGCCCCGCGTTCTCTTTCGATAGCATTAAACCCGAATTCCGCGGTGTCGCTTTCAGCCCCGAATTCACTTATCAGATTAATTTTGACGCAGGGCGTGATTCAATAAAATTTCGGGTGACGCCAACTTGGGGTAGTAGCAAGTACACGGGTTTCTTTTATGGCGTAGATTCAAAATATGCTACTGCGGGTCGCTCAGCCTATGAGGCCAAAAGCGGCTACATTGGAACTGATCTTACGTTCAGCTGGATTAATACCATAAGCGAACGCTGGCAGTTCGTTGCTGGCACGCGCTGGTCGGTTTATAAAGGTGCCGCAAATGCCGCTAGTCCGCTGTTCACAAAAGATTACGGCATCGGTGTATATGCGGCGTTTACCTGGAAGTTCTGGGAAAGCCAGCGCCGCGCACCAGTACCCAACTAAAGGTCTACGGCAAAGAGAAGGACCACTTCAGCTGCTTTTATTTAGCAGACGATGTGCTATATATACCTCTACCATTAAAAAAAACACCATCGAGGCAAGTCATGCAGATCACTCGTCGCACCATACTTCAAGCCGCTACTGTGGCCGCTGCCGCACCAGCTCTGGCCGCATGTTCACGGCGTGATGACCTCCCGCTGCCGGGCAATGCGCCACTCGGTCCGTTCGGTAAAGAATCAACAGCTGAAGATGTTACCGCAGGTCTCGACCTCACTGGTCAAACCATACTGGTGACAGGCTGCAATTCCGGCATTGGTTATGAAACTATGCGGGTACTGGCACTGCGTGGCGCGCATGTGCTTGGTGCTGCGCGCACTGAGCTTAAAGCAATCGATGCCTGCAATAGCGTTATCGGACAAACCACGCCTGTCGTTATCGAGCTTTCTGACTTTGATTCGGTTGTTCTGGCTGCTGATAGCATTAAGGCCGAGCATACGAGCATTGATGCAATTATTTGCAATGCGGGCATCATGGAGCTTCCAGAACTGGAGCAGGTGTATGGCATAGAAAAACAATTCGTCGTCAATCATCTCGGTCACTTCTTGTTGGTTAACCTGTTACTCGATCAAGTTAACGCCGCAGATCAGGGGCGAGTGGTCATGGTGAGCAGTGGTTCATCTACCCGACTGGCCCCGGCTGAGGGCATCTACCTGGATAACTTATCCGGTGAGGGCTGGTATGAGCCGGGCACCGCGTACGGCCAGTCCAAACTGGCTAATGTGCTGTTCTCGCTCGAACTCGCAAATCGCTTCGAAGGCACTTCTTCAACAGCAAATTCCTTGGCTCCCGGTGTTATTCCGACCAACCTGGGACGTCACATGCCACGTTGGAAAACGCTGGCTCTGGAGACCGTTGGCAAGCCGTTCACCAAAACCGTGCCTCAGGGTGCAGCAACCACTTGTTACGTAGCTGCAAGTCCCGAACTAAGTACCGCATCAGGGTGGTTCTTTAGAGACTGCAATCCGTATCGCCCCGGCGGCAATACTGAAAATGCCGAACTCGCTGCAGAACTGTGGATAAAATCGGAAGAAATACTCATGCCTTGGTTAAACCAGGGCACACCGGTCGCGTTTAATTACGCCTTCGGCGGTCTCGGAATGCGCTAAAAGTTGCTGAGACAACTGCTACTAGGGTTGCAAGCATACGGAGTAACCATGAACCGTCGACAGATACTGCAGGCATTGGCTGGCACAGGACTGGCTCATGCGGCGAACGTTGTTAATGCAACAGCAACACCGAAGCAAAACCTCACCGGCAACAACCTGCTTGACGCCTATGTCCGACTATCCGGTAGCTTCGATGACCGACTGATTATTTGGTGGATGGACGGCAAGCAATACGCGGTAGTTAACGGTAAATCTCAGGCACTGTTCGGCATGAAGGTGGGCATGTTTCATCGCTTCTTCCAACAGACTGATGGCAGCTTCAAAATCGCGTTTTTTGAACTCACCTATTTCACTGATCTTGATAGTGGCCTGCTGCTAAAGGAGTTCAACAACCCATTTACCGGAAAAATAAATCAGGTAAGGCATACCCGTCTCGGTCCGGAAGTCCGCCTTCTTACAAAGAATGGATTATCAAGCCCTGACAACCCTATGGTTCAGCAGTACTCATCAAGCCTCGGTCCTGCTCGTATTATTAACAACCAAGTCTGGGTTCCCACTTCGGTAGAAGGCATCATAAAATTCCCTAAACCAACTGCGCCGGAAATACTGCTGAGCATTTACACAACCATCAACGGCAATCTGAGTGATGCCCTTGACAGCAAAATAATTTCAGCGCCCTGCTCTTTGGCATTCAGCAACACACAGCCCTGGATACCGTGGATGGGGCTTGAAGACCAACCCGGGCATATGATGGGAGTAGCCAATGGCTGCAAGATGGAATCAATGGAGGAACTCCCTGCAGACTATTTAGCCTGCGCCCGCGAAGTGCATCCGCGTTACATTAGCGACCCTATCGCAGCTCTAAGCAAACAGACTCTGCTTATTAAAGAAAATACTTAAGCTCACGGGGATGGAAAAGGCCTGCGACTGGAGACTCTTTTTATCCGAGCAAAGCGCTCATCTAGCTGCCTTTTAAACTCAACAAAAATTCCTTACGGGTCTCAGGTGTTGTTTTAAATGCACCACCAAGAGCTGTGGTCGAGGTTTCACTGTTCGAGTCCATAACACCGCGCGCTTTAACGCAGTAATGTGTCGCAAAAATGTGAACTGCAACGTCATCCGTTTCGAGCAGAGTTTGCAGTGCTACCATTACCTGCTCTGTGAGCCGCTCTTGTACCTGTGGGCGCTGAGCAAAAAACCGAATAACGCGGTTGATCTTAGATAATCCAATAACCTTTGCCTGGGGAATGTAGGCCACTGTTGCACAACCATCGATTGTGACGAAATGATGTTCGCAGGTGGATGAAAGATTGACACTACTTACCTTAATCATCTCGTCCACATGCATTTTATTCTCGATCACAGTGACCTTAGGGAAGTGCCCATAGTTAAGCCCCGAGAAAACCTCATCAACATACATCTTTGCTATACGACGCGGAGTATCCTGCAAACTATCGTCACGCAGATCTAGCGCCAACACCTGCATAATTTCTCTGAAACAGACTTCAATTTTCTGCTTCTGCTCTGCCCTACTCAAACCGTTTGGCAACAGCGGTGTTTCAAGCCCTCGGGCTTGCAGAGCATCGCGAACCAACACCGCCTCGGGGCTTAGGTTCACAGGCATGCTACTTGTTGGCTCATGCGCGCTGAGAACCAGGGTATTAAAAGAAATTTCTGCATTAACTGCAGTGTTTTCGAGCGGGTTCAGGTGGCTCATGCGAATAGTCCTTTTTAATAGTGTGTTATCAGGCAGCTTCAAGAGACTATTCGCACAACAGCACGAAAGGGTTTCACTCGCACATCTCAAAGAAACAACCTGCTAGTTATTGTTTTTTAACAAAAAAATCAAATACACCTAATAATCTTGGCATTTGTGCAACTTTTTGGCATTTTTTACAGTCAACCCCTTAATCCTGCTTCGTCAGTGCAGTCGCTCGCAAAGTCCCCCTGTGATGCGCTACTGTAATGCTGGAGATTGGATGCACCTCCGGTGAGGTAATTGCAGCATGGCTGTGAACAACTCACCTTCAAAGACCGACCTTGCCGGAATACGGCCTTATATTAACTTGGAGTTAAAAATGTCTAAATTGAAAATTGCTATTGGCGCTGCTGTTGTAACGGGACTGGGTATTGCTGGTGTAGCCAATGCTGAAGTTAACGACAACCTGTTCTCTATGGATGAACTCTCAAGCGGTTATTTGACCGCCGGTGCTCATGAAGGTTCTTGCGGCGAAGGCAAATGCGGCGATGACAAGAAAGATTCCGATGACAAGAAAGATGGTGAAGGCGCATGCGGTGACGACAAAGCGTCTTAAGTCTTAAGACTTAAGAGTATGAGCTACACCAGTGGAGGCTAAATTCTCCAACAAACTATCGGCACCCTCTTTGCCAGAGGGTGCCGGTCTTGGTTTAAGGCGCAGCCTTTTACCAGAACTGATCGAGCAGCAGCCGGAAGCCATTAGTTTTTTTGAAGTTGCGCCGGAAAACTGGATTAACGTCGGCGGCAGTTATGGCAAGAAATTTCGGCAGCTTACAGAACGCACGCCGCTACTGTGTCACGGTTTATCGCTGTCTATTGGGAGTCCTGCGGATCTCGATTTCGCGCTACTACAAAAACTTAAAGATTTTTTTAAAGTACATCAGGTCGCTTTATACAGCGAGCATCTGAGCTACTGCAGCGACCATGGTCATCTCTATGACCTCATGCCACTCCCGTTCACCGATGAGGCGGTTAACTACGTTGCCGGACGAATCCGCCAGGTTCAAGATTTTCTTGAACAACGTATCGCCATGGAGAACATTTCTTATTACGCCGCCCCCGGTCAGCATATGCAGGAGACTGCCTTCATCCACGCTGTACTGGAAGAAGCTGACTGCGACCTGCTGCTGGATGTGAACAACATTTACGTAAACAGCATTAACCACCGTTACAATGCAGAAGAGTTCATGGTTGCTCTGCCTGCGGAACGAGTGCGTTATTTTCATATAGCCGGCCATTACGTTGAGGCCGAAGACATTCGTATTGATACCCACGGCGCTGCGGTCTGCGACCCCGTGTTTGCGCTGCTGAATAAAGCCTACAGCCACTTCGGCCCGGTACCAACATTGTTAGAACGGGATTTTAATATTCCACCCCTGGCAGAACTGCTAAGCGAAGTTGATCGCATCGTTAAACTACAGTCGACTCATAGCAACACGGAGCGAAAAATTGTCTGACTTACGACAACAACAAGTGGCATTCGCAGCACATATTCGCGACCCCAAATTGCATCCGGCACCAAACGATATCGAAGACCGTCGAATGGCGATTTATCGTGAATTGTTTTTCAACAACATTAATGCATTTTTAAGCGGTTATTTCCCGATTGCAAAGTCGATAGTCGGCGATGATCAATGGAGCGTTTTAATTCGCGGCTTCTATCGCGACCACACCAGCCATACGCCGTTATTTACTGAACTTGCCAGCGAATTTCTAAACTACCTAGCCAACGAACGCGTTGCGCCAATAGATGAACCGCGGTTTATTACTGAACTCGCACACTATGAGTGGGTTGAAGGTGCCCTGAACCTTGCCGCCGACCCCCAGTATGATGAAAAATTGCTGGATGGCGACCTGCTTAAGCAGGCGCCTCAGGTGTCGCCGTTAGCATGGCTATTAAGCTATCACTGGCCTGTGCATGAAATCAGTGCTGCACAGCAGCCCACGGAAGAATTAGATACGCCCATTCATTTTCTGGTTTATCGGAATGCTGCCGACAAAGTCGTGTTCAATCGTTTGAACCCGATGAGCGCCCGTCTGCTGCAACTGATCTGTGAGCCGGGCAACACAACTGCAGGTGCAGAGGCGCTAAAGATGTTGGCGCTGGAAATGCGGCATCCCGATCAGGATAAAATTATTTCTGCCGGCAGCACCATGCTCGAAGAATGGCGGGCAAAAAATATTATTCTCGGCACCCATTCCGTTTAAGAAATCGCGGGCATAAGCACAAACTGTTCGACTCTTTGGGCTAACGAGAGGACACAAGGACAGCCACCATGAAGACACCTCGCGACAACCCAAGCAGTATTATTGCAGCTGTTGCCGGGAACCATCGCGACGATGCCTACGGATATAACTCCCCAGCCATATGTAACCGGCAATACCAATAACCAGGTTGGCGGTAGCGCCGGCAATAAATAGGCCGCTAACACCCAGCCACCAATTGAGTAAAAACGCCAGCGGCAGAAACACAATCAGTGCGCGGCATACAGAAATCATTACCCCTGGCAGCGGGAAGCCCATACCGTTAAACCCTGCGCACACAGACATCACCATGCCATAGCCTGCGTAACTCACAGCCATAATTCGCAGATAGGTAACAGCGACCTCACGAATTTCAGTGGTCTCACTGAATAACGATGCCAGAGTTGGCGCCAGAAAATACAGCACCACCGACATACCCAAGCCATAGCTGAGACAAAACTTCGCAATCATTTTTCGGGCTTCCAGCATCCGGCCAAGTTCGCCAGCCGCAAAGTTCTGCCCCATAAACGGACTGGTTACCGCCGACATCGCATAGAACGGAATCAATACCAGCGGTTCAATCCGGATACCCACGCCAAAACCGGCAACAGCAACAACACCATAGCCCGCAATCATCGCAACTATAATACTGTTGGCAATCGGCACCACCGTATTCGTCAACATGGCAGGAGCACCGATGCGCAACATCTCGAGCCAGGATGCACCGATAACTGCGAAGCTGGCAAAAGGCGTAGCGAATACCCGCAGCTTAAAATGCAGGTAAGCGATAGTGCCCGTCATAACAATAATATTGGACGTAAGTGTTGCCAAAGCAGCCCCCGCTATTTCAAGGCGGGGAAAGCCAAATAGTCCAAAGATCATAATAGGATCGAGGACGACATTAACCAATGCCGCCAGAGTAATGATCTTGCCTTCGAGCATTGAATTACCGCGCGCGCGCATCGAAGCCAGGCAAATCCAGCACACCGCATTTATGGGTGCAGACCAATACCAGATACTCATAAAATCGGTAATCAACGGCATCAAGTTATCGGTAGCGCCGAGCGCGCGGAACAGCGGATCGATGGTGAACAGCCCAACTGCAACTACGACCAACATCACAATAGCGGCAAGCATCACAGTATCTGTAGTCTGTCGGCGAACCATTAGCTGGTCTTTCCGTCCGGCCGCGCGCGATATAACAGACGCTGCGCCCGCCTCAAAACCAATAATGACGCTCGTTAGCAACCACAGCACCGGGAAACAAAATGCGATAGCTGCCAGCGGCATATCGCCAAGGCGTGAGATAAAAAATAGATCTACCGCATCAAAGGAGATAATAGCTACCAGCCCGAATGCCATTGGCAGCGCCTGCCGACGCAGATGCTGCGGCACCGAGCCTGTGGTGAGATCTGTAGCCAAAATGCAAGCTCCAATGACAATCGAACGAAGCCGCTATTCTGCCAGAATTGCTGAAGCGGCAACGAGAATTAAAGTCGCAGAGTAGCGCGCAGCCACCACCCAAACAGCATATCCGCACCGTGACGAGAGAAGACTGCCGCGCTTGTTTACATGTAATGACGCATTACAATCAGTGTCTGACGAAACCGAAATATCGTCTATGCTGTGGGAACAGCCACTCCGGAGCAGACTATGAACATTAACAACTGGTATGCCGCCTGCATCGCTGGAGAACTCAGCGATAAGCCCCAACAAGTAACCATACTGGGTGCTGACCTTGTGTTTTTTCGCGATGATACCGGGGCTGCTTATTGCCTGAGTGACCTGTGCATCCATCGCGGTGCCTCGCTGTCTATCGGCGAATGCAAAAATGGCACCATCGTGTGCCCGCAACATGGCTGGAACTACAATAGTGAGGGTAAGTGCACGCTAATTCCAGCAGGCAGCAAAAACCCGGCTAAACCACCAAAACGCGCGCGCGTGCCGTCCTATCCGGTGCAAGAAAAATACGGCCTGTTGTTTGTGTTCTTGGGCGATATGGCTGAAGACGAGCGTCCTGAAATTCCCGACATCATGCCGGAGTACGATACCGGCGACTGGCATATCGGCATCATTCCGCGCAGCAAAGACATTAGCTATATGCGCATGCACGAAAACTACAATGACCCCTGTCATGTGCATTACGTCCATGAATTCGCTGCCTGGTTACCGAAAGGCGTAACCATCATCGATCATGAAAATGCAGACACCCATGTAAAAGCCTTTCATGCATCCTGGAATGCTAAGGGGCAGTATAGTGAACACATTGGGCTCATGATGGAGTACAACGTCATCAGCTCCGTATCACGCAACACCAACTATCAGCCAGACTATCCGTATCAAATTGTCACGGCCTATGTCACACCAGTTGATGAATTAAACAGCCAGATATTTATGATTATATTGATGGCTAAAGAAACCACAAAAACCTTCGGACTCGATGGCAAAGAATTAAGAGGAGTTGGTGCCGAAGAACACCAAATGCTGGTGGACATGACCCGCGACCAAGTGATGGATGAAGACTATACCGTGCTAAAAACCACCAGGCCCCGCCTCTCAGCACAGTTTACCGAAGAACTATTGGTCGAAACCGACCGCACTCTTGCTCAGGTGAGAAAAATTACTCAGGAGTATGCTGTTAAAGCCGGCGAAATCGACACCGTCGCCTTAGCTGCCTTGGCAAATAACCATATCCATGTCATTCCATGCCCTGGCCACAAAGCCGATCCGAAAAACTGGGTACACAAAACAGTGCCATTGAAAAATAGCGGGATCAGAGACGAACTGAAAGCCGTTAGCTAGCAACTACAGCCACTACTGAAATACTATTTTCAACGGTATACGCAGACAATGAGAAAACTGCTCGCCCTATTAAGCACTACGCTGTTTCTGTTATTCGCAACGGCAGTGATTTACCTCATCACCTTGCCAAAGTCAGCAGCACCTTCGACAGAAACCATCGAAGTCAATCCTGAGCGGCTCGCTCGCGGTGATTACCTGTTTAATGCTGTACTCGGCTGCCCTGTGTGCCATTCCGAGCGGGACTATTCAAA
>JABIQA010000142.1 GCA_018699155.1 Chromatiales bacterium
ATCCCCTAACCACATCGTCGGACGCGTGAGCAGTGTATGTTTCCACTTTATAGAGAAAGCATCGATGAATCCACGACAGAACTGTGTATTTGTTGTTTTGGATATAGAGCTAAGCCCGCCAAGGTGTTTAAGATTGTCTAACGGCAAGTAGGTTACCTTACTTCCGCTCGCAATCATGAGCATATTCAATACAATGGCGGTGTCATAGTCATGTTTTTCAGCATCAAGTGACCGTATGGTCTGTTGGTGTCTGTCAGGTATTTTATCCCAGTAATAGCGCTCAAAGCCGACGTCATTTAGAGCCCTTGCCCTGCTCACATCGGCATTTCGATAGAGAATGAAATACGTGCAGCCCACAGTGAGTCCGTTAGCCAGTCTGATATGCAACCCTTGAAGCCGTTTGTAGGATGGCTTTAGTGTGGAATCATTAGTCGTTGTCCAGACGGGAAGGCAGGATGTGATGACATCGTGATCATCAGCTGCCGCTGCCACTGCGTCTAGAAATTGTCCATTAGCAATGATGTCTGAGTCCATGGCGCAGAACCATTCATCGTTGCAGTCCTGCTGCAATTTATCCAATGCGTCACTGTGCCTGATCATCTTGGTGTCGGATAGGCACAGGTACTTGAGGCGGGACTCCGAGTTGGCAAGGTCACGCAAGAGCTGCTGTTCGTTACTATCGCATCCGTTGGCGATAAGTTGGTAGCGACAATCCGACCATTTTAGCAGCGACTGGATGAATGGTGAAAGCAGAGCCACGCTGCCAGGGGTGTAGATTATATTGAATAGTAGCTCTGAAGTGTTCATATCAGGTCCAGAAGAAATATGGGTGTGACTTTGCGGATAGATGATGGGTGCAATGATGTGGTATTGGACTGTTGTTGTCACGGTTATAGTACGTGGCTATCGCGCTTGAGCCTGAATGCTCTCAGAGCCATTAATGTATTGTTTTAGGTCCGCATGGGTTATGTTATCTGATTTAAACTGTCACCAATTAGCATTCGGACTCAAATATGCATCAATTGATTAATAGTTCTGCGTTCTCACGAATTTGCCTGATAGCAATATTGGGTGGTTTTGCGATTTTTGGGTTTGCGATTGGCGTATTGATGTCGCCGCCTACAGAAATCATTGGCATGGACCGCCTCAGTGAATTGACCTGTTTGCAGATGGCAGGCACTCCGGACCGTGCGGTCGCCGTGCTGCTTGGGTTTGATGAGGCTCAGCTTGCGGCCTTGCAGCAGTTGTTGGTTCCCGGTGATATTATTTTTGCCTGGGGCTATGGGCTTGTATTTTTTGGAGTGCTCGGCTTATTGACTACGCGTTTGAGTGGTCGTTGGCAGAGAGCGGGCGCTGTGATTATGTGGGCCCCATTGCTGGCTTCATTGTTTGATGTGTTTGAAGATATCGGACTCCATAGCATGGTGACAACTGTAGCTGGAGGTGACACCGCGGTGTTGCCGGCCGTGGCCATGTTGACTACGATTTGCGCATCGCTGAAGTACCTGTTTCTTGCAGTTTTAGCCCCCGCTTATGGTATTGCCGGTGCGGTCAAGGCATTAACGACAGATCATCGCCTGCGGTCGATTGGCTTGTATGTTTTTGTCGTGCTGGTTGCATTTAGCATGATGCAGAAGCCGTTTAGCGAGATTCCAGCCTGTTTTTGATTTTAATTTGCCGCTATCAGTCGGGGCAATTTAAGGTGTTATTTTAATGAGTAATCGATACGAGAATATTCTGGGCACAATTGGCAATACGCCAATTGTGCAGTTGAGCAAGTTGGCGCCAGCCGACGTTAACCTTTATGCCAAAGTTGAGTCGTTTAATCCATTGAGCTCGGTTAAAGACCGTCTTGCTCTCGGAGTTATTGAAGCGGCTGAAAAAAGTGGGGCCTTGAAGCCCGGGCAAACAGTTATTGAAGCCACCAGTGGTAATACCGGTATCGGCCTGGCAATGGTTTGTGCCCAGAAGGGTTACCCCTTGGTTATTACCATGGCTGAAAGCTTTAGTGTTGAACGTCGAAAGCTAATGCGCTTTCTCGGTGCCCAGGTTGTGCTAACCCCTGCAGCGGAAAAAGGCACGGGCATGCTCGCGAAGGCTTACGAGCTGGCTGAAAAGCATGGCTGGTTCCTGTGCCGCCAGTTTGAGAATGAGGCGAATGCCGATATGCATTCCAGAACTACAGCGGAAGAAATTCTTGCCGACTTCGATGATGTGAAGCTGGATTATTGGGTGACCGGCTATGGTACCGGGGGCACGCTGAAAGGCGTCGCACGAGTGCTGCGCAAGCGCTCTCCAGAGACTAAAGTGGTTGTTTGTGAACCAGATAATGCGGGCTTATTTGCTACTGGAGTTACCCAGAAGCGTGATTCTAATGGGCAGCCGGTCGGCAGTCACCCTGGATTCAAGCCGCATATGATGCAGGGTTGGACGCCAGATTTCATACCAAAGCTTGCGGAGGATGCTGAAGCGGAGAAGCTTATTGATCAGCTCGTTGGCGTGAAGGATGAGAGGGCAATAGAGTGCGCGAAGTTGCTGGCCACACAAGAGGGTATTCTTGCGGGCATCTCTGCAGGTGCAACATTGGCTGGTGCTCTCGAATTGTGCCAGGACCTGCCTGCAGGCAGTAATGTGCTCTGCATGCTGCCAGATACCGGCGAGCGTTATTTGAGCACACCTTTATTCGCAGATGTTTTTGCTGATATGTCTCCCGAAGAGCTGGAAATTTCCCTTTCAACACCCGGATATTCCGGCGCCACTAAGCAGAGTAGCTGATGACCAAGTCGATCACTAAGGTTGGTCCGATCCAGTTAGCTGAAGGGGTTCAGAAACATCATTTCTGGACGTTTATGTATGGCGCATTTATATGTGTAGGCATGCTCGCCGGCATGAACTTTTTACAGAGCTATGTGGTAATTGTAAACTTAGGCATTCCACCAGGTGAGCAGGGCGCAGTAACCGGCGATCTCGCTTTCTGGACCGAGATAGTCGCGATTTTTCTTATTGTTCCATTTGGAATTTTGTCTGATCGGATTGGCCGGAAGCCAGTTATGGTTTTTGGCACACTGATGTTGGCTTTGGGCTATAGTTTATTCCCGTTCGCGACCAGTATTTTAGAGCTTACCTTGTATCGCATCATTTTTGCGGTAGGCGCAGCAGCTCTGTCGGCATTGATTGCTACTGTGGGGAACGACTATACCCGTGATGCATCACGCGGGCGTTTGTTTGGTTTTTCCGGCGTTGCCAACGGCCTCGGTGTCATTTTTATGAGCGTTGTAGTTGCCAGCATTCCTGCTGTTCTAACGTCCCGTGGTGTCGATCCGATCAATGCGGGCATTGTGATGTTTTTAACAGCGGCATTACTCTGCGTGATAGCAGCGTTTGTTTTTGCAATTGGCCTAAAAGGTGGCACCGGAGTCCAGCAAGAAGCCCGTCCACCATTGCGTGAGCTGTTGGTTAGTGGCTTGCGTGCGGGAGCGAATCCACGCATTGCATTGTCCTATGCCGCGGCCTTTGCTGGGCGTTCGGATAATGCAATTAAGGGTTTGTTTATTTCTTTGTGGGCCATTCAGTTGGCACAAGCTGGTGCCCTTCCTATTTCTGACGCGCTCGCCGGAGCAGGTCGATTGATGGGTATTATGGGTGCTGTGCTTCTGGTATGGATTCCGGTTTTTGGCATCATTCTTGATAAGGTCAATCGAATTTCGGGTATGGCTGTTGCGATGGGGCTTGCAAGCATTGGCTATTTAGCGATGGGGTTGGTCGACGATCCGTTGGCCGCAAAAAATATCCCTCTGTTTGTATTGCTCGCAATTGGTCAGGGTAGTGCCATTATCGCTTCCGTAACCTTAGTGGGTCAGGAGGCAAGACCCGCAGAGCGCGGTACG
>JABIQA010000021.1 GCA_018699155.1 Chromatiales bacterium
CAACCCGCTGCATCCCACAAAAGATTGATTTACCGACAAAACTGCCCGCCACAACACCCAGGGCTGAGGAGTTGCTGCTCTGAAGCATGGCAGAGGTGCTTAGCGGTGGGCAGTAGGCCATATTTAATAGACTTTAAAATGCTTGCATCGATAGAATCCGGCGATCCGGAGCAATTCAGAACAGCCTAATCTGAGGGCTTGTCTGCGTGTGACAATCTACCAGAGATGCGTTAACAAATGTATTACACCGTTCACGTTTAAGGGCACGAATTCAACGGATAAGTCCTTGCAAGTCACTATTACAGGCAGTGTAGAGAGCATCTAGGACCTCTACACCTTGGTCAAGACCAAGAAAAACCTTCATAAACAGCTGGATAAGTACAGTCTGCCAATCAGTTTACCCGCTGTCAGGCAAAGCCATCGCTGATTCACTCTAAGCGATGTCCTCTCCCCAATAAAACACATCATGCAACACCAATGTTCTAACAGTGCACGACCCTAAGCACATTAGCTTGTCACTCTGCCTTAGCCCTCAACTGTCTCACCTATTGGTGGTCCAGGCGAATCAGTTAAACATTGAATTTTGCCGGGGAAACGATAGTCTTGCAGAATGCTAAAAACACACTCGAAAGCCACAGATACGGCGAAAATTGTGATCGGCCTGGCCTTTGCTCTGGGGCTTGTTAACTATCTCGACAGAGTCGTGATCTCCTTCGCTGTCGGTCCGATCCAAAAAGATTTCGGAATCGACAACGCCAGCTTTGGTCTTGCGATGAGCTTGTTTGCGCTCGGCGCCCTCGCCGTTAACGGAATCTCGGGGGTGCTTCTCGATCGCTATGGTGCACGACGCATCTGGTCATTGGGTCTTATCGTTTGGTCGCTAACGATGTTTATGCTGGGTTGGATTCATTATTGGTGGCTATTTCTTGCCTTCCGCGTCCTTTTGGGCTTCGGCGAAGGGGTTAACTTCCCGGCAATGAATCGGGCGATTGCCGACTGGGTGCCTCAGGAAAAGGCGACTCAAGCCACTTCGCTCGCTTTGCTTGGCGTTCCGTGCGCCCTGCTCATCGGTGGTCCGGTCTTAAGCTGGCTGATTGGCGAGTTCGGCTGGCGAGAAAGCTTCATGGCTCTTGGTATAGCCGGGGTTGGAATTTTCGTTGTGTGGCTGCTCCTCTACCGTGAACCTGAGCAAACCGAGAAACGCAAGGTGCCGACACTTGCGGAATATGTTGCCGTGCTGCGTAACCCGACGCTCCTCACCACCGCGTGGTCTTTCTTTGGCTTCGGAGCGATCCTATTTTTTGGCATCACATGGATTCCCGGTTACTTTGAACATGAGTTTGATTTGAACCTGATGACGATTGGTTGGTTCACCACCATGCCCTGGGCATTTTCAATTGTCGGAATGCTTCTCATTGGCACCCTCTCTGATCGTTTGTTTCGCGCCAGTGGCGATATCCGCCGTGCCCGTATCCACCTTATCTGGATACTGCAACTTCTCGCAGCCGCCTCTTTCATTCCACTGGCCTCGGTCACCTCAAGCGATTGGGCCGTGTTTTGGCTAACTCTGGGAATAGGGTTCTCGATGTCGGCAAATGGCCCCTACTACTCGATTTGCACCGACCTATTTCCGGAATCAGCAGGCGCGGCAACCGGAATTATCGTCACCTTCTTCTCAGCTTCAGGGGTGTTGATTCCATTCCTTGTTGGATGGCTTACTGACTCTACAGCCTCGTTCGATACAGCGTTCTTAATGCTCTCCGGCATCGTGGGGTCCGGTGCGCTTGGGCTCCTGCTTTTTGCACGGCCACAACGCCCGACCCAACTCAGGCGATAGTCATTGATCAATACTATTGATACGTGATGCAGTATTGGAGACCAGTTGCAATTCTGAAAGAGCATAGTCCGCTTTGAATGGCACTATAGGATGAAGCCATCTGCTTACCCAACCCTTATGCCGATAGCGTATCGCCGCTGCCGTTGACATGGTTTAGTCGCATGCTAGGATCAGTTAAAAGCGACGTAACTCTTAAGTACAGAGTAATTGCTGGCGTTGTTAAGCATGCTGTCGCTTAGGGCAAAGTTACATCCACTCACTAATGAATATCCTCTCTTACGAAAGAAAAGAACTGTAACCGTTAAGGACTCTTCCAGAAACATGGCAAAGGCTAGCAAAGCTCCGTCGGAAAAAAGGAAATTGAAGCTATGAAAAAAAATGTATGCGAAAATCTGCTAGAGATTCTTGCC
>JABIQA010000020.1 GCA_018699155.1 Chromatiales bacterium
AGAAAACGGCAACCAAGAAGGCTGAGCCTGCAGACACAGCAGCTGAGCCTACAAAAGCAGCAGCTGAGCCTACAAAAGCAGCAGCTGAGCCTACAAAAGCAGCAGCTGAGCCTACAAAAGCAGCGGCTAAGCCTGTCGTTGAAGAAGCCAAGGCTGAAGATAAAGAGTAATCGCATGGCTGCTTCGGCGGCCATGTGTGTCTTCTTACCGATACAGTAAAAAGATTCAGGATAGAGCAATGAGTGTTACAGCAAGTTTAGTAAAAGAGCTGCGCGAGATCACTGGCGTCGGCATGATGGAATGCAAGAAGGTTCTGGTTGAGACTGAAGGTGACCTTCAGGCAGCACAGGATTTACTGCGTACCCGCGGGCAGGCGAAGGCTGAGAAAAAGTCCGGCCGTATTGCGGCTGAAGGTGCAGTTGTATTTGCAGTTGGCGCAGATGCCGGTGTGTTGGTTGAAATCAATAGCGAAACGGATTTTGCTGCCCGTGACGAAGGCTTTAAAAGCTTTGCACAGAAGACCGCCGAGCTATTGTTGGCAAATAACCCTGCTGATGCAGAAGCGCTCGCAGCGCTTGATTTTGGTGGGAAGTCTTTTGCAGAAACGCGCAGTGAACTGGTTTCTAAGATTGGCGAAAATATCAACCTACGTCGTTTTCAGGTTGTGAAGCCTCAGGGTGTTCTTGGCAGCTATATTCATGGCGGCCGCATTGGTGTTGTCGTTGATGTCGTTGGTGGCGATGAAGATCTGGCGCGTGATATTGCCATGCATATTGCAGCTGCAGCCCCTATCTGTGTTTCTGAAGACGATGTTCCTGCTGAAAACCTTGAGCGAGAGCGGCGCATTCTTACTGAGCAGGCTTTGAACGAAGGCAAGCCTCCTGAGATTGTCGAGAAGATGATTGCGGGCCGCCTGCGCAAGCATTTGGCACAGATCACTTTGGTTGGTCAGGCATTTGTTAAGGACCCTGACATCACCGTCGGTAAATTGCTGAAAGGCAAGGGAGCAACTGTGGCTTCTTTTATCCGCTTTGAAGTGGGTGAGGGTATCGAGAAGAAAGAAGATAACTTTGCGGAAGAGGTTGCGGCTCAGGTTAAAGCCAGTAGTTAAGGCATTTTTTAAAAGGCATCTTATGATCCTCATGGCTCAGAAGAAAATCATATTGAATCCAGTTTTTCGTCGACAGGGCGTTTTGTTGGTTTCACTGTAGTAATTTAAGTACCCCGCTTATGCGGGGTTCTTTTTGGAAGCGAAATGTGTTGGAGGCTTAACGCCCATGTCCAGTGATCAATCGTCTTATCAACGTATTCTTCTAAAGTTGAGCGGTGAAGCCTTGCTCGGTTCCAGCCAATACGGCATTGATCCCGATGTGCTGAGCCAGGTTGCCCGTGATATTGGTGCCATCAGTGAGCTGGGTGTGCAGGTGGGCGTGGTTATTGGCGGTGGCAACATCTTCCGCGGCGAAGGCCTTGCCCGTTCAGGAATGGACCGGGTCACCGGTGATCACATGGGTATGCTGGCCACGGTGATCAATTCGTTGGCTCTGCAGGACGGGCTCGAGCGCATTGGAGTGCCTGCGCGCGTGATGTCAGCTCTGGCAATTCATGATGTTTGTGAAGATTACATCCGTCGCCGCGCCGTCCGCCATTTGGAGAAGGGCCGGGTAGTCATACTTGCGGCCGGCATGGGCAACCCCTTTTTTACGACCGATACTGCAGCCACATTGCGGGCTATTGAGATTAATGCCGACGTGCTGCTTAAAGCAACGAAGGTCGATGGGGTTTATACTGCTGACCCGAAGACACACCCTGAAGCGACACGTTACGCGAAACTAAGTTTCGATCGGGTCATTGCCGACCGTCTGAGTGTGATGGATACTACAGCTATTGTTATGTGCCGCGACAACAATCTGCCGATACGTGTATTCAACTTGCATGAAAGCGGCGCACTTTTGGCGCTGGTTCAGGGTGCTGATATAGGCACTTTGATTGTTGAAAATGCCGATTAGTTTTAAGTTTTTTTGGCTGGTCCGGGCAGTATTGCTCTGCGCAGAGAGAAAGGATTGTAAACAGCATGATTGAAGATCTTAAAAAAGACGGTCGCCAGCGTATGGAAAAGACGCTGTCTGCCCTAGCTGCAACCTTTGTCAAGATACGCACCGGTCGTGCTCATCCGAGCTTGCTGGAACAGGTGACCGTAGAATATTACGGATCAGAGACGCCGTTGAACCGTGTAGCTAACATCACCGTGGATGACGCTCGCACGCTGGCGGTTACACCCTTCGAGCAGGCACTGGTACCGGCTATTGAGAAAGCCATTATGGCAGCAGACCTGGGCTTGAACCCAATGAGTGCCGGTAACGTCATTCGCGTGCCTCTTCCTGATCTTACTGAAGAGCGCCGCCGGGATTTGACCAAAATTGTTCGTAACGAAGCAGAGCAAGGCAAGGTTGCGATTCGTAATATTCGCCGGGATATTCTCAGTGATGTTAAAGAGTTGCTTAAAGAAAAAGACATCTCTGAAGATGATGACCGTCGTGCTCAACAGGATGTTCAGCAGTTGACGGATGAGTATGTCGCTAAGCTAGATGAAATTTCCGAAGCAAAGCAAACCGAGTTAATGGCAATTTAAGCGGGCATTCCAGCTTAAATTCACTTAAAGATGTCTGATACCTCCCTCATAGAAGATTTGCCGAAGCATATAGCCATAATTATGGATGGTAATGGTCGCTGGGCGAAACAACGCGGCCTGGCTCGCGCTCTGGGGCATCGTGCGGGTGTTAAAAGTACCCGTGCCGTCGTAGAGACCTGTGCACAGCGAGGGGTCCAAACGCTAACCCTGTTTGCCTTCAGTAGTGAAAACTGGAACCGGCCTGCTGATGAAGTCGTTAGCCTGATGGGCCTGTTTCTCGAAGTGTTGCAGCATGAAGTCGACGTGCTGCACAAGAACGATATTAGGGTCAGATTTGTTGGCGATCGGCACCAGCTATCAAAGCCACTCCAGAAGCGCCTGCAGCGTGCGGAAGATCAGACTGCCAGTAATAAACGGATGGAGTTGGTGGTGGCGGTGGCTTACGGTGGCCGTTGGGATATTGCTAATGCTGCCCGGGAGATAGCGGTTGAGGTTGAGGCCGGTCGGATATCAGCTGCTGATGTGAATGAAGAATTGGTTGCACAGCATATGTGTCTGCGTGGGATCGAAGCTCCCGATTTGTTAATTCGTACTGGTGGCGAGCGTCGCGTGAGTAACTTTTTGCTGTGGGATAT
>JABIQA010000108.1 GCA_018699155.1 Chromatiales bacterium
CCCAATAGTCGCTGAGGTAATACACATTAATAGGCTGATGGCCGATCAGGGCATCGAAATTTTCACGCGCCATAATCTCGCTGGCGCGAGGGTGGTTTAACAGCATGGTGTTCCTCCATATACTGTTAGCTACTATACCCAAAAAAGCTGGCCTTCGATGCCGCTGGAGCATCTTGTGACTGCACAAACAACGGCTCATTCAATGAACTTGCCAGTATCAATGGCCGGTATTGCCTACATCACTATCAGTGTTGCCGATATGGATGTCGCGCTCGGTTTCTGGATGGGGCATATGGGGTTTGAACTGAGTCGCCGCCGGTCGGGCAGTGATGAGCTGATTGCAGCACTCTGGAGTATTGAGGCTGATGACATAATCGATCAGGCATTACTCACCAGTCCCGGTGCCAGCGCAGGACGGGTGCATTTGCTGCAGTTCGCAAGCCCGGGTGAGGCTGTGAGGCATGAGTCGGCGCCCACGGATATTGGCCCGAAGAACCTGGATATCAATTGCACTGATATGCATCGACATGTTGCCGACTTAAAGTCGGCGGGGTATGGCTTTCGTTCTGAGGTGGGTGAATACTCACTCGAAGGTTTACATACACGCGAAGTCCAGATGCCGTGTCACGATGACACCAACATGGTATTTATTGAAGTGTTGAGTGAAGCCGAAGCATTTAAGGCTGACTTCTCGGCCCGTGGTTTTGCTGGTGTCACTTCATTTGTGGTTGTGGTGCCGGATACATTGCCCGAAGCGCAGTTTTATCAGCAGTTGTTTTCGTTGGATGAGCTTTTGCATCATCGTGTGAGCGGCCCGGAGATTGAGGCGTTGGTGGGGTTGCCAAAAGGCGCCGCACTTGAGTTGCGGATGTTGGGTAAAACGACACAACCGTTTGGTCGAATGGAGCTAGTGAGCTATGAAGGGATTCGGGGCGTAAACCGTTTTGACCGCACCGTGCCATTTGCTACCGGAGTGATTAGCTGCGCGTTTATTGTGCCGTTGTTGGCGGCAACAGTTGCCAGCTTGGAGGCGCGGGCTTTGTCGGTAGGCTCCACCGGCCGTTTCAACACTTTATTGGGTGAGGCAGATGTCGTTAGAACAACATCTCCTGCGGGCATGAAAATTGATCTTTTGGAGTTGGTTTAGGCTGCCGGCGCAGACATTTTAAATTTCAAACTGCTCGCGCAGGATGCGCTCGTTCAGCGAGTGGCCTTGATCGAACAGCATAACCACAGACTTTGTCGGGTGCTGCGATACTGTAATTGACGCCACATCGTGCACCTCGGTGTGATCGGCCGATCCACTGATTGGACGCTTTGCCGGATTAATATTTTCAATTCGTATCTCTGCTGAACTGGGTAGCAAAGCCCCGCGCCAGCGCCGTGGACGAAACGCACTGATAGAAGTGAGCGCGACCAGGTCTGAACCAAGCGGTATGACCGGGCCATGAACCGATAGATTGTAGGCAGTGCTGCCTGCCGGTGTGGCCACCAGCACGCCATCGCAGATAAGGTTTTCAAGGTGCGTTTTGCCATCGACAATAATATTTAGATTGGCAGACTGGCGCGATGAGCGCAGCAGCGATACTTCATTAAAGGCAAGCGCATGAGTTACCTCGCCGCTGGTTGAAACCGCGGTCATCGACAAAGGGTGCAGAGTTTCTTCCTCGGCATCGGCGATTTTTGCCGGCAGGTCATCGGCATCGTAAGTATTCATTAGGAAGCCGACAGTACCGCGGTTCATTCCGTAGATTGGCGTATGGGTATCAATGCAATCATGGAGGCAATGCAGAACAAAGCCATCACCGCCTAAGGCAACGATGACGTCGCAATTGTCGACGGGCGCGTTGCCGTAACGGGAAGTGAGCTTTTGAAGCGCACCGTTGGCGGCATCTGAATCGGAGCTGACAAAGGCTATGCGTGTTCTGGAATTGCTCACGGGGAATCCTTTTTAATACTACGAGTACAGCTTGCCACAAAGCACGGCAGATGTGGGTGAGCTATTCTCATCTTCACCGTTGTGGAGTCGCGGCCTATGAGAAGGGTTCTTGCCGGGATGCTCGCAAACACCAATGATTTTGCTTGATTCGAATAGGCAGTGCCGGTCTCTTTCATCGCTTCCGGGGGTATTCATGGCATCAGTATTTATCTTGGGTTTGACGCCTGCGTTAAGTCCAGGCCAGGGGTTAGAGCATGATTTTAGCTTAGCAGGTCAGGCGACTTGTCCGGCGGCGCTTGCAGATGCCCACGCCCATTGGAAGTTAAAGCCACCCAGATGCCCGGTAACGTCAACCACTTCACCAATACAGTAGAGGCCGGGTATTGTTTTGGCCTCCATTGTTCGTGAAGAGAGTTCGTCGGTGTCGATGCCGCCTAAAGTGACCTCGGCGGTTCGATAACCCTCGGTGGCTGCCGGCTTTAACTCCCAGCAATTAAGCAGTGAGGCGATTGCTTTTAAACGGCTGTCGGGTATCTCCGCGAGTTTAGTTTCGGCGAAGGTGGGCCAATAGCTGTTCTGCAGTTCTAGTACTAACGCACGCGGCAATACTTCGTTGAGTACCGTGCGCAAAACCACTTTGGGTTGCGTTTGTTTGGATTGGAGCAACGCCGTTTCAATATCATCATCCGGCAACAGGTTGAGGCATATCGATTCGCCGGGTTGCCAGTAACTGGAAAGCTGTAAAGCGGCCGGCCCGCTCAAGCCGCGGTGGGTGAACAGTATGGCCTCGCGGAAACTGGCCCGAGCATTATGCAGAATGGCCGGCACACTAATGCCCGAGAGTTTGTTGGTCAGTTCGTGAATAGAGCCCGTGAAGGTAAACGGTACCAAGCCTGCACTGGTTTCCAACACATTGAGGTCGAACTGCCGTGCGAGTTGATAACCAAAATCAGTAGCGCCCATTTTCGGAATCGATAAGCCTCCGGTAGCCAATACCAGTGACTCAGAGGTGAACTTTGAGCCATTGCTGCGAACCTGAAACCGCCCCGAGTTAGTCTCTTCGGTACGCTGTACATCGCTGACTGCACTCTCGACGTTTATCGTTACTCCAGCTGCGGAACACTCGACTTCGAGCATAGCCAAAATGTCTTTGGATGAATCATCGCAGAACAGTTGACCGTTACCCACCTCAGGGTCTTTCTCGTGATATGCAACCCGGTGTTTGTCGACCAGAGCAATAAAATCCCATTGGGTGTAGCGGCTGAGTGCCGATTTACAAAAGTGCCGGTTGGCCGAGATATAGCGCGAAGGCTCGGTGTGCAAATTAGTGAAGTTGCAGCGCCCACCACCTGACATGAGAATTTTTTTACCGATTTTGTTGGCGCTTTCCAGCACCAGCACCCGCCGGCCCCGGTTGCCCGCAGTAATGGCGCACATTAAGCCGGCTGCACCGCCGCCGAGGACGATGACATCATAGTGATTGGGGTTGGTGGCTGTATTCATGGCTGCAATATAGCAGCCCTTCCAATAAAATTACCGATTGGTTTTCGATGAGGCTATGCTGGTTTGTATGAAAGACAAAATCGAGGGCGCTTTTGCAATCACGCCCGTTGTTTTATTTGCGCAGTAAGTCTGCGATAGGAATTTAGCCATCATTTATCCCAACAGTCGATATCAAGCCGGGCCTGTGCTTATAAGGTCAATATGGTTATTGCATTATCGACGCCCACCTCTGCATGATCGAAGGCAACGCGGGCTGTTCGCGTGCTAATCTTTGCTCATGAATAACAGTGTGGAACAACGTATTGCTGGGCTTGCATATGAGTTGGCGGCGGCGCTGTCTGCTGCGGGTAAAAAGGTTTCGGTTGCGGAGTCGTGTACCGGTGGTTGGATTGCAAAATCAATGACCGATTTGCCCGGCAGTTCGGCGTGGCTTGAGTACGGTTTTACCGCCTACGGCAACAACGCCAAAACCGACTTACTGGGCGTGCCTGCAGGGCAGATTGAGGCCTTTGGTGCTGTGAGTAAAGAAGTGGCTGAGGCTATGGCATTGGGTGCTTTGCGCCGGAGTGGGGCGGATATTGCGGTGGCCGTTACGGGAATTGCCGGGCCGGATGGCGGCATGGCGGAGAAGCCGGTGGGTACGGTATGGTTTGCCTGGGCTTTAAAAGAATCGACCAATGCTACCCGTGATGGTGCAGTGCTTAGTCAGCGCGACCTTTTTTCGGGTGACCGGAATGAGATTCGTGCAAAAACTGTGCAAGCTGCACTCGAAGGTTTGTTGAAGTTAATGGTCGTGTAGCAGTCGCTATGGCGGAACCTACTCAACGTTTGTTTTTTGCGCTGTGGCCATCGTCCGAGCTGCGCGATGGGTTGTTGCAGGCGGTTACGCCTTTGCGCGATGCCGCCGAAGGTCGATTGATTCCCTCCGAAAACTATCACCTCACGCTCGCATTTCTTGACCGTGTGCCTGAGCGTTTAATTCCCGATGTCGTTACCGCGGCAAAGTTTGTTGTCTTTCAACCAATAAACCTGGCTCTCGATTGCTACGGGGTATTTGAGCAGCCAAAGGTGCTTTGGTACGGGAGTAGGGAACTGCCCGAGTCTTTGAGCGTGTTAGTGGCGGAGTTGCGTGACCAGTTAGCCCCATTGGTGGCATTGCGCCCCGAGCGCATTTTTCAACCGCATGTGAGTGTGGTGCGTCAGCAAAACCAATTGCCTAACTTAGAGCCGCCTGCGAAGCTTCTTTGGCAAGCCTCTGATTTTGTGCTGGTTCACTCGGAGTATGGTCCGGGGCGTGCAAACTACACAGTCATGGAGCGGTTTTCTGCCGCTTCCGCCTAGGTAATACTGTTTACGGCATTTTGGGCGAAACCCGACAATTATTTCACCCAGAGGCTGGATTTTATGTGCAATAGTAGGTACTGTACAAATATACAGTATGCACTGTACGTATATACAGCTCTCTTTCAAACACGTTGCAGGTGATGGTTATTATGGACGACAACAAGAAAAAGGCACTGGCTGCCGCTCTGGGGCAAATCGAGAAACAGTTTGGCAAAGGTTCTGTCATGCGTCTCGGCGATTCGCCAGCTTCACGTGATATTGACGTTATTTCTACCGGCAGCATAGGTCTTGATGTTGCGCTGGGTATAGGCGGCTTACCGCGTGGCCGTGTTGTTGAAATCTACGGTCCTGAATCGTCAGGTAAAACCACAATGACGCTGCAAGTGGTGGCCGAGTGCCAGAAAAATGGCGGTACAGCAGCATTTGTGGATGCTGAGCACGCACTTGACCCTATTTATGCGGCCAAAGTTGGTGTCAACGTCGATGACCTGCTGGTTTCGCAGCCTGATACCGGTGAACAGGCGTTGGAAATCACCGATATGTTGGTGCGTTCCGGTGCGGTTGATCTGGTGGTTATCGACTCGGTTGCAGCGCTTACCCCGAAAGCTGAAATTGAAGGCGATATGGGCGATACACATGTTGGCTTGCAGGCTCGCCTCATGTCGCAGGCGTTGCGAAAGCTCACAGGTAATATTAAACGTTCTAACACCATGGTCATTTTCATTAACCAGATTCGTATGAAAATTGGTGTGATGTTCGGCAGCCCTGAAACCACCTCAGGTGGTAACGCGTTGAAGTTCTACTCATCGGTACGGCTGGATATCCGTCGAATTGGTGCTATTAAGAAGGGCGATGAAGTGGTGGGTAACCAGACTCGCGTCAAAGTTGTGAAAAACAAAGTGTCACCGCCGTTCAAGCAGGCTGAGTTTGAAATTCTTTATGGGCATGGCGTATCGCGTGAAGGTGAACTTATCGATCTGGGTGTTGCCCACAACCTGGTTGAGAAATCCGGTTCTTGGTATAGCTATAACGGCGAGCGTATTGGTCAGGGTAAGGAGAATGTGCGCACGCATCTGCTGGCGCATCCTGAAATCATCACAGAGCTCGATCAAAAATTGCGCGAGATATTGCTGCCCATAGGCGGTGAGGTGGTTGAGCTTTTGCCTGATGCCGATAAGGGCGCCGAAGAGGTCGCTTAAAATTATTTTGTTGTTTTTTATTACCGCTGCCGGCTCCTAGTGAGCCGGCAGTCGGTTTAGCCTTAAGTGTCGGTTGGGTAAGAGTTGAGCGAAGACACCAAACAACCTGTTTCCGTAGAGAAACTGCTCGCCGATATGCGCGAGGAGCTCGGTGAAACTACTCCGGCTGCGGCCGATGAATGCCGTCCAAGTGATCGTCCACGTAAACGGGGGCGATCGGCGCGTCATGTGGCCATGGATGTTCTGGCGTATCGTGACCACAGCCGCTTGGAGCTGGAAGAAAAGCTCACTAAAAAACTATCCAATAAAATTGAAGACGGTGAAATTTCGGCAGAAGATATTGCCTGTTTGCTGGATGAGCTCACTGAAGACGGTTTGCTCGATGAGGCACGTTACGCCGAAAGCTTTGTAAATGGTCGAATCCGCAAGGGTCAGGGGCCGGTCAGGATTCGGCGCGATCTGAATCAAAAGG
>JABIQA010000148.1 GCA_018699155.1 Chromatiales bacterium
CTATTCATTACTACTACTCCAGACAGGCTACACAAAAAATCAACGAAACAACTTCCCAAAAAAAACTAACAATGCAGACTCCACGCCGCGACAGAGCACAACGACTAGTTCACTGGAAACGGCCCCCATGCGGGCTCCCGTACTTCGCCTTCCACTGACTTAATGCTTTGCTGCACACGACCATCAGTCGATACGAGTCCAAGAGCACCACGACGGCCTTCGCCGGTCGCATAGATAATTAGTTCACCGTTCGGTGCAAAACTAGGCGCCTCGTCCAGACGTCCGTCACTCAGAACCTGAGAGTAGCTGCGCTCTAGATCGACAACTGCAATTCTATAGTTGCCACGATCATTATGCACCACAGCCATTTTATTACTGGTGGGAGAGATGCGCGGTCGGGCGTTATAGGGACCTTCGAATGTCACCCTCTGGGCACGACTCTCACCAGGGGTCATTTGGTAAACCTGGGGCGCGCCGCCGCGATCAGAAGTGAAATAGACAGACTTACCGTCTGCAGACCACGCCGCTTCGGTCTCAATAGATGGACCGCTGGTCAGCCGCGTGAGCACTTGAGTGGATAGATCAAGAATGTAAACATCCAGATCACCTCGACCCTTCGACAAGGTTAGGGCCAATTTACGCCCATCAGGTGACCATGCCGGTGCGCTATTAATGCCGGGCCGTGCAGAAACGCGCTGACGCACTCCTGTGCGCAGCACCTGCACAAACACTTCAGAATTATCATTCTCGAACGAGACATAGGCGATGCGACGCCCATCAGGTGACCATGCCGGCGAAAGCAACGGCTTCTCCGATTCAACCATCACACTGGCATTCTCGCCATCAGCGTCGGCGACAATCAAACGATACACCGGACTTGCTGGAGGACCTGTAACATTCACATAGGCAAGACGGGTTGACGCGACACCTTTCACTCCAGTGAGCTTTTCGTAAATCATGTCGCTAATACGATGTGAAGATGCACGCAGACCGGCACGGTTTGATGGCATCCGATAGCCCAGAATCTGTTTACCCCGGAACACGTCAAACACCTGAAACTGGATCATGTAGTTGTCTTTGCCATTCGGCAGGACCTCGCCGACAATAACCACCTCGGTACCGAGAATTCGCCAGTCACTAAAATCGATAGCTGCGCCCGTCGTGGGCTTCTGAAGCATATCTTTTACCGGCATGGGCGCGAATCGCCCGCTGCGCGCAAGATCTTCACCCACTACGGCCGCCACATCATAAGGGCCGTAACTGGGGTCACTCCAGCTGAAAGGAACCACAGCAATCGGCGATGCATCCGCACCGCCCCGGGTAATATCAATCTGTAACTCAGCCATCGCGTTAGCTGCGATCAGCATCACACAGAGTGTTGCAAAACGTATCAGTTTGCCCATTACCGTCCCTTCGTTCATAAAACTGCCATTAATAGCTCTAGATACTAGCTCTTAGGTCTCTATGTTAGCCTTTGCGGCAGCGTATGTGCACTGCACGTCGCTTCAATCAATCCTGCGGTTTGAACATAAACCTCAGGTTTCGTTCAAATAACCTCGGATTAGATGGCACTGGCAACGGAGATGATTTATACACCGCCGCTTCAACAGATCGAATCACCGCCGCATCCGCATTGCACCGACCGGTTTTCACACCAACAACCTCGCCACCGGGAATCTGGCTGACATAAACCTCACATTCAATCGCTGAAGCAGAGCCTGAAGGTTTCACCCAGTTTCGCTCAACGCGCTGCTTAATTAAGGCTATGTATTCTGCCAGCTCACCTGATGTTCTTGCTGCTATCAATTGCTCTTCGGCGGCCATTGATGCGGCGAGCTCAGATTCACGACGTGCAGCGGCTGCATCAGCCATTTTTTTCTCGGCATCCGCTCTAACTTTGCGTTCAGCATCTAATTTAGCCTTTCGCTCAGATTCGGCCTTGGCTTTGCGTTCCGCTTCAAGCTTTGCCTTGCTTTCGGCTGATGCTTTGGCTTTGGCTTTGGCTTTGGATTCGGCCACTTGACGGGCTTTTAGCTCTGCTTTACGCGCGTTATCAGCCTTAACTTTCTGTTCGGCATCGGCTTTAGCGCGACGCTGCTGGTCAAGTTTAGCCTTTCGTTGCTGCGCTTCCTTTTGCTGCTGCTCACGCTCACGTTGTTCCTCAACCTTGCGCTGCTGGCGCTCGCGTTCCTGCTTCTGCCGCGCTTGGGCTTCCTGCGCCGATTTAGTTTTGGTTTCGTCAACCAACACAGCTTTCACGGTTAACTGCTGCGGCACCTGCCGTGGAATAGCAAAGGTGCTTAACGCGAATGCCATTGCGAAAAACACATGCAATACCAACGCGACAAGAAGCCAGCCCCAGTATTCCTGAAAAAATGAAGGTGAAGTTGCCACGAATCCTTTCGCGCCCAGAGGCCGCTGTTACAGATCCGCCAACGGATCAAATTGAGTAGGGTCGGTCAGAAAGCCAACTTTTGGGGCTCCGGCTTTTTGCAACAACACCATCCCGGTAACCACGCTGCCATGATTCACATTCTTATCGGCCTTCACCAGCACCGGTGTCGCCGGTTTTACCTTCAATACGGCCGTCGCAAGAGCGACGATGTCTGTAGGTTCGAGTGGCGAATCCTCACTATCACCGACGTTCAGATAAAATAGACCATCCGCATCAATAGATAGAACCAAGGGCTCAGAGCTTTCCTGGTCTAAGGGCTGTGCATCGGCCTCTGGCAGATCCACTTCAACACCCTGAGTAAGCAGCGGCGCTGTCACCATGAATATAATGAGCAACACCAACATCACGTCGATGTACGGCACGACATTAATCTCTGCCATCAGGCGGCGCTTGCGGCCTTCCATTAAGCGGAGCCCTGCCGCGATGCTATAGAGCGCTGTAAAATTGCGGCAAACTCTTCGCGGAATGTGTCATAGCGAACTTCAATGCGCGCCACCTGATCAGCATAGCGGTTGTAGGCGATAACAGCAGGGATCGCAGCGAACAAACCCATAGCTGTCGCGATAAGCGCCTCAGCAATACCAGGAGCAACCATGGCAAGGGTCGCAGACTGCACGTTACCCAGCGCACGGAAGGAGTTCATGATACCGAACACTGTGCCAAATAAACCTACGTAAGGACTGGTCGAGCCTATAGTGGCGAGCGTAGACAGTTGATGATCAAGTCGGTCCATTTCCCGCATCTGTGCAACGCGCATGGCGCGCATTGAGCCTTCAATAATTTTATCAGGCTCCTGCCCCGCTTGTTGGGTTAGTCGCCTGTACTCGCGAAAGCCGCTTTCAAAAATAGCGGCCATATCAGTCGATGAGCCATCAGTGGTGCTAATCGACTTGTATATAGCACTGAGGTCACCCCCAGACCAGAAACTGGCTTCAAACTCATCGGCGCCATCTCTAGCCTGTCGTAGCACTTTGCGCTTCTTCATAATGATGGCCCATGAAGCAACAGATGCTGCAAGCAGCATCAACAAAACCAGCTGTACTACGAGGCTCGCGCCCAGTATCAGTTCAATCACCGACAAATTGCCATTCATTGGCTAACATTCCCTTTTATAATCGTAAAAAACATTACAGCCCAAATTAAAATCAACTGTTACTGCGGCGCTGTGCCTAGAAGAAAAACCTGTTTAAGCGCATCGGGCAAACGACGTGCCTTCAACGTTGTTGCGTCTATGCACACGGCGACACACTCGGCGCTGGTGAGCAACTCTCCTGCCGCGGTGTCCAAACGAACTTCCTGGGCAAACACAACTCTAATACCACGTACTTCCTGCACC
>JABIQA010000149.1 GCA_018699155.1 Chromatiales bacterium
CCTGAAGGCTTGTTCAACGCGATGACGTCATCATCCTTATAGATAATGTACTTATTGATCCATTCCGGGTTCTGTGGCGGCTGCTTGGCAACCTCGGTAGCCAGCTGCACCGGCGGTATTCGAACAATATCGCCCTCCAGCAGCCTGCGTGCAGGCTTAATACGACCTTTATTTACCCTCACCTCACCGCTGCGAATCATTTTATAAATGTGCGAGCGCGGCAAACCCTTGAGCTCAGCCATTAAGAAGTTATCGAGCCGGCGCTCAGCCATTTCGGCATCAATCGTCACGAACCGGGCAGGCGTTTTGGCAGAAACTACGCCATTATTGGCTTCAACGCCCTTTGGGGCGGTTTTATCAGTGGATGAGCTCATGTTCAGTAAATACTCGGATTAGGTGCCGTAATACATTGATGCTAAAGGCAAGCGCTGCTATATTACCCTGACTCGCAAATGCGTGTTACCTGTTGTCTGGCTTGATTTTTTTGCCAAACAAAAATTTTTACCCGCAGCGGTGCTGTGGTTTCACATATTTTATGACCTGCATAGCGGGTCATTAACGGTCACATGACCCGATCGCCCTGCCTGATGGTCAAACTCAATCAGGGCGAATAATATTTAAAGTCATTTAGAGAGAACAGATAGATCTGTCCATCAGAATTTTATCTAAGCCTCAAAGGGTTTACGAATGCCCTCGGTAAATTACAATCCAACCATTGGAACGCGTCGACTCCGGCGCCGGGCTTGCTTCGCTCAGTTAAACGAGCACTCAAGAAGCACCCGTTCTTTTGCAGATTCATACCAAAGACTTTTCGCGTCAGTGACCCCCAACAGAAGTAGTTTAGGGGCTTATGAAAAGAATGCTAATCAATGCAACTCAGAAAGAAGAGTTGCGCGTAGCCATCGTAGATGGTCAGAAACTTATCGACCTGGATATTGAAGGCGCCGATAACCAACAGAAAAAATCGAACATCTATAAAGGAAAAATTACCCGGGTCGAGCCCAGTCTCGATGCGGCCTTTGTCGATTACGGTGCAGAACGTCATGGCTTCTTGCCGCTAAAAGAAATCTCCCGCGAATACTTCGTTAGCGAGCCGGAAAAAGGCTCACGCATTAATATTCGCCAGGTACTGAAAGAAGGCCAGGAGATTGTCGTCCAGATCGATAAGGACGAACGCGGCAACAAAGGTGCGGCGCTCACCACATTTATAAGCCTCGCTGGCCGGTTTATGGTGCTAATGCCCAACAACCCCCGCGGTGGTGGCGTTTCCCGCCGCATCGCCGGTGATGAACGCGATGAAATCCGCGCAACGTTAAAAGAGATCGAAGTGCCCGATGGCATGAGCGTTATCGTGCGTACTGCCGGTATTGGCCGTACTGCCGATGAAATCAACTGGGATCTCGACTGCCTGAAAGGTGTCTGGAGCGCCATCTTGAAGGTTGTGGTTAGCAAACCATCCCCGTTCCTCATCTTCCAGGACAACAGCCCTGTGGTGCGTGCTCTTCGCGATCACCTGAACAGCGACGTCGGTGAGATCATTGTCGACGATGATGCCACCATGGCTGAAGCAACCGATTTCATGGAACACGCTATGCCACACAACCTGCGTAAACTGCAGCGTTATGGCGAGCCTGTGCCTTTGTTTACCCGCTTCCAGATTGAAAGTCAGATTGAATCAGCCTTCTCTCATGCAGTAAGTCTGCCTTCCGGTGGCAGTCTGGTTATTGACCCGACTGAAGCGCTGGTGTCTATCGACATTAACTCCGCTCGCGCCACCAAGGGCGACGACATCGAAGCCACTGCATTTCAAACTAATCTAGAGGCCGCCGATGAAATTGCCCGCCAGTGTCGCCTACGCGATCTTGGCGGCCTGCTGGTTATCGACTTTATCGACATGGGGCCCTCACGCAACCAGCGCGAAGTTGAAAACCGCTTGCGTGATGCCATGCGCAGCGATCGTGCCCGTGTCCAGATAGGTAAAATCTCGCGTTTCGGTTTGCTCGAGATGTCACGTCAGCGCATGCGTCGCTCGCTGGATGAGTCAGCGCATCAGGTATGTCCGCGTTGCAGCGGCGCCGGCACTATCCGCAGCGTTGAGTCATTGGGCTTATCGATTCTGCGTTTGGTGGGAGAGGAATCGCGCAAAGACCTGACCGCAAAAGTGATTACCGAATTGCCGGTTGAAGTGGCCACTTATCTGCTGAACGAAAAACGCGATTGGATCATGGATATTGAGAAGCGCGACAACGTTCAACTGTTGTTGGTTGCTAACCCGAGCCTCGAAACACCCCACTATGCTATTCGCCGTGTACGCAACGATCAGATTGAAGAAGTTGGCAACTCCGGTGTCAGTTATAGCCTGACTACACCGGAAGAAAACTTGACCGAAGCTGTACTGGAAACCAGCACCAAGCGTGTTCATGAGGTACCTGCGGTTTCCACCGCACGTCCTGCCACTCCGGCACCAACGCCGCAGGCTAAGCCTCAAGTCACTCAACCTAAGCTCGGCCTGGTCGGCTGGATGAAACAACTCATCTTCGGTGATGAAGTTGCCAAAGCGCCCGTCAAGAAGAAACCCGGCCGCAAGACCAACACAAGAGACGCTGGCGGTAACACCCGCGGTCGCGGCAGAGGCCGCAATCGCAAGCCAGGTTCTAATGAAGGTCGTGACAATAATCACCGCAACAAAGACACCAACAACGACGATCAGAGCGCCGAGCAGAAGGCTAGGAGCAGCAAGCGGAAATCTCGCAAGAAAGCACCGCAGAAAATCGCTGACAGCAGTCAGAACGCTTCACCTGAAGCCGCACCCGCCGAAGGTCAGCCAGCGGGTGAGGAAGGCAATGAGAACCGCAAACGCCGTAATCGTCGCCGTCGTCGTCGTGGCGGCAATCGCGATAATGCAGCAGAAGGCAGGGATCAGAATTCTCAGGAGCAGAAAAGCAGCGATGATAACAATGCTGCTCAGACACCCTCAGCTAATTCACCAGCTAACACTGCAATACCGATGGAGAATCCGAATAACCCGATTCGATCAGCAAAGCCCATTAGCGAAGCTCCGGCTAAAACGGCCCATGTAAACAACCCGGGTTTAGAAGCCGCGAAACCTTCGGCACCAAAACCCGATGCAGCATCTGCAGCAGCGCCTAAGGCGCCTACTCAATCTGCGCCTAATGCTTCAGCTACGGCAACGCCCCCAGCCGAAGCCAAACCCGCGGCTCCTGCTAAACCTGCTGTGACTCCATCAGCTCCAACGGCATCTCAGGCCCAAGCTGCGACACCTAAACCGGCAGCGACAGCAGCACCTCAGATGCCGGCAGTATCGGCAAAAACACCGTCTGAGCCTTCAGCCGATAAAGACCGCAAACTGCCGTGGGAAACCTCGGCACCGGGCAGCTCATCAGAAACAACGAAGGCCTGGTCATCGAGTGATGACAAGGCCAAAGGGCCAGATGAGCGTTAAGTTCAAAACGTAAGAGCAGATAAAAAAGCCGGAACTGTGTGAGCAGCTCCGGCTTTTTTGTTTTCGATGGCCTGTCCCTGATTCGCCTAATTCGCAGGAGGGGGCTTATTTTTAGGGGGGCGCATTCGGGTCATAAAGTTCTCCGCCAGGCCCTCGTAGAGAGACGTTGGACAGACC
>JABIQA010000150.1 GCA_018699155.1 Chromatiales bacterium
AAACGATCTTCAAAAACCATAATGTTGTCGTATGCCATAGAACCGCAGATCAGTGCTGACATGGTGTCATGTCCTCTTTATGTCGATATTAATTGGGTAACTACTGAAAAATTAATCGCTCAGCAGTCGTGGGTTTTGATGACAGCCTCTGCAGCCATCAGCTTTATAAAAAAGGCTATATCGCCTGCTCGTCAGGTGGCTGCCAAACGAGATTCGGATGTTTAGCAGCACGCACATCATCGAGACGTCGCACAGGCATCGTCAGCGGCGCGGCTTTTAATGCCTCAGGGTCACTGTAAGCTTTATCGCGAATGGCGATCATCGCTTCAATAAAACCATCCAACTCCTGGATTGATTCCGTCTCAGTTGGCTCGATCAGCAAACATTCTGGCACCAATAACGGAAAATACGTAGTTGGTGCGTGAATACCATAGTCCAGTAACGCCTTGGCAAAGTCCATGGCGCTAATACCCGTTTCACGAGTGATTTTCTTTACCGAGATAATAAATTCGTGGCTTGCACGCCGCTCCGAGAACGCAATAGTGAAGCCGGCCTCGCGCAGGCAAACCATAATGTAATTGGCATTCAGCACAGCGTATTCCGATACTCTCCGCATACCTTCGCCACCCAACATCCGCATGTAGATATAGGCTCGCAACAAAACGCCGACGTTGCCCATAAATGCAGACAAACGACCGATGCTATCGGGGCAATCCTTCTCTGCAGCCCAGCTATAGCCAGAAGCGGTTTTAATCACCAGAGGAATAGGCAAATAGGGGCGCAGACGTTCGCCCACACCCACAGCACCAGAGCCGGGGCCACCACCACCATGCGGTGTAGAAAATGTTTTATGCAGGTTCAGATGAACCACATCGAAGCCCATTGCACCCGGCGAGGTTCGGCCAAGAATGGCGTTAAGGTTTGCGCCGTCATAATAAAGCAGGCCACCAGCGGCATGAACGATGCTGGCAATCTCCTCAATCTGTCGTTCAAAAACACCGAGGGTCGATGGGTTGGTCAGCATAATACCAGCAGTTTTTGGTCCGACGGCAGCCTTCAATGCATCAATATCCAAATCACCATCGGCGCGGGTGGGTATTTCAACCACCTTGCAACCGCACATAGTGGCAGTTGCCGGGTTTGTGCCATGCGCAGCATCAGGCACGATAATCTCATTGCGCTCATGATCATTGCGCGTCTTATGATAGGCCTGAATCATAGCAACGCCGGCCAATTCGCCCTGTGCGCCTGCCATAGGTGTTAGCGAAACGCCGGACATGCCAGTGGCCTGCTGCAGCATCTCCTGAAGCTCATACAAACACTCCAGCGTACCCTGTGAAAACTGATCCGGTGCTAAGGGATGACGTCCCAACAACTCGGGCAACATCGCCAGCGAATTACACGCCTTTGGGTTGTACTTCATGGTGCATGAACCCAGCGGATAAAAATGGGTATCAATAGAGAAGTTCAGTTGCGAAAGACGAGTGTAATGACGCACCACCTGCAGTTCTGACACCGCCGGTAAGGCTGGCTTGCTCTTGCGCAAAAATTGCTTAGGCAAATCAGAGGCTTCAGGGGCTTTAACAGTAAAACTGCGACCTCCACTTGCGTGGTATTCAAAAATAAGTGGTTCAACCATGTTGACGCACCTCTTCGGTTGTAAACACCGCCGTCATTGCGGCGACGTACTGCTCAATATGTTTCGGTGTACGGTTTTCCGTAGCGCATACCAGCAACGCGTTACCCAACTCAGGGTAAAACTCGGTTAGATCCACACCACCAAGAATTCCGGTTGCAGCCAATGCATCAAGCACTGGCGCTACCGGACGATCGAGCAATAACACAGCCTCATGAAACACCGGCGAGGTGAATGCGCGGGTAATGCCGTGGATGGCACACAGGCCTTCAATCAGTTGGCGGGTATTCTCATGACTGGCCAGCGCAACACGCCGCAGGCCTTCATTACCAAGCAGAGCCATGTAAATTGTTGATGCCGTAACCATCAAGCCCTGATTGGTGCAAATATTGGAAGTCGCACGTGAGCGACGAATATGTTGTTCGCGCGCCTGCAGGGTGAGTGTAAAGCCTGGCTTGCCGTCGACATCAACAGTGCGGCCAACAATACGGCCCGGCATCTGCCGGACTATGTCCTTTCTGCAAACCATGTAGCCATAAAACGGGCCACCGGATGACATAGGCACACCCAAAGGCTGCCCCTCACCGCAGGCCACATCAGCACCCGCTTCCCCCCACTCCCCGGGAGGCTCTAGCACCGACAGCGCAAGCGGATTTGCCACGGCAATAACCAACGCAGCTTCGGCGTGCGCCCAGTTGGTCAGCGCATCAACCTGCTCAAGCGAACCAAAGAAGTTGGGCTGCTGAATAACCACTGCGGCAAAATCCTGCCCGGCGTGCTCAGCCAATGCTGCAACATCAGTAACGCCATCAAGCATCGGTAAATCGACTAATTCAATGTTCTGACCTCTGATAATATTAAATGCCACTTCGCGATAGTATGGATGCACCGTCCGCGGCACCAGGATTTTGCGTGACGTTGACTTCCGGTTGGCACGCACGGCCATCAGACAGGCTTCTGCAAATGCGGTGGCACCGTCATACAACGAGGCGTTAGAAATATCGAGACCAGTTAACGATGCCATCATCGTTTGATACTCGTAGATAACCTGCAAAGTCCCCTGACTGGCTTCAGCCTGATAAGGGGTATATGCGCTATAGAATTCGCCGCGAGTGGTCAACTGCCAAACCGCTGCAGGTACAAAGTGATCATAAGCACCCGCACCCATAAAACAGACCGGACGACCGTCGGTACCGGCTCGCTCATGCATAAGCGAACTAATTTCCGACTCGCTCATGCCTTCAGGAGCACCGGGTATCGCCTGCATCGTAAGATTCGCCGGAATCTCATCAAAAAGATCATCCAGCGTCTCTGCGCCGATGCGTTTAAGCATCGCGGACAGATCACCTGAAGTATGGGGAATAAATGGCATTAATTTTCTACCTGAACAGTGAATATCACGCTGTGAGGACAATATACCTCAGTCATTAATTATTGAATTTAATCTTCGAGACCCGACAGGTACTCTTCGTAAGCGATGGTGTCCATCAGTGTCTCAAGCACATCTTCGCTTTCAGGTGCAATCCGGAATAACCATCCACCTTCGTGTGGGTTTGTATTAACTAACTCAGGCTCATCAGCCAGATTGCTATTTACATCCGTTATTAAACCGCCCAGCGGGCAATATACATCGCTAGCGGCCTTTACTGATTCAACCACGGCACAGGCATCGCCTTTATTAAACACCTGACCCTCTTCAGGAAGCTCAACAAATACCAACTCCCCTAACGCACCCTGCGCATGATCAGTAATACCGACTGTAATTAAGCCATCTTCTTCAACTCGCAGCCATTCGTGGTCTTCCGTGTATTTGAGGTCTTCAGGTATCTCAGACATCGTTCTTCTCTCCGGGTTGTATACCAAGTTTTATTGAACTAACCGGTCGGGGCCGGCTATGTAATTATTTGAATTTTTCCGTTCCGTACAAACGGTGGCTTCACAATACTTGCATCAATGTGCTTCCCACGAATCTCGACCTGACAATCTGCCCCGGCACCCACAGGAACCCGCGCCAGAGCGATCGAGCACTCCATACTCGGTGAAAAACCGCCACTGGTAATCACACCATCACCAGCAGGGGTAGTTACACGCTGATCGTGGCGCATAATACCGCGTCCACGCAAGATTAAACCGACGAGCTTTTCACCAATGCCCGCCTCGCGCTGGCCTTCCAGCGCTGCTCGCCCGATAAACTTACGGTCAGCAGGCGCCCACGCCACCGTCCAGCCCAAACCACTCACCAGCGGCGATACAGAAGCGCTCATATCCTGACCATAAAGATTCATGGCGGCCTCAAGGCGCAGCGTATCACGAGCACCCAAACCGCATGGCCGAATGCCTGCAGAAATAAATTTGTTCCACCAGGACACTGCAAGGTCAGTAGGAATAACCAGCTCCCAACCATCCTCACCGGTATAACCGGTGCGGGCCACAAAAACACCATCAGCTTCCGCAGCCTGAAAGGGCTCCAGCACCGCAACATCGGCCTGCAAAGAAGCCGGTATCAGTGAACCAGCCAGAGCAATCGCTTGCGGGCCTTGCACTGCAAACATTGCATAGTCTTTTGCTGGAACCATGTTGGCGGAAAAACCCTTCACCACTTCGGTCATCCATGCAATATCTGTATCACGGGTAGCTGCATTCACAATAACCCGATAGTTTTCATCACTGCGGCGATAAACAATGAGATCATCAATTACACCACCCTGCTCATTCAGCATGCAGCTGTACAAGCCTTTGCCGGGTTTCTTCAGCTTGGCCACATCATTCGCCAATAGATGCTGCAAATACGCTTTTGCTTCGGCACCAAAGATATCAACTACCGTCATATGCGATACGTCGAAAATACCTGCGCTCTGTCGCACGGCATGATGTTCGTCTATCTGCGAGCCGTAGTGCAATGGCATATCCCAACCGCCGAAATCAACGATCTTTGCACCAGCATCAACATGAGCCTGATAAAGAGGGGTACGCATACCCATAACTTTTCCTACAAAAGTTGCCGGAGCAAAAGCGCCGACAGTACCGATATCTGAAAACAGTTCAGAATCGTAAAACGAAAAAAGGCGGCAGCCGCCCGTTGGCAGCTGCCGCCCCTCTGTCCTGTAACCTGAGAGATCGGGCACCTAAGACCCTCAGGCCGATGCCTCACCCCTTCGGTGGACCGGTCTTGCCGGTCACTCTCCAGAGTCAACCATTGCGTCGCAATTCCTTATGCCTGAGCGTTTCCGAGCGTGTTGCGCCTTCGGCGACCGCAGCAAGCGCTGAATTAACAGGCCGTGCGGCTCTCTCATGCGACCCTTAAGGTTGAAGCATCATTTTAACCCACCAGACGCCGCCCGCAAGCTATTGACACTTTGCTACCTTAGGCAGATCTCCGGCCCTCCCCAACGCATGCTCAGCAAATGCCCGCTTAGCAGGCTCTATTGCATTCACCAGAGCGAGGCCTTCCCCGCCAATTTTTGCCAAACGACCATCGGCAGCGCTGGGATTTCCCGCAAAAACACGGTGCAACAAATTCATCATGCTCAACGTAAGCTCGTTGTCGCGTCGACGCCAGCGTGCATAGCGACGAAGAATAAGCGGGTCACCCGGATCTGCATACTGAGCAGGCATATTAATAGCGAGAGTCTCTGCAAGAGCCGCGGCGTCGAGAAACCCAAGGTTTACACCTTGACCTGCCAACGGATGAACCCTGTGGGCGGCATCACCGACCAGCGCAAAGCGCAAACCTGAATAACTGTCTGCATGAGCATACGCCAATGGGAATGCCATTCGCGGCGTTGCGCATTGCAAGTCGCCAAGCACTGCTTCCGTCGCCTCGGTAAGCCGGATTGAAAAGGCCGTATCATCAAGTGCCAACAACTCATCGGCGAGCGCATCGGCGCACGACCAAACCAGGGAACAACGGCCATCCTTAAGCGGTAACAAGGCCACCGGGCCTGTCGCCAAAAATCGCTGATAAGCAATACCTTGGTGTGGCCTCTCCGTAATAATATTTGCCACTATCCCCCGCTGTGAATACGCACCACCCTCAACGTGCACATTGAGCAACTCTCGTAGATGAGAGTTGGCACCATCAGCAGCCACAAGCAAACGCGCACTTACGGCACTGGCATCTGACAACAACAATTCAGCGCCGTCTTCACTAATGCTTATAGACTGAGGTGAAGCTGGAGGCAGAATATCGATAGCCGGAGCGGCAAGTGCTTTTTTCCAAAGCGCATTACGCAGCAGGTCATTTTCAACAATGAAGCCCAGTTCACGGGTACCCAACTCAGCTGCAGAAAACTCCAGAACATGATCAAACGATCCGGGTGTTGAGCTATGCCAAACATACATTCCGGAATACGGGCTCACCCGCTGTGCTACCACCGTTGGCCACACGCCCAATGACTCAAGAATAGTGACACTGGCGGGAGATAGAGCAGAAACTCTGAGGCTCATATCCGGCAATGAGCCGCTTGAAGGCAATGCCGGCGGGCGGGCCTCAACAATTGCGATGCGCAACCGCTGCGATACTGCGGCATCCAATAACAAAGCGGTGCTTAAGCCAACCAGTCCGCCGCCAACAACCACAACATCATAAGACTCGCTCATGACTCGGAGCCGGATGTTCTTATACCGCGAGCCAGGCGTGAAAGTCTGCCTCCCTGCCCCATTGCGTAACGCGCTAAGCCTCGCTTCGCTGCAGGCAACAAATCGAAACCCAATAAACTTAAGCCACGCGCGATGCTCACAGCGCCACCGGGCTTGCCGAACAATTCAATCAGACCATCGGTAAAACTCACAACATTGCGCTGATCTGCCTGGCGCCACTCACAATACGCGGACTGAATACCCTCAAGCTCTGCGTTCAATTGATCTGCCGGCGACACCCCAGCTGCTGCTGAGGCAATAGCATTAGCAATTAATTCTGCTAAGGCTGCAGCATCCCGCAAACCGAGATTGAAGCCTTGGCCCGCTACCGGATGCAACCCATGTGCCGCATTGCCGATAATAATTGTCCGTTCGGCAGTTAAAGACTCCGCTGTCGATAAATACAAGGGGTATGCGAATCGACGACCCAGGTTTCTAAACACGCCCACACGATAGCCGAACAACTCCTGCAACAAGTCACGCATATCGTCATCGCTCAATGCCAAAGTGGCATCAACATCGTCGGTATTGCGGGTAAGCACGAACGTATAGACACCATCAGCACCCGGCAACAAAGCCAGAGGCCCCGCAGAGGTAAAACGTTCGTAAGCAACGTTACCTGCATGGCGTAGGTCAATGCTCACATTACCAATAATGGCACTTTGTCCATACGATTTATGCTGAGCCACCACACCAAGCTGCTCACGCGCCGCCGAGCGGGCGCCGTCAGCTACCACTAGCAAGGTACTCGAAATACTCACTGGCACTTCCTGCTCCACATCAACCGCAACACCTGTTGAAGTAACAGCTACAGAGCCAACACGCGCCGGACAAAACACATCTATTGCCGAACATTCACTTAAGCGATCCCACAAACTGCCGCCCAGAATACGGCTCTTAATAACGTGACCCAGATGGTCAATACCCTGTTCATCGGCATTAATTACAGCGCTACCAAAACGCCCTTTCTCAGACACATGAATTTCATCAATAGGCCAAGCTGTGGCATCGATATCAGGCCACAAATCAAGTGCATTCAATATGGATTTACTGGTGCGCGATAACGCAATGCTGCGCTCATCGAAACTGGAGTTTTCGGTGTCATCGGGCAACACCGCTTCAACCAATGCAATACGCAGCGGCAAGTCCGCGAGTGCAATCGCCAGACTGGCACCCACCAAACCGCCGCCAGAAATAATAATGTCGTAATCATTCGAGGCCACGACTGCTGGTACGACCAACTCAGACAAGTTGCCTTCCCTCGGACATCAAAGCCTCTATCGCCTCTGCCTTCACCGGCAACGCTCTGGTCAAAACCTCACATCCATCGCGAGTAACTAAAACGTCATCCTCTATACGGATGCCGATACCGCGGTAGCACTTCTTCACGCGGCGGTGTTGTTCGGAGATATAAATACCAGGTTCAACGGTAAGCATCATGCCAGGCTCAAGCATTCGCCATTGGTCTGCTACACGATATTCTCCAACATCATGCACATCCATGCCCAGCCAGTGACCGGTGCGATGCATAAAAAATGGGCGATACGCTTCCTTTTTAATAAGGTCGGCCAAACGGCCTTTTAGAATACCGAGATCCTTGAGGCCACGGGTAATCTCGCGAACTGCAGCATCATGAAATTCATGCCATGAAAGACCCGGCGCAATATGCTCGATCGCTGCTTCATGAGCGCACAAAACCACATCATAAATTTCGCGCTGGGGGGAGCTGAATTTACCATTCACAGGAAATGTCCTGGTAACGTCGGCTGCATAACAATCAACCTCGCAGCCTGCATCAATGAGCACCAGATCGCCATCTTCCATTTGTCGGTCATTGTCGTTGTAGTGAAGCACGCAACCATTAGCTGCCGAACCCACAATAGGGTTATACGAGTGCTGCAATCCGTTGCGCCGGAACTCATAACCGATTTCAGCTTCAAGTTCGTACTCAAACATGCCCGGGGCAGCAGCACGCATTGCTCGCGCATGACCGGCCGTAGCGACCTTCGCCGCCTTCCGCATAGCGCTGATCTCAGCACGACTCTTATACATACGCATGTCATGCAGCATGTGATCCATCGCGACAAAATCGTCTGGAGTATTTACACCCGGGCCTGCCTGCGTGCGCAATGATGCAGCCCAACCAATCATGCGGCTATCAAACTCCGGATGCGCACCCATGGTGTAGTAGACCCCTTCACAGCTTTCAATAAGCCCGGGTAAAATGTCGTCGGTATCGGTTATTGGAAAAGCGTCATCTGCTTCGTACTCCGCGACAGCACCCTCTGGCCCGGCACGATACCCATCCCAAGTTTCACGAAGGGGGTCTTTCTCACGGCAAAACAACAGGTACTCGCCCTCCGGTCGCCCCGGAACCAATACGGCAATCGCATCAGGTTCAGAGAAACCAGTGAGATACATGAAGTCACTGTCCTGACGAAATGGGTACTCAACGTCACGATTGCGCAGCCGGGTGTTCGCCGAAGGCAATATAGCAATGCTATTCTTGCCCATCATCCTCATCAGCTGTCGTCTGCGTTTCGCAAATTCCTTTTGATTCATTGCTGTTTCTACTAAAAACAAATACTAAATAGTAACCAAACATTTACCGGCGCAAATCATGCAGCCGCAACAATTAATGTTTGACGTCTGAACTGCTGTTGCCCCGAAGGTCAACGCTATCCTCAAAAACCAGCTGTGCGCTAATGCGCACGTATTCTGATAATTCAAAGAACTCATTCTCAGCTTGGTTCAGTTCTGCCGCATCGGCATCTTCAACATCAACTGCAGCCCGGGTTATCTCCGTAAAGTCTGCGACGATCTCTTTTGCCACTTCTGACTCCAGAACCTTTGCTGCTGCCTGCCCCTCGCCCTGATTACCAATAGCAATGCCATGCATAAAGCCCTGGCACCACATCGCAAGATTTTCAGTGCGATCATGCAACGGTTCGTCATCAGGCGGCAACAACAACCTGAAATCCATCTGACCACCTTCCAGCATCGCGAAACTCGTCAAAGCGACCTGCCCAAGAAGTTTTGCGGCTTCAGCAGCCTGGGCTGCCTGTGGGTCACATTCAGCTAGGGTTTCCTTTAACCAAACCACGCCCGCATGGGGCCCCAGAAGCACGGCTGCGCCGCAAAAGCTGCCGTGAACCTCTGCCGCACCGACGCTAATACCCGCGAACTCCAGCGCCAAAGTCAGTTCAGCGAAGTCCGGAAGCGCACCAACAGCCATTGCCATAGCAAAACCCTAAAATATCTAAATCTAATTGGAAGCCCTATATCCTATCACCCCAGCCCGATCCGGGGCGGCAATATCTGCCTCGCTATTGGCCGGACGACAATGTTAATTATTTGACCGTAGGGGATAGCACACACTATATTGAGCCCATGTCTCAAGAAATAGACCAAACCTTTATTCAGGAACTCCAACGCCTTGGCAAGCGTGTGGATGAACTCGTTGTTATCTGCAGTCAGCTAAAAGAAGAGAATAGGTCCCTCAAAGACCGACAGGATTCGCTCATTGCTGATAGAGCGACCCTCCTGCAAAAGAATGAACAAGTAAGAGCTCGAGTGGAAGCAATGATAGGAAGATTAAAAGCTATGGAGACCGGATCATGAGCATTACCGAGGTCCATGTGAAAATCCTTGAGAAAGAGTTCCAGCTTGGCTGTTCTGCTGAGGAACGAGGCGACTTGCTAGACTCTGTTGAGCTGCTAAATAGCCGAATGCGCGAAATTCGCGATGGCGGCAAAGTAAACGGTATCGATAAAATAGCCATTCTGGCAGCGCTGAATATTGCTAACGAACTGATTCAATCTCGTGGCAAAGAGCATGCGCTAGAAACAGATGCGAAAAAGCAAGTCCAGACCATCCGTGAACAAGTTGAAACTGCCCTACAATCCAGCCAACAACTCGAATTCTAAACGCCCCCTTTCACGCAAATTTCGGTAATGACCTCTCTCAAAGCGGGCGGTTTTCTGTTACCGTAGTTACTGCCTCCTGCGGTGTTCGATAAGGACCTGGATCCCTCGACCCTAACTATTAGATCGGGGTTATGTACTGCAGAAAGTTTTGTGCATTACCGCGTTAAGCGGGCAGCCTATACTCCCTGCGACCGACCCCACTTGTTGCTCCGGTTCGAGAGCAACGGTTCTACCGGCACAGGCGGGAGGCACCTCTTTCAAGCTGAGCGCTATCAGGAGTCGCCGGCGAACTCTTTCGAAATAATTATTGTTATAACCTTAAAATACAGACTCATTACTGGCTAAAGAAAACGATTAGACCATTCAATATTTAACGATAAAGCTATCTACAATCAGCCCTCACTCCAACAACATCGCCTTAATGATGCATGAACAACAAATATCTAATATTGACTTACGCAGTCGCCTGAAAACACGGCGTCGGCAACTGAGCGAATACCAGGTCGCTGAGGCTGCGGTTTCAGTTAATAAGCAACTTTGGCAACTTCCTGAACTTGCTCGCGGCTATCGCATCGGCTGCTACCTAAGCGTTAACGGAGAGGTAAATTGTGACGAATTTATCCGTACAGCATGGATGCGCAAAAAGCGCATCTTTGTGCCCGTTTTGCGCAAAAACGATATGGGTTTTTACCAACTTAACCCCGACGATTCACTCCAAAACAATCGTTTTGGCATCCCTGAACCCTCCCAAAAAACCAGTGCTTATATCTCTGCCAAAAACCTGGACATCATTTTGGTGCCATTACTTGGGTTTGACTCGAAAGGAAATCGTCTTGGCATGGGTGGAGGTTATTACGACCGCATCCTTGCCTTCACAAAGTATCGCAGTACATTTCGGCGGCCGCTTCTAATCGGCTTGGGATATGACTTTCAGCACGCAGAGGCACTTAAGCACAACAACTGGGACATACCTATGCACTTGGTTGTGACACAAGCTAAAACTTATAGGTTCTAGTTACAAAGAACTGCTAAACAACTGGCATAAGAAGAAAAAGCACATTAACTGACCCCAATTATTTTGCTTCCAAACAGCTCGCGTAATGCCCGATAAGCATTTTTTAAAAACGCATTCCCGGAACTTGCACTCCACACGGAAATCCTTGTGTTTGTGGAATTTTATCGACTTTTATATATACTCAATCGCGGTTACCCCGACACTAGGAGACTGTTGATATGGCTGCTAAAAAGAAAGCCGCAAAGAAGAAAGTTGCTACCAAGAAAAAGGTAGTCCGTAAGGCACGCAAGAAAGCCGCACCTAAAAAGGCGTCTAAGAAAGCTGCCAAAAAGAAAGTAGCGAAAAAAGCTTCGAAGAAAAAAGCTTCGAAGAAAAAAGCTACAAAGAAAAAAGCTAAGAAAAAGGTAGCGAAAAAAGCTTCGAAGAAAAAAGCTTCGAAGAAAAAAGCTACAAAGAAAAAAGCTAAGAAAAAAGTAGCCAAGAAAAAGGCTAAAAAGAAAGTAGCCAAGAAAAAGGCTAAAAAGAAAGCTGCTAAGAAAAAAACTTCTAAGAAGAAAGCTTCTAAGAAGAAAGTAGCGAAAAAGGCTTCTAAAAAGAAAGCCAAGAAAAAAGCGAAGAAGAAAGCGAAGAGAAAGGCCAGATAAAGCCTCTTAGGCTTGGTCTTAATCAAGCCACCATCCTCGGCAACAACGTTGATGGTGATCGCTATAAATATGCCCGCCTTGTGCGGGCATATTTTTTGCCTGAGGTTTTACTCCCCCCTGAAATTTACCCGACTATGTTCATATAGCTCTATTGCTATGGGTATAATCCCACAATAGGAGAATCACACCCATGAGCCAGAATGAACAGAAACGCCAGGCGGCTGTAGCCGCCCTTGAATTTATCAAGCCCGGTTGCGTACTTGGGGTAGGCACGGGTTCAACAGTCAATCATCTGATTGATGCACTACCTTTGGTAAAAAACAAGATTCAAAGCGTTGTCTCCAGTTCTGTTGATTCCACCAAACGGCTCCGCAGTATTGGATTCGAAGTGTCGGAACTCGCTGAAGTTGGGCGTTGCGACTTGTACATCGATGGGGCTGACGAAGCCAACAAGCACTTTCACCTTATCAAGGGCGGTGGCGGAGCACTAACCCGCGAAAAAGTCATTGCCGCAGCATCACGAAAATTTGTTTGCATTATTGACCGGGCGAAGATGGTTGGCGTTCTTGGCGCTTTTCCACTGCCTATAGAAGTTATACCAATGGCACGCTCGTATGTCGCGCGGGAAATCATTAAGTATCGGGGACAGCCTGTCTTGCGAGAAGGCTTTATCACAGATAATGGCAATCAGATTATCGACGTTCATAACTTAAGTATCACCAACCCAACCGAAATTGAGTCAAGAATCAGCTTAATCCCGGGTGTGGTTACGGTCGGCCTGTTCTCTCATCGTCCCGCAGATGTACTGTTAATTGGGGTGCCGGAGGATGGCGTGAGGTGCCGCGAACGTTAAGGCAGCAGCAAAAGCTTATGCTTTAAGACATTACGCACATACAATTGCTGCTCTGTTGAGCATACAGCCATAATTAAAAAAGCCCGCAATAATTCGGGCTTTTTTAATTATGGCTGGGGGAGAGGGATTCGAACCCCCGCTGGCGGTGTCAGAGACCGCAGTCCTACCACTAGACGATCCCCCAAAAATACGGGGTAATTCCCGAACGCAGTACGATTAACGTTTAGAGAACTGAGTCGCGCGGCGTGCTTTGCGAAGACCAACTTTCTTACGTTCAACTTCACGTGCATCACGCGTAACAAAACCAGCAGCACGCAGTGGCTGACGCAAGGATTCATCAGACTGCATCAACGCACGGGTCAACCCATGACGAATCGCGCCGGCCTGTCCGGTTGTGCCACCACCTTTTACGGTTGCTGTCACATCAAACTTACCTTCCGCATCTGCCACCTGCAGAGCCTGACGCACAATCATGCGCGCTGTTTCGCGACCGAAGAAGGTATCTAGAGGCCTGCCGTTAACAATGATAGCGCCGGTACCGGGGCGTGCATAAACACGCGCTGTTGACCTCTTTCTGCGACCAGTGCCGTAATAAACTTGTTCACTCATGAGTTATTCCTGTGAGCCCGTTTAGGCTTCTATTTCTAAAGGCTGAGGCTGCTGAGCAACATGAGTGTGCTCGGGACCTGCAAACACGCGCATTTTCTTAATCATTGCACGGCCCAGACTGTTCTTAGGCAACATGCCCTTAACTGCCAGAGTTAATACCCGCTCAGGCTTCTCAGCTAGCATTGTTTTTAGATCAACCGTTCTCAGGTGACCGATATAACCTGTGTGATGGTGATACAACTTGCCATCAAGTTTGTTGCCCGTTACACGGATCTTAGCCGCATTAATAACCACGATGTAATCGCCAGTATCGACATGCGGGGTAAATATAGGCTTGTGCTTGCCACGAAGACGCAACGCAAGCTCAGTCGCGAGACGACCCAAAGTCTTGTTAGTTGCGTCAACAACATACCAGCTGCGTTGAACCTCAGCGGGTTTTGCGGAAAAAGTCTTCATTGATAGTGCCCTCAGGGCTCTGAATCTATTGTTCTGCTGCGGGCATGCCCGACGAAAGGTGCGCCATAATACTGATGTTTGGCTTGCATTTCAACGGCAGAGCCCTGTTTCTAAAAAGAATCGCTTCTTGTTGCGATTCTTGGTTAAGTGCTTGTTTTAGAACTCGTAATCAAGACCAATGGCAGTAATTGTGTCGGTTTTCTTTGTTCCGGGCACGACATCGCTGTTGTTTTGGTAGGTAAAAGACACGGCTAGACCGAGGCTTCCTGCAATTGACAGTCGCAATGAAGTCACTGCTTCGGTATAGGTATTGCTGCTGCCGGCAGAGACTTGTAAGGTCTGTGAAAACTTAGATGTATCGGTAATTTCCCAGTCATATTCGCCATACAAACGAAGCACAGCCTCACTGATATCATCATTTAAGACAGTTTCCGACTGACTCCAACCACCACCAATTTCGGCGTCAAGCTCATGCTTTTCGTTCTTAATAATTCTGCGACCGTATGCCAGAGTCGCAAAACGTTGGTAGACATAACTACTGAAACGATCGCGAGTCCAGTCCAAACGCCCTACTCCGTAGTTGAATTCGGAAAAATCGTATTTGCTGTTCCACGACAACTGATAGTTTTCGGCTGTTGCGTCGTCATCTTGGCTCGAAGAGAACAATTTGCCACTCAAGCCATGATGCCAGCGCACCGCATCATAGTTGACACCAAACTCAAAGTTAAGCGACTTGCTTTCAGTATTGCCGCTGGTCGCTAGATAACCCAACGTCGTATTGCCCGACCATGGCCCGTCCTTTTCCTGTTGATCCTGAGAATTAGCTGTAAATG
>JABIQA010000053.1 GCA_018699155.1 Chromatiales bacterium
CAATGCGGTGCTTGTGCAATAGCGCCAGTACTTCTTCGCTACCTGCGCCCTCCCGCACAGTGACCAAACGATCGCGGGGCGTCATCACCGTGGTCACCGGGGCATCGAGTTGGGTTTCAAAACGCAAGTCGCGATTGGTCACAATACCAACGGTTTCGCCGCCCTGCATAACCGGAACACCAGAAATGCCCTTCGCACTGGTTAACTCAATCACTTCACGAATGGTCTTATCGGCATCAACCGTAATCGGCTGACCAATCATTCCGCTCTCGTATTTCTTAACGCGACGAACTTCTTTCGCCTGTGCCTCGGGACTCATGTTCTTGTGAACAATACCGATGCCACCTTCCTGAGCTATCGCAATGGCCAGTCGGGATTCGGTAACCGTATCCATAGCCGCGGCAAGCAATGGAATATTGAGTTCAATATCACGGGTCAACTTCGTTTTTAGCTCGACCTCGCGCGGCAGTATGTCCGAATACGCCGGCTGAAGAAGTACGTCGTCAAAAGTAAGCGCTTCTTCAATAATTCGCATCGCGATTCACCATTCCTTATTTATGTTCTGTATACGAACCCTCCGGCAGCGTTTAGAAACTGCCGAACCGCCTCTAAATAGAGTGGATTCTATGCCTGCAGTTCCCCGTCGGTAGGTCGCCCTATCAGGTTAACGCGCAATGTTACGCTTTGTGCAAAACCGCGTAAACTGTAGACTGGCATTGAACAGCTGAAACAGGCCAAAAAATGGCTATTGCATCAGTTAAGAGCTCCCTCCACTGGCCAGAAAAACGCCCAACAGGACAATACCCGCGATGCGACAACCAGCCGCAAACGAAGTCATCTCAGTCTCCGAACTGAATCGCCAGGCACGGTTTCTGCTTGAAAGCGGCTTGAAGACAGTCTGGTTGGAAGGCGAAATCTCTAATCTTGCCCTGCCCGGGTCGGGACACATCTATTTCAGCCTCAAAGATCAGAGCGCCCAGGTCCGTTGCGCAATGTTCCGGGGCTCTAACCGTAATTTGAACTTCAAGCCGGTCAACGGCATGGCTGTACTGGTGCACGCCAAAGTGAGCATTTATGAGGCTCGTGGCGAATATCAGTGCGTTGCCGACCACATGGAAGAAGCCGGACTGGGCCAGTTGCGGCGACAATTTGAGGCGCTGAAACAAAAACTCGTTGGCGAAGGCCTGTTTGCCGAAGAACAAAAGCAGGTGATCCCCTCGCTACCAAACAGCATCGGCATTGTCACATCGCCCAGCGGCGCTGCTGTTCGTGACATCTTGAACATTCTGCAAAGACGGTTTCCGGCCATTCCGGTGGTGATCTACCCGACTGCCGTACAGGGCGATACCGCCAAGACGCGCATAGCAGAAGCCATTAACGCGGCTGACGGCAACCATGACGTCATCATTCTGGCTCGAGGCGGTGGTTCACTCGAAGATTTGTGGGCATTCAATGAAGAAATCGTTGCGCGGGCTATATTTGCGGCCCAGACCCCCATAATCTCAGGGGTTGGTCACGAAACTGACTTCACTATTGCTGACCTCGTCGCAGATCTGCGGGCGCCGACACCCTCAGGGGCTGCCGAACTGGCCGTTCCTGACCGTGATGACTGGATGCGGAATCTACAGCAACTTGAGCGCCGCGCTGCGCGCTCGGCAGCCTTATTCGTCTCGCAACTGGAACTCAGCCTGAGTCAGACAGCACACCGCCTTACCCGCTGTTCACCGCAAGCGGTACTCCAGCAACGCAGCCAACTGCTGGATGAACTCGGACGGCGATTGCGTCAAAGCATACTCAATAAAGTAAATTTAAATAAAATAGAAATCAATAGATTAGAGAATAAAGTTAAATCAAATTCTCCTAAGGCTGCAGTGCAAAATAAGCAACAAAAACGGGGGCTTTTGCGAGTCCGCCTGCAAACGGTTATTCAGCAGACATTTGAACAGCGCAGCCACCGCCTCGCGGTGCAGGCAGGCAAACTGCACACGGTCAGTCCGCTGGCCACGCTCGACCGCGGCTATGCCATTGTCAGTGATAGCGGAAACGGCAAAATCATGGCCAATACTGCCGGCATCAAGTCCGGGCAGCACCTCACCACCCGACTCAGCGATGGCGCGTTCACCAGCACCGTTACCGGCGTTCAAACCACCCCGGACGACAAGAATTAATCGCGGTCGAAGAAGTCCTGCACGATCGGCCGCAGCCTATCCATGTCAACCAGGAATGAGTCGTGGCCATGGATTGAGTCCATCTCGACGTAAGTTACGTCTTTAGATGGGTCAGCGGTGCTCAGGCCCTCCGCCAACTGCTGTTGCTGATGCACCGGAAACAGCAGATCAGACTGCACACCCACCACCGTAATGCGCTGCGGGCCAACACGCCGGTAGGCTTTTTCAAGCGAACCCCCGTGGTCAGCAAGGTCAAATAGGTCGGAAGCACGCGACAAATACAAATAGCAGTTCGCATCAAACTGGCCGGTAAACTTGTTGGCATGAGCCTCAAGATAGGATTCGATTTCAAAGTCGAGCGCAAAACCATCACCCGTCTTGCGCTCCTCGGGCACCCGCTCACGCCCGAAACGCAGCTCCCATTCCTCGGCCGAACGGTAGCTGACCATGCCGATTTTCCGCGCCATACGCATTCCCGTAATAGGCCCTTCGCCAACCGGGTAATCACCGCCATTCCAATCCGGATCACGACGGATCATCTCGCGCTGGATAGACCGCAGTGCAATTGAGAACGGCAAGGTGCGCGGGCTGCTCGAAATAATCAACAGGCCACGACTGAGCTTAGGGAACATCACCGAAAATGCCAGTGCCGTCATGCCACCCATAGATGGACCGACAACTGCCTCCAGCTGATCAACACCCAAATGGGCAATTAAGAGCTTGGCTGCCATTGCAACATCTTCAAGACTGAGCACCGGGAACGAGACCCGATAAGGCTCACCGCTGGCCGGGTTTGTGCTGGCAGGTCCGGTAGAACCAAAGCAACTGCCCATAGAATTGGCGCAAATGACGAAATGCTTGCGGGTATCGAGCGGTCGTGATGGACCAACCAACTGCTCCCACCAGCCGGGTGCCGGGTCTTCCTGCGAAGAAGTCACATGAGCCGATGGCGATAAGCCGGTAAAGATAAGCACGGCGTTATCGCCGGCTTCGTTTAGCTCACCCCAGGTTTCGTAGGCAATCTCAGCGCCATTGAGCTTACCGCCCCGACGCATCTCGAAACCGTCATCCAACTTTAGAAATTTTCTGGCTCCACTCACAAGCTGTCACCCCATCAAAGAGGGCAGTATTATGCGTCAGCGCAGTGTTCTGCGGGTTATCTGTTGGTTATATCGTCATAACGATGGATTGCGATGATATTGAGCTATCTATTTGTTTTTCTTAGTAAAGCTCTTCATTCTATCGCGCTTACGCGTTTGCCTCGTCGTCAGCTTGTTGCGAATGCCGGCAAATGGGTTATCACCGGTCTTCAACTGCAGGCGAATGGGCGTGCCTTTGAGCCTGAAGGCTTTGCGGAAGGCCTTGATCAGATAACGCCGATAACTCTGCGGCAAGCGATCCGTCTGATTGCCATGCAATACGATGATAGGTGGGCGCTTACCGCCCTGATGCGCATAAGTGAGCTTAACGCGTCGCCCACGCACCAGCGGCGTCGGATGCGCATCAAGAGCTTTGCTCAGCACATCGTTCAGCTCACGGGTAGGCAAATCTTTGATGGCGGCCTCACCGGCTTTGGTTGCACTGTCCAGCAGCTTGCGAATATCGCTGCCATGCAGGGCTGATGTGTAATGAATATCGGCAAAATCGAGAAATGGCAGCTTACGCTCCATCTCGCTGTGAATAATGCCTCGGTCATAACCCCGCAAACCATCCCACTTGTTCACACCGATAGCCAGCGCCCGGCCCCGCTCAATCACGAGACCAATCAACGACACATCCTGATCGGTGATTCCGTCACGAGCATCCAGCAGTACAATAACAGAGTCTGCATCATCAATAGCCTGCAATGCTTTGACAATACTGAATTTTTCTATTGTCCCCTGCACCTTTGCACGACGCCGGATGCCCGCGGTGTCGACAAGCACATAGGGCTTGCCATCGATCACAAACGGCACATAAATACTGTCGCGGGTAGTACCCGCATGATCGGCGGCAAGCCCCCGTTCCTCGCCTACAAGGCGATTAACAAGCGTCGACTTGCC
>JABIQA010000129.1 GCA_018699155.1 Chromatiales bacterium
GCTATTAGTGAGTCGGGGTCACCTGCACGGCGTGGCTCTTCGATTATATTCAGTGCCGCACCATTCGCTTTTTCTACAGCGGCCAGTACTTCCCGAACGCTGTAACCGTGTCCATAGCCCGCATTTAGCGTGACTGAATGACCGTCATTGCGCAGGTAGTTAAGCGCTTTTAAATGGGCGTCAGCAAGATCTTCGACATGAATGTAGTCACGCACGCCGGTGCCATCGGGTGTGGCGTAGTCAGTACCGAAAACCGATACCTGCTGGCGTTTACCAACAGCAGTTTCACAAGCAACCTTGGTTAACAGTGTCGCTTTCTCTGTCGATTGCCCGATGCGGCCATCCGGATCGCAACCTGCAACGTTGAAGTAGCGCAGCGCGACGTGCCGCAAGTTGGTGGCAGCAGACAGATCACGCAGCATCCACTCGGTCATCAGCTTCGATGTGCCGTAAGGGTTAATGGGTGCGGTCGCAGTATCTTCGGATGCCTTACCGTCGGGAGGCAGGCCATAGACGGCTGCGGTGGATGAAAAAATAAAGTGTTCGACGCCGGCTTCGTTGGCGCACTCAAGCAAATTGCGACTGTCGCAGGTGTTGTTACCGTAGTACTTCAGTGGGTCGGAGACCGATTCGGGAACAATAGTGTGCGCGGCAAAGTGCAGTATCGAGCCTATTCCTTCTTCTTTTAATAGTCGACTTACCTGTTCATTATCACCAGTGTTTCCCTGATAAAAAGTGCCACCCAACACAGCCGAGCGAAAGCCTGTTGAAAGATTATCAAGAACAATGACTCGTTCGCCGGCAGCAACCAGTTGGCGCACAACATGGCTGCCAATATAGCCGGCGCCGCCGGTAACCAGTACGCCATCTTTAGTCATGGATATGCTCGCTTAATGCTGATATTGATTAATTGTCAATTATGAAGATTAGGTGACTATTGTCCGTGAACTGGCTTCCAATGTCATGTTATTGCGGCTTTGGGTATCAACACTCAGCTATTGACCTGCTCTCCCGTGGCGGCCACCATTAACTATTGATAATCCTTTTGGTTGGCCGCCGCACATGCTTGTGACGTCTCAAAATCAGATTAAAACCCGTGCTGCCTAGGCGTCCGCTTGCTGTATAGACGATGAGCTGTTGCTAGATTTATGCATTGTGTTAGCTGGAGCCGCATGAAGTGAGGGATAATCGAACATACTCCGCCAAGCATCCGGAAAACGACATGCATGATGCCCACGTGAAAGCCACAGGGCTCTCGCATGTTGAACTCGGGTTCGGCTAGTACCTAATCGTCTATTCAGCTGGTGTGGCGAAGTGGGTCGGAATTCTTACAGCGAGTTTGCGATCCTTGCTCGGCAATGTATCGCTGTACACCCGCAGGGAGGGTTGTGCGAATGACAACTGAACCGAAGTTCACTCTGGGTATTGAGGAAGAGTATCTCTTGGTTGACCGGGAGACTCATGCGTTAGCTAATGATCCGCCTGCTGCATTTATGGATGAGTGTCATCGACGCTCAGGGCAACAAATTGCTCCGGAGTTTCTCTCTTCGCAGGTAGAGGTGGCCACCAAAGTCTGCCGCACCATAGCCGAGGCTCGAGAAGATCTTTGCCAATTGCGGCGGGGGATTGTTGATGTCTCAGCCGAGCATGGTTTGGCGCCTATAGCAGCATCCACGCATCCGTCGGCAATCTGGTCAGAACAGTTGCATACGCAGCGTGAACGTTACGAGAACTTTGAGCAGGAAATGCAGGCTGCGGTGCGCCGGTTATTGATCTGCGGCATGCATGTGCATGTTGGTATTGAGGGCAATGAGCTGCGTATCGATTTAATGAATCAAATGCGTTACTTCCTGCCGCATTTGTTAATGCTGAGCAGTTCATCACCCTTTTGGCAAGGTGAGGATACGGGCTTGCGTTCGTATCGTTTGACCGTATTCGATGCATTGCCGCGCACCGGAATTACACCAGTGTTTAGCAGTTACGCCGAGTACCAAAGACATGTCGCGGTACTGACAGATGCCGGCATTATTGAAGATGGCTCGATGGTCTGGTGGGATATCCGTCCGAGTGTTCGTTACCCCACGCTCGAAACTCGGGTGCTGGATGTTTGCACGAATATCGAGGATTCCCTGTGTTTGGCCGCGCTTACCACCTGCCTGCTGCGTATGCTTTACCGTCTGCGCCGTGCGAATCAGTCTTGGCGAATTTATAACCCGATGTTGCTGGATGAAAACCGTTGGCGAGCTATGCGTTATGGTTTTTCCGATGGCTTGTTGGATTTGGCTAAGAACAGCGTGGTGCCTTTTCCTGAGTTGTTGGAAGAAATACTTGAGTTGATTTCAGAAGATGCCAAGGCGCTTGATTGCGTCGCTGAAGTGCAACACGCACGCACTATTGTTTCGCGTGGCTCAAGTTCCGATCAGCAGTTGCGCGTTTACAATGAGGCGCTGGCTGGTGGTGCTGACAACAAAGAAGCATTGGATGACGTTGTTCGATTCTTAGTTGCAGAAACGGCGGCAGGTTTATGAGCAATAATGGAGAGAATGCTGGCCGATTGCCGGCACTGCGCGAGACGCTGATCTCGGTGGCGCCGATGATGGAGCGCACCGATCGGCATTGTCGCTACTTCATGCGGCTGTTATCGCCAAGTGTGCGTTTGTATACAGAGATGGTTAATGCTAACGCAATACTAAAAGGCGACCCAGAGCGTCATCTTGCTTTCGATGCAACTGAGCATCCGGTTGCCTTGCAATTAGGTGGCAACGAACCCGTTTTGTTGGCGGCTGCAGCAAAGATTGCCGAGGATTACGGCTATGACGAAATAAACCTGAATGTGGGCTGTCCGAGCGATCGCGTTCGTTCGGGAGCGTTTGGCGCATGCCTGATGGCTCAGCCTGGCTTGGTGGCTGACTGTGTGAACGCTATGCAGGCGGCTGTTTCGATTCCGGTGACAGTGAAAAACCGTATCGGCATCGATGATGGCGTTGCCTGCAATGACAGTTTCGAGTTTCTTGCTGATTTTACGCAGCAAGTTTCTGCTGCCGGTTGTGAGCTGTTTATTGTCCATGCTCGTAAAGCTGTCTTGGGCGGGTTAAGCCCCAAGCAAAACCTGAATATTCCGCCGCTGCGATATTCTGTGGTGGCGCAGTTGAAGCAGGCTTTTCCGGAGCTGCGGATACTGATTAATGGCGGTATCCGTGATGTAAGCACTACGATCGAGCAATTGCAGCATGTTGATGGCGTAATGCTCGGTCGTCAGGCTTACAAAGAGCCCTACCTGCTGGCCGAGTTGCAGCAGACCTGTTTTGACAGCCTTACGGAGCTGCCTAAAAGAGCATCCGTGGTACATGCAATGGCCGAATACGCGGCAACTCAGCTGACCGGACACACACGGATGCATCACATCACCCGGCATATGGCGGGCTTGTATTCGGGTGCGGCCGGCGCACGACGTTGGCGACGTGAGCTTGCAGCAGCAAGAACCCCCGATGCTCTGCATCAACTCGCCGAGGTCACGCTAGCGCGTGATTAACTTGCTTAATCACGCAGGTCGCATAACAATGGCACGCAAAGGTCGCTCGTTAAAAGATCACTCAAACAAGGAATCGTAAGCAGCAACTAGCAACGTTGAGTATCGACGAAACTATTGCTGAGCTTGTGGTTAAAAGGGGATAGCAAAGAATGGCAGCTCGGGAGAAGGACATTAGTACGACGTCTAGTATGGCAGCAACTGCAGATAAGCATGAGTTGTACGAAGAAGCAGTACAAAATGTTGAAGAAGAAGTGCGTTTTTTCAAGGCAACCTTTAAAGAGATCGTCGGCAGGGATGCGCTTGTATTTCGCGAAGATTTTTGCGGCACCGCCAGTGCTTCATGCGAATGGGCTCGTCAGGGCTCCGATCACCGTGCTATTGGTGTTGACCTCTGTGCCGATACTCTGCAGTGGGGTAGGGATAAACGGCTGAGCAAACTTACTTCTGAAGAGCAGTCCCGCGTTACGCTGATAGAAGGTGATGTACTTAACTCACCAGCGGAAGCCGCGGATATTCTTGGTGCATCCAACTTCAGTTATTGGTGTTTTCATACCCGAGCAGACCTGCTGGCCTACTTTAAGGCAGCCTACGCTAATATTAAAGATGACGGTCTTTTCTTCCTGGATATTTACGGCGGCTCAGAAGCTTTCGAAGAAATGAAGGAAAAAACCAAGCACGATGACTTCACCTATGTCTGGCATCAGAAGAATTACTACCCGGTAACTGCTGAGTATATCTGTCAGATACATTTCCACTTCCCTGACAAGAGCAAAATGAAGAAGGCATTTACCTATCATTGGCGCCTGTGGACTATGCCGGAAGTGCGTGAATTGCTGGTCGAAGCCGGATTTGCCAAAAGTATCGTGTATTGGGAAGGTACCGATGAAGACGGTGGTGGCAATGGTGTGTTTGAGCCTGAAGAGCGAGGCGAGGCTGATGCCGGCTGGATCGCGTATATCATAGCCCAGAAGTAGCGATGGCCTGCTTCGGCACTGTTTCTGTTAATCAGTCGTTGGCACCCAGACCATAAATCGGCTATTTATTGAAACGCATCGCATATAATGATGCAACTGTTTGACTTAATGGCCTGAGCGCTTAATCGAGATGGGTATAGAAAAGCAACTCGCAATACTGTTTTCCGACGTTGTCGGCAGTACTCAGCTCTATGAGAAGCTGGGCGATGACCTTGCGCGTGGAACAGTGCAGGGTGTCGTTGATCAAATGCAGCAGGCCACCGTTGAGAATAACGGCACAGTCATCAAGACGATGGGCGACGAGGTGATGGCCACATTCGATACGGTGCAAGATGCCATGCTTGCCGCTATCGCGATGCAGGTTAAAAACCATGACAGTAATGAGGTTAGCGATCCATCGTTTCGCGTGAATATCCGAATTGGCTGTCATTACGGTCATGTCGTTATAGAGAACAAGGATGTGTTTGGTGCTGCTGTGCACACGGCAAATCGACTGACCTCCCAGGCAAAAGCCCAGCAAATCCTGATTACGGCCGATACGGTTGAACGTCTCGGTGCTAATTGGCTGGATCTGATGCGCCAAATTGGCATGGTGACTCTGCGAGGCCAGAGTGGGGATGTTGCGATGTACGAAGTGCTGTGGGCGCCAGACGATGCAACCAGCATGTTGCCCGAAGTCAGCGATGTTGTGCCGACGATGCCAGAGTTAGGCCGTTTACGGTTGCGATTTCAGGGTCAGGAAGTGATGTTGGCCGAGGATAAAATGCGCAGTGCGACACTTGGCAGAGCTGATGATAACGATATCACTATTAAGGGTAATCTTATTTCACGTCTGCATGCCCGAATTGACATGACGCGAACTCACTATGAGTTAATTGATCAAAGCACCAACGGTACGTTTTTGCATATCGAGGGGGATGATGTGGTTTATTTGCGCCGCGATTCTACGCCGCTAAAAGGCACCGGCATTATCGGTCTTGGTCGGGCGGCTGAGTCCGAAAGCCCTCTGAATATTGAGTATACCCTCGAGGACTAGCTATTCCTTTCGCGTGTTCCGTTTCACCTCTTAGAACTATAACTTCCGCAGCGCTTGCGGCATGATAAGCGTTAACTTCGTGGGTTCGCGTAACTCATGACGACATCGTTATTTACCTCTAAAGCTAATAAACCAGACACCATGGATCAGGATATCGATTATTACCTGGGCCCCGACAGCCCTTTGTGCGACAGCCTGCATGGCTTTGCGCCGCGCGACGGACAGTTGGATATGGCTCAGGCAGTCACCACAGCGCTCGAGTCAGGCGCTGATCTGGTTGTGGAGGCAGGTACCGGTACAGGCAAAACCATGGCCTATCTGATTCCAGCGCTGTTGTCCGGTCAGCGCGTGGTGATTTCGACGGGAACTAAAACCTTACAGGATCAGTTGTATCATCGGGATCTGCCGACAGTATCCGCAGCACTCGGTCGGCCGGTAAAAGTACGCCAACTGAAAGGTCGCTCTAATTATCTGTGTAAGCATCGCCTCGAGTTGGCCTTGCAGGATGGCGCGAGCACTGAGTCGGGCGTGGTTAGCGGGCAATTACGTAAGCTGGATGTTTGGGCACGGCGTACCCGCAGTGGCGATATTGGTGAGGTGAAAAACCTGCCGGAAGATTCGCCGGTTTGGCGAATGGTAACGTCCACGGTCGATAACTGCCTTGGTAGCGATTGCCCCGATTATGAGGAATGCCATTTGCTCAGTGCCCGCCAGTCAGCGTTGGGTGCCGATATCGTGGTGGTCAATCATCATTTGCTAATGGCCGATCTCGTGCTGAAGGAAGAGGGCTTCGGGGAGTTGTTGCCCGGTTGTGAGGCGGCAATTGTCGATGAGGCACATAAGTTTCCTGATGTCGCGCAAAGCTTTTTTAACCAGAGTTTCAATACCGGACGTCTCACTGACTTGCTCAGTGATCTGAAAGCCGAAGCAGTTGCCGCGTTGTTATTTGATCGACGTCTAGATGCCACCCTTGACGATGTGAATAATGTCATCAAGGATATCCGCATTAAGCTGCCAGCCCGTGAAAACAATCTCGCATGGGATGAACTGCCAGAGCATTTCTTGCCCGGCCTGCATAATTTGTTAGAAGTTATTCAGTTGGTAATTGATTGGTTGGAAGATTTGTCTGAAGACGATCTTCTGCCGCCTTTATTGCGTTGTTTAGAGCGCGCGCGCAGCAGCTATGACACACTGGAAAAATTATTGGGTGCTGATGCTAGCAAGGGCTTGCGTTGGGTGGGTTTGACTCGCATGGGATTTACCTGCAATTTCACTCCGGTAGATATTGCCGAGAGTCTGAGTAAATTGCTGAAGGAGCAAAACTGCTCCTGGGTTTTTACCTCGGCCACGTTAGCAGTCGATCAGGACTTCTCGCATTTCCTGAACCGGCTTGGTATGAAGGCCTGTGCAACTCAGCAGATACCCAGTCCTTTCGATTATCAGCAGCAAACCCTGTTGTATCTTCCACCTCAGTTGCCGGCGCCTAACAGCCCTGGGTATACGGCTGCTTTGCTGGAAACTATTAAACCGTTGATTGCCGCCAGCAAGGGCCGGGCATTTTTGCTGTTCACCAGTCACCGTGCCTTGCGTGATGCTGCCAGTATATTGGAGCGTGACCCTTTATTTGATTTTCCGCTGTTGGTGCAGGGCCGGGTGCCCCGTACTCGCTTGCTGGAGCAGTTTGCTGCAATGGAAAATCCGGTATTGCTGGGCACCAGTAGCTTCTGGGAAGGCGTGGACATGCGCGGCGATAATCTGGTACTTGTGGTTATCGATAAGCTGCCATTTGCATCGCCGGGTGATCCCATGCTGCAGGTCAGGCTTGAAGCGATTTCTGCATCGGGGGGCAACCCGTTTCGCGATTACCAGCTGCCGCAGGCCGTGCTTAGCTTGAAGCAGGGGGTTGGACGTCTGATTCGTGATGCCGACGATTGGGGAGTAGTGGTACTCTGCGACCCTCGTTTAGTGGGCAGCAACTATGGCAAGTTGTTTCTCTCTAGTCTGCCCGACATGCCACAGACACGAGAAGTAAAGGGTGCGCTGGCATTCTTCGCAGCACACAGCGAACATTAAGGCCATTAATTGACATCATGACTGCGCAAATACCACAAATTGATACACCTTTTACGGCACTGGCTATTGAGACGGCAACCGCCTTATCAACGGTAGCCGTATGTCATGAAGGGTATGTGCACAGTTGCGCTTTAAGTGGCAAGCGTCCAGGAGCCGGAGAGGTGTATGCGAAAATTGATGGCTTGCTGACGAAGGCGGGCATTAGTCCTCCCGACTTAGAGTGCATCGCGTTTGGCTGTGGCCCTGGAGGTTTTACCGGAGTTCGGATTGCCGCGGCGGTGGCGCAGGGATTAGCTTATGGTCTGCAGATCCCAGTATTTCGCTACTCGACTCTCGGCTTGCTGGCGGTCAGAGTGGGTGTGGCATGCGAAGAGTCCCTGGTAATTGCAGCAGGACTTGATGCTCGTCAGGGCGAGGCTTACGTCGGCTTTTATCGAATTATTGATGGTAGGCCGGAAGCGTTGGTACCGGATGCTTTAGTAACACCCGGACAATTTAGTCTAAATGCATTTGCCGAACAGCACGAAGTGGCCGGGGTATTTTTAGCCGGACCTGCATGGAGTGTGTATCCGGATCTGCTGAATGATGGGCGCGAACTTATTGTGGCTGACAGTGTTGATTGTTTGCCGCTAGCTGACGATTTGTTATCACTTGCCAGGCATGCGTTTGTGAGTGGTGATTTGAGTGACGCATTTGCGGCACAACCGAACTATTTGCGTGACAACGTGACCTACTAAGTAGCATCCGGTTGCGTTTTATCCACCCATGGAAGTTTAAATTTCATAAAACTATAGAAATATTCAGGACCGTTTGACTATGGCATTACAACGATCGGTGAACCACCCGTTAATGACCCACAGGAATATCAACGTGGCAGGCTTTTTGACCTGTTGCGCACTAATGTTGTATGCGCTCTACGCGCAGACTTTCCTGAATCTTGCACCATGTCCTTTGTGTGTGCTGCAGCGGCTTGGGGTAATTGTTGTGGGATTATTATTTTTGCTGGCCGCCTTGCAGAACCCAGGAGTGACTGGGCGGCGCATTTACGCCGGATTGATGACGTTGGCATCGCTTGGGGGTGCTGGTGTGGCAGCACGGCATATCTGGCTGCAGAATCTGCCGGCAGAAGATGTGCCTGCTTGCGGTCCGGGGCTCGATTTCATGCTCGATACGTTTCCGCTCGCCGATGTGTTGGCTATGGCCTTCACCGGTTCGGGTGAATGTGCCGAAATTAGCTGGATTTTCCTCGGTTTGAGTATGCCTGTTTGGGTTCTTATCGCCTTTTTGGGTTTGTCCATTTATGCAATTTGGGGTAACCTTGTATCCCTTCGATAACAGCTCGCCGACCGGCGGGCTGTTTCGCATATAAAACCAGGACGATTACCGTGCTTTGCGGTGGTCCTAATAAGAATTTAAGAACACACTGCAGGGTGGCACGGCCCCCGCAGTCGGAGACATAAAATGACATCAGCGCTTGAGAGCTATCTGGCCGAACGCGGCATCCTCAATGCCCAAGAGATTATTCATAACCCGAGTTACGACAAGCTGTTTGAGGAAGAAACCGCCCCCAGTCTGAGAGGTTATGACGTAGGTTACGTTACCGAGTCAGGTGCTGTTTCCGTTGATACAGGTATCTTTACCGGTCGCTCACCGAAAGACAAATACATCGTTAAAGATGATGTCAGTCGCGACACTATCTGGTGGGCCGATCAGGGCAAGAATGACAACAAATCAATTGAACTGGATGTCTGGGTTGACTTGCAAAAGCTGGTTGTAGAGCAGCTCAGCGGTAAACGCTTGTTTGTTGTCGATGCTTATTGTGGCGCCAACACTGCGACTCGTTTGTCAGTTCGTTTTGTTACCGAGGTTGCATGGCAGGCTCACTTCGTCACCAACATGTTTATCCGTCCGACTGCCGAAGAACTAAAAACCTTCGAACCCGATTTCATGGTGTTGAATGGTGCCAAGGTGACCAACCCTGATTGGCAAAAACAAGGCCTGAATTCTGAAAATTTTGTAGCCTTTAACCTTACAGAAAAAATGCAGCTGATCGGCGGCACCTGGTATGGCGGCGAAATGAAGAAGGGTATGTTCGCCATGATGAACTATCTTTTGCCACTTCAGGGCATCGCTTCTATGCATTGTTCGGCCAATGTCAGTGCAGACGGCGATACCGCAATTTTCTTCGGTCTATCAGGCACCGGTAAGACCACATTGTCGACTGATCCTAAGCGTCAGTTGATTGGTGATGATGAGC